>NZ_NEUB01000830.1 GCF_002910825.1 Streptomyces sp. SM1 | reverse complement strand
GCCCCCTCGGACTCCCGCTGTCCTCCGGACGACTTCACCATCGGCTTATATGTCCGGTCTCGTGCCTGATGCCAGGCGTGGTCAGAGCGGGTCTCTCCTGTTCCGGCCCAGACTGTGCACACGTGCCGCCCTCCCTACCCCGGAAGAACCCTGAAGGCTGACCCCGGAACAGGGCCTTCAGGACATGGCCTTCGCCCTGACATGAGGGGCTCGGCTTCTTCGCTGTAGATCTGACGAGGCTGCAAGGTTCGCTTCACGCTACGGCCCGCGCGCTTGCTCCCCCCAAAGGGGCTCTTGACATCCCGCTCAGCCCGCCGGATCTCTCCGACGGACCGGGACCTGCTACCGGGCACTCCGGTGTCTACCCGGACGGGACTTCCACCCGCGAGCCTGGACCAGCTTTCAGGACGCAACATGCCCCGATCATAGTCGTCTGCCTGACGATAAACACTCCCTTCGCCGGTCGTATCGATGGCTGATCCACTTCACCCCCACCCGGTTGGGCAGCCGCCGCCCGTACGCCTTCCGTCCGCCCCGCACGGCCGCGTCCCGGCAGTTCACACCCCCGACTACGGCCCGGCTCGCCGCTTCTTCGGCCACGGGGCGGGACCGAGCCGCCCGACTGCCGTCCCGCCCGGGACGCCGGGGCGGATGCCGGCAGGGTGGTCAGCGGCAGAACATCGGCGTCCGCCGATGTGCCCGCCGGGCGACAGGCCGCGGAAGCGGGGTGCTTCCCTCGGTCCGCTGCTCCCCCGTGCACCTTCCGGGCAGCCGGCGCCCCGCGCTTCTCGGCCGCGCCGAGCACGCCCTTCAGCAGCGATGCCACCTCCCTTTCCTGGCCGGCGTTCGCGAGGCCGGCCGCGGCGGTCGCCGGCTCGCCCGCACCGGTGCGACGACCGAACGGGGTTGTGTCACACCTCCCTCACAGCCGGTCCGTGCAGACCCCTGGCCGAGTTCCGGTCGGGGCCGCCCAGCCGGTCGGCGTCCGCTCGGTTCTCGCCGGGCCGAGGAGCCCTCACGCGATCCGGGTCCTGGTCACACCCGTGGCCGCGCGCCCCGCTCCCGGACGCCGCGCCTCCTGTCCGGGCACGGTCACCGTGCTCACTCCTCTCCTTCGCCGATCTGGCGACCGGTCTGCGCACCTCCCCTCGGAACACCGTTCCGACCCCCGGCGCCCGGGCGCGCGCCGCCTGCCGCTTTCCC
>NZ_NEUB01000829.1 GCF_002910825.1 Streptomyces sp. SM1 | reverse complement strand
CCGGCGGTGGCGGTGGTGCGGCTGCTGGGGCTCGATCCGTTCGACGCCACGGCGGTGCTGGCGCGCCTGGCGCCGGAGACGGACGCGGTGGTGGAGGCCGCGGTGGACGCGGCGGGGAGGGTCGCCGGGGAGGGGGTGGACGTCCTGCCCGCGGCGTCCGCTCCGCTGCTGGAGGTGTCCGCGCAAGCGCACGCGGGGTGGGGGGTGCGGTTGTTCGCCACGTAGGGGCGGTCGCCCCCGCCGCATCGTCCCGTCGCGTTGCCGGGGGCGCCGCGCCCGGCCCCCTGTCGGCCTGATCGGCCCCGTCCTCGCATCGCCGGACGGGCTGGATGATGGAGACGCCCTGTGCATCTCGACCACTCTCTTTCCCCCCTCGGACCCGGTGCCGTGGGGGCTGATGTCCGGCGGCCCGACGGTTCTCGGCGGGCGCTGCGGATCGGGCTCGGAGGACCCGTCGGGTCCGGGAAGACGGCCACCGTCGCCGCGCTGTGCCGGGCCCTGCGGGACGAGGTGTCCCTGGCCGTCGTCACCAATGACATCTACACCCGCGAGGACGCCGAGTTCCTGCTCCGCGAGGCCGTCCTGCCGCCCGAGCGGATCACCGCCGTGGAGACCGGGGCGTGCCCGCACACCGCGATCCGGGACGACATCTCCGCCAACCTCGAAGCGGTGGAGGACCTCGAGGAGGAGACCGGCCCGCTGGATCTGATCCTCGTCGAGTCCGGTGGGGACAACCTCACCGCCACCTTCTCCCGAGGGCTCGTCGACGCGCAGGTCTTCGTGATCGACGTGGCCGGCGGGGACGACATCCCGCGCAAGGGCGGCCCCGGGGTGACGACCGCGGACCTCCTGGTCGTCGACAAGACCGACCTCGCCCCGTACGTCGGCGCCGATCTCGCCAGGATGGCCGCCGACGCCGGGAGCCGGCGGGGCCGTCTCCCCGTGGTCCTGCAGTCGCTGCGCGGCGGGGCCGGGGTGACGGAGGTGGCGGACTGGGTGAGGGAGCGGCTCGCCGCGTGGACCGTGTGAACACCGCCGGTGTACGGGCCGTCGCCCGGATTCGCGCCCGCGCCGACGGCCGGGGCGGGACCTGCCTGCCGGTGCTGGAGAGCGACGGGCCACTGGCCCTCAGACGGACCCGGGGGAGCCCGGCCGAGGCGCATGTCCTGCTGGTCGGCGCGATGAGCGGTCCACTCGGCGGGGACCGCCTCACGGTACGGGCGGACGTGGAGCCGGGTGCCCGGCTGCGCCTCGGGTCGGCCGCCGCCACCCTCGCGCTCCCGGGCCGGCACCCGGACGCGGCGCGCTACGACGTACGGCTCACCGTCGGGGCGGGCGGCGAACTGCACTGGCTGCCGCAGCAGCTGATCTCCGTCACGGGAAGCGGGCTGCGCCTCACCACGGACATCGGCCTGGCCCGGGGGGCCCGGCTCGTGTTCCGTGAGGAGCAGGTGCTGGGGCGGGCCGGAGAGCGGCCGGGAACGCTCACCTCCCGTCTGACCGTGCGGATCGCGGGGCGAACCGTCCTCGACCAGGAACTGGCCTGCGGCCCCGGAGCGCCCGGCGGATGGGACGGGCCCGCCGTGCTCGGCGGGCACCGGGCCGTCGGCCAGCTCGTCGTCGCGCGACCGGAGTTCGACGAGAACCCGGTCGCCGCGGGAGAGCTGGGGGAGGGCGCGGCCGTCCTGCCGCTTCCCGGTCCCGCGGTGCTCGTGACTGCCGTGGCGCCGGACGCCCTGCGGCTGCGGCGCCTTCTCGACGAGGCGCTGTCCTCCCTCGTTCCGCCACGCGGCTGACGGCGGGCGCCCCGAGCACTCCGGCCGCCCTCCGCCGGCCGCGTGCCCGCGGATTCAGCCCCGCGGCAGACGCGGGAACCGGCGCTTCTCCTCCGCCTTGCGCTCGGCGTCCTCCGCCTTGGCGACCGCCGCGTACTTGTCGACGTACTCCTGCTCGGAGAGGGAGAGGACGGCGTACATGATCTCGTCCGTGACGGCGCGCAGGACCGCTTTCTCCTTCTCCATCCCGGCGTAACGCGAGAAGTCGAGCGGTTCGCCGAAGCGGATCACCACGGGGTGGATGCGGGGAATCACCGTGCCGGGCGGCTGCGCCTCGAACGTGCCGATCATCGCGCAGGGGATCACCGGGACGCCGGCCCTGAGGGCCATCACCGCGACTCCGACCTTGCCCTTGTACAGGCGGCCGTCGTGCGAGCGCGTTCCCTCCGGGTAGATGCCGAGCAGTTCGTCCTTGCCCAGCACCCCCAGTCCCTCCCGGATGGCGGCCTGCCCGGCGTCCTTGCCGGAACGGTCGACGGGGATCTGGCCCGCGCTGCGGAAGAAGAACGCCGTCAGCCGGCCCTTGAGGCCGGGGCCGGTGAAGTACTCGGCCTTGGCGAGGAACGTGATGCGCCGTTTGAGGACGGCCGGCATCAGGAAATGGTCCGAGAACGACAGGTGGTTCCCCGCGACGATGGCGGCACCGGAGGACGGAACATGCTCCAGGCCCTCTATCCGCGGCCGGAAGACCAGTCTCAGCAGCGGGCCCAGCAGTACATATTTGAGCAGGTAGTAGAACAAAAGCACGCTCCTCGACTCTGACGAACGGGCAGTGCCACCGCGTTCCAGCAGGTCATCCGGCACGTCACGAGGTGCCAGTCTAGGACCGGGCGGCGCGGCCCGGCACCACGTTCGACGCGACCGGAAGCCACCGGGCGCCCCGCGGTGGCTGAACGCCCGTCAGCGCGCCAGGGAGGGCGAGTAGGCTCGCGGTATGCGGATCTCCGTCTCCTCCGACATGGACGAACCCGTGGCCCGCGCCCTCCTCGCCGAACTGCGCGAGCGCGGCCACGACGTACGCGTGCACGGCGCCCTCAGCCCCGGGGACGATCCGCAGTGGGCGGTCTGCTCCGAGACGGCGGCCCGTGAGGTCGCCGACGGAGCGGCCGACCAGGCGGTGGTGTGCTGCTGGACCGGCACCGGCGCCTCGATCGCCGCGAACAAGGTGCCCGGCGTACGGGCCGCGCTCTGCGCGGACGCCTACACGGCGGACGGCGCGCGCCGCTGGAACGACGCCAACGTGCTCGCCCTCAGCCTGCGGCTGACGTCCCCTCCGCTGCTGAGGGAAATCCTCGACGCCTGGTTCGCGGCCTCGCCGAGCGACGACCCCGACGACCGGCGGAACGTCGAGCGGACGGCCCGGCTCGACCGCGCGCGCACCGGCACCTGACGCGCGTACCGGCACCTCACGCACGGAAGACCGCTGCCGTCCCTCGCCGGTCACCGGATCACTCCGGCGGCGGGGTCAGCGACTGCTCCGCCCAGATGATCTTCCCGTCGGGAACGAACCGGGTACCCCATCGCTGCGCCAGCTGGGAGACCAGCAGCAGTCCGCGCCCGCCCTCGTCCATCGCGCGGGGGTGACGCAGATGGGGTGCGGTGGCGCCCCCGTCGTGCACCTCGCACACCAGCGCCCGCTCACGGATCAGCCGCATCCGGACGGGCCCGGAGGCGTGCCGGATGGCGTTGGTGACCAGCTCGCTGACGATCAGCTCCGTGGTGAACACCAGCTCGTCCAGCCCCCACCGGGACAGCTGCCGGGTGGCCGTCCGCCGGGCCTCGGCCACCATGGCCGGGTCCGCCGGCAGGTCCCGGACCGCGACCTGTTCCGGGTCGAGACGCTTGGTACGTGCCGTCAGGAGAGCCACGTCGTCGTACGGGTGGGCCGGCACCAGCGCGTCGATGACGGCCCGGCAGCTCGGACCGAGGGCCCCCGGTGCCCGGGCGAGCGCCTGCCGCAGCCGCTCCCGGTCCGTATCGGCGGACCAGGGACCCTCACGGGCCAGCAGACCGTCCGTGTGCAGGGCGAGCGTGCTGCCCTCGGCCAGGTTCAGTTCCACCGCCTCGAACGGCGGGCCGCCCACACCCAGGGCCGGGCCCTGCGGAAGATCCACGAAGGTGACCGTGCCGTCCGGTGCCACCACCGCCGGCGCGGGGTGTCCGGCGGCGGCCATCGTGCACTGGCCGCCCACCGGGTCGTAGACCACGTACAGACAGCCGGGCCCGAGGGACCGGCCGGGGGCGTCCGCCCCGGGTTCCCCCTCGCCGCCGTCCCACGCCGAACGGGAGGCAAGGTCGTCCAGATGGGCGAGCACCTCCTCGGGCGGCAGGTCGATTGAGGCCAGTGTCCGTACGGCCGTGCGCAGCCGCCCCATCGCCGCGGCGGCGTCGATACCGTGCCCCGGCACCTCGCCGACGACCAGGGCGACGCGGGCACCCGACAGCAGGATCAGGTCGTACCAGTCACCGCCCAGACCGGTCAGCTCGTCGGCCGGGCGGTAGTACGCCGACACCTCCACGGCGTCCTGCTCCGGCAGCCGGCGGGGGAGCAGACTGCGCTGGAGGACCAGTACGGCGTCCCGCTCCCGGGTGTAGCGGCGGGCGTTGTCCACACAGACGGCGGCACGGGACACGAGGTCCTCGGCCAGCGCGAGATCGCCGGCGTCGAAGGGGTCCTCGCGACGGCGGCGGAAGAACGTGGTGACGCCCAGGGTGACGCCCCGCGCCCGGATGGGGACGACCATCACGCTCTGCAGCCCCAGCTCCAGGAAGGTGGACTTCCGGTCACCCGGCGCCCCGCCGGCCCACCCCAGGGCCAGCGGGTCGAGCTGCTCCTGACGCCAGGACCGGCCCGTGGTCAGGCAGCGCACGGGCGGTGAATCCGCCAGATAGGTCATGACCGCCCCGGTCTCCACCTCCCCCCGCGGCAGGTCCTCGTACCGAGAGCGGTGCCCCGCGTGGCGCAGGGGGACCCGCGCGGAGGCGCTGAGCGGGCCCGGCGGCAGCTCGGCGCCGCGCAGCACCGTCTCCAGCAGGTCCACGATGACGAAGTCCGCGAGCCCCGGCACGGCGATGTCGGCCAGTTCCTGCGTGGTGGTCATGATGTCCAGGGTCCGGCCGATGTACTGGCCGGCCCGGTCGAGCAGGGCGAGCCGCTGACGGGCGCGGTGAGCCTCGGTGACGTCCACGACCGTGTAGTACACGCCCATCGGGCTGCCCCGGTCGTCGTCGAGGCGGGTGAAGGACAGCATGTGCGCGGTCTCGCGCAGCGGTGCCGACCGCACGCGGCCCACGTGCTCGTAACCGACCACCTGTTCGCCCGTCTCGAGCACACGGCGCATCTGCGCCTCGACGGCATCGGCGTTCAGCCCCGGCTGGATGTCGGCGAACCGCAGGCCCAGCCGCCGCTCGGCCGGTCCGCCGCCGAACTGCTCCAGCGCCGCGTTGGACCACACGAAACGCAGGTCCGTGTCCACGATCGCGATACCGATCGGCGTCCCGGCCACCATCTGCTCCAGTACGGACCGGCTCATGTCCCGGCCGGCGGAGCCGGCCGGCTCGGAGAGCAGGACCAGCAGCGACGTACGGCCCCGGGGTTCCACGGCATGCGTGAGCCGCACCATCACCGCGACCCGGTGCCCGTCCCGGTGCAGGGCGGTCATCAGCCCCACCCAGTCCCCGTCGGACCGGCACCGCTCGACCGCGTCCGGCACCCGCTCGGCGTCGTCGGAGGTCAGCAGCTCCCCGAACTTCCGGCCCACCACCTCGGCCGCGCCGTACCGAGCAGCCGTTCGGCGCGACCGGTCCAGCTCGACACCATGCCGTGCGGATCGAGCAACAGGGGAGCCGCGTCGGCCACGTCGTACCCCTGCCGGGCACCGTCCTGCTCCTTGTGTCCGCCCACGGCCGACCTCTCTGTCGCTGACAGTGGTCTACCACCCCTTGTCCCCATCTTCACCCTTGGAGCCGGGCGGGGGCTCCCTGGACGCGTCAGGGCGATGCCGTCCCCCACCGGGGCCGGCGAGGGACGGCGGGGCGGTTCAGGCGTTGCCGGCGAGCACCTTCTCCAGGGTGCCGAGGGCGCCCCGGAGCTCCTCCGCCGTGATGGTCAGGGGCGGGGCCAGCCGGATGGTGGAGCCGTGGGTGTCCTTGACCAGGACGCCCTCCCGCATGAGGCGCTCGCTGACCTCGCGGCCGGTACCGATCGCCGGGTCGACGTCCACGCCCGCCCACAGCCCACGGCTGCGGAATCCGACGACACCCCTGCCGGTCAGCGTCCGAAGACCCTCGCGCAGCACCTCGCCCAGTTCCGCCGCCCGGCGCTGGAACTCACCCGTCTCCAGCAGTTCCACCACGGCCGTGCCGACCGCCGCGGCCAGCGGATTTCCGCCGAACGTCGACCCGTGCTCACCGGGGTGCAGCACCTCGAGCACCTCACGCCGGGCCACCACCGCCGACACCGGGACGATGCCGCCGCCCAGCGCCTTGCCGAGCAGGACCATGTCCGGGACGACCGACTCGTGCTCCACGGCGAGCGTGCGCCCGGTGCGGCCGAGGCCCGACTGGATCTCGTCCGCGATGAACAGGCACCCCTCGCGACGGGTCACTTCCCGCACCCCGGCGAGATAGCCGTCGTCCGGGATGATCACACCCGCCTCGCCCTGGACCGGCTCGATCAGCACCGCCGCCGTCGTCTCGTCGACCGCCTCCTCCAGCGCCGCGAGATCGTTGTACGGGACCACCCGGAAGCCCGGGGTGAACGGCCCGAACCCGGCACGGGCGACCTCGTCCGTCGAGAAGCTCACGATCGTCGTCGTACGGCCGTGGAAGTTGTCCGCCGCCACCACGATCGTCGCCCGATCGGCCGGGACGCCCTTCACGTCGTAGGCCCACTTGCGGGCCACCTTCACGGCGCTCTCCACCGCCTCCGCGCCGGTGTTCATCGGCAGCACCATGTCCAGTCCCGTCAGCGCCGCCAGCCGCTCCGCGAACTCCGCGAGCCGGTCGTTGTGGAAGGCGCGGGAGGTCAGCGTGAGCCGGTCCAGCTGGCGGTGCGCGGCCTCGATCAGCGCGGGGTGCCGGTGGCCGAAGTTGAGCGCCGAGTAGCCGGCCAGCATGTCGAGGTACCGCCGGCCCTCCACGTCCTCCACCCAGGTGCCCTCAGCGCGGGAGACGACCACGGGCAGCGGATGGTAGTTGTGCGCGAGGACCGGCTCCTCCGCGCCGATCAGTTCGGCGGACGTACGCGCGGGGACGACAGAGGTCATGAGCGGATCTCCTGAGTGCAGCACTTGATGCCCCCGCCCGCCTTGTGGAACTCGGACAGGTCGACGGGGACGGGAACATAACCGCGGTCGGCGAGCAGGCCGGCGAGATGCGTCGCCTCCGGTGAGACGAACACGTGGCGTCCGTCGGAGACGGAGTTCAGACCGAACGCCATCGCGTCCTCACGGGTGGCGGTCACCGCGTCCGGATAGAGCCGGGCGAGCACCTCACGGCTGCCCGGCGAGAAGGCGTCCGGGTAGTACGCGACGTTCTGCTCGTCCAGCACGAACAGCGCCGTGTCCAGGTGGTAGAAGTACGGATCCACCAGCGTCAGGCCGATCACCGGCACACCGAAGAACTCCTGCACCTCGCGATGCGCCTCCCGGGCGGTGCGGAACCCGGTACCGGCGAGGATCCAGCGCCCCGCGGGCACCAGGTCGCCCTCGCCCTCGCACACCGACTCCGGGTGCTGGACGTCGAAGCCCCCGGCCTTGAACCAGGCCTCGTACGGCACCGACTCCGGGCGCCGCTCGGGCGCGAGATACCGGGAGCCGAAGACGCGGCCCTCCACGACGACCGCCGCGTTCGCGGCGAACACCATGTCGGGCAGTCCGGGCTCCGGCTTCACGGTCTCCACGGTATGACCGTGGTCGCGGTAGGTGTCGACCAGCGTCCGCCACTGGCGCCGGGCGAGGGGGAGGTCGACGGGACGGTCGGGACGCATCCAGGGGTTGATCGAGTACCGGACGGCGAAGTGTCTGGGTTCGCAGACGAGGTAGCGCCGCCGGCGCGCCACACGGGATCCGGGCACAGAGGGGTTCCTCCGCTTCCACGCGGTGCCGACAGGGGGTGTCTCCACGGTAGGAAGCCACCGGGACGGACGACAAGGAACAAGAGCTGCGTGTCCACGCAGGATCACTGCGTGTTCAGGTCGCCCAGCGCACGACTGATGCGCCGTCCGGCGCCGGCTGCGTCACTCCCGCCTCAGGACTGTCCGGCAGCAGATGGGACAGCACCATCACACTGATCGTCTTGCGGATGAACGGCTCCTGGCGGATCCGCTCCAGCACCTCCTCGAAGTGCTCCACGTCCCGCGCCCGTACGTGCAGCAACGCGTCCGCACCCCCGGTGACCGTCATCGCCGCGGCGATCTCCGGATGGTTGCGCACCACCTCCGCCAGCCGCCGGGGCGGCGCCGCCCCCTCGCAGTAGACCTCGACGTACGCCTCCGTGCGCCAGCCCAGCGCCGCCGGCCGCACCGTCGCCGTGAACCCGGTGATCACCCCGGTCTCGCGCAGCCGGTCCACCCGGCGTTTGACCGCCGTGGACGACAGCCCGACGGCGGCGCCGATCTCCGCGAAGGACGTCCTGGCGTTCGCCATCAGAGCCGTGACGATCTTCCGGTCGAGCTCGTCGAACGGCGTGGGCCTGCTGCTCATGCGGGCACTGTATCCAGCGGCGGCCGGCCGTCCGGCGCACCACGTCCCGACGCCGGCGCCCATGTGCGGCACGTGTCCACACGGGGGAAACACCCCTACACTCCACGTTCATGCTGCGCGCCCTCGCCGTCGACGACGAACGCCCCTCGCTGGAGGAACTGCTGTACCTGCTGAACGCGGACCCGCGCATCGGCAGCGCGGAGGGCGCGGGCGACGCCACCGAGGCGCTGCGCCGCATCAACCGCGCGCTGGAATCGGGCCCCGACGGGCCCGAGGCCATCGACGTCGTCTTCCTCGACATCCAGATGCCCGGCCTCGACGGCCTCGACCTGGCCCGGCTGCTCGGCGGCTTCGCCCGGCCGCCGCTCATCGTGTTCGTCACCGCCCACGAGGACTTCGCCGTCCAGGCCTTCGACCTCAAGGCCGTCGACTACGTGCTCAAACCCGTCCGCAAGGAACGGCTGGCCGAAGCCGTCCGCCGCGCCGCCGCGCAGCGCGACACCACCCCGCGCGGGACGGCACCGCGCGACACCACCCCGCGCATCCCCGTGCACGAACCCGACCCCGACCACATAGCCGTCGAGCTCGGCGGCGTCACCCGCTTCGTCGCCGTCGACGACATCACCCATGTCGAGGCCCAGGGCGACTACGCCCGGCTGCACACCGACCGCGGCAGCCACCTCGTACGGATCCCGCTGTCCACCCTGGAGGAACGCTGGCGCTCCCGGGGTTTCGTGCGCATCCACCGCCGCCATCTGGCCGCCCTGCGCCACATCGGCGAGCTCCGGCTCGACGCCGGTACCGTGAGCGTCCTGATCGGCTCCGAGGAACTCCAGGTCAGCAGGCGGCACGCGCGCGAACTGCGGGACCTGCTGATGCGCCGGACCACGAGCTAGGGGGAAGCGAACATGCCCCAGGACCCGACCGACCGCCGTGTGGTCGTCACCGGCCCGCCCCGTCGCGCCCGCCGCACCTCCGGCTACTACCGGCCGCGCACCGAGATCGACGAGCAGACCACCCTCGGGCACACCTACGTCCGCTCCCTGATGCGGATCCAGCTGCGTGCCGGCCTCACCGTGTTCGCCGTCCTGGCCCTGCTCATCGGTCCGCTCCCGCTGGTCTTCGCGGTCGCCCCGGACGCCCGCCGCCTGGAGTGGGCGGTCCTCGGCTTCGGGCTGTACCCCCCGCTGGTCCTGCTCGCCCGCTGGTACGTACGCCGCGCCGAACGCAACGAACGCGACTTCGTGCGGCTCGTCGAGGACCGCTAGGGACCCGGGGACCGCCAGCGCCGTGAACTACACCTACGCCGTCACCGCCGTCGCGCTCGTCGTCCTCGCGACCGTCCTCGTCGGCGCCTTCGGCCTGCGCATATCCCGCACCACCTCCGACTTCTACGTCGCCTCCCGCACCGTCGGCCCCCGCCTCAACGCCGCCGCCATCAGCGGCGAGTACCTCTCCGCCGCCTCCTTCCTCGGCATCGCGGGCCTGGTCCTGGTCCAGGGGCCCGACATGCTCTGGTACCCGGTCGGCTACACCGCCGGCTATCTGGTGCTGCTGCTGTTCGTCGCCGCCCCGCTGCGCCGCTCCGGCGCCTACACGCTGCCCGACTTCGCCGAGGCCCGGCTCGCCTCGCAGACGGTGCGGCGGCTCGCCGGAGCCTTCGTCGTCGGCGTCGGCTGGCTGTACCTGCTGCCCCAGCTCCAGGGCGCCGGGCTCACCCTGACCGTCCTCACCGGCGCGCCCGACTGGCTCGGCGGGGTCATCGTCGCCGCCGTGGTGACCGTCATCGTCGGCGCCGGCGGCATGCGGAGCATCACCTTCGTCCAGGCCTTCCAGTACTGGCTGAAGCTCACGGCCCTGTTCGTCCCCGCCCTCTTCCTGATCCTCGCCTGGCAGAGCGACGGCGCGCCCAGCCACGCCTTCGACGAGCCGGCCGCCTTCCGCGAACAGCGGGTGGTCCGCATCGACGACACCCTCGACCTGCGGCTCACCAGGCCGCTCACCGTGACCGTGGACGGCACCGTGGACGGCCGTGACCACGACGGCACCGAGGTCGGCCTGTCCGCCGGGACCCACCGCATCGGCGGCGGCACCCGGCTCACCTTCGCCCGGGGCGCCGAGGTCCCCGCCGCCGGACGCGGCGCCGACGACGCCCTCTCGCCCTCCCGCGCCGAGTCCCGCGAGGAACGCCCGCTCTACGCCACGTACGGGCTGATCCTCGCCACCTTCTTCGGCACCATGGGCCTGCCCCACGTCGTCGTCCGCTTCTACACCAGCCCGCACGGCGTGGCGGCACGCCGCACCACCGTCGCCGTCCTCGGCCTGATCGGCGCCTTCTACCTCCTGCCGCCGGTCTACGGGGCCCTGGGCCGGCTGTACGCCCCCGAGCTCACCCTCACCGGGAGCGCGGACGCCGCCGTGCTGCTGCTGCCCGGCCGGATGATCGGGGGAGTGGGCGGCGACCTCCTCGGCGCGCTGGTCGCCGGGGGCGCCTTCGCCGCGTTCCTGTCGACGGCCTCCGGACTCACCATGGCCGTCGCCGGGGTCCTCACCCAGGACGTGCTGCCCTCGCGCGGGGTACGGCACTTCCGGCTCGGCACCGTGCTCGCGATGGCCGTGCCGCTCGGGGCGAGCGTCCTGGTCGGCGGACTGCCGGTGGCCGACGCGGTGGGTCTCGCCTTCGCCGTCTCGGCGTCCTCGTTCTGCCCGCTGCTCGTTCTCGGCATCTGGTGGCGCCGGCTGACCCCGCCCGGCGCCGCGGCCGGGATGCTGGTGGGCGGCGGTTCCGCCTTCCTCGCCGTCGCCGCGACCATGACCGGTTACCCGGGCGCGGGGCCCTGGCACGCCCTGCTCGCCTGGCCCGCGCTGTGGTCGGTGCCGCTGGGCTTCCTCACCATGATCCTGGTGTCACTGGCCACCCCCGGCCGCGTACCGCCCGGCACGGCGGCGGTGCTGGCCCGCTTCCACCTCCCGGAGGAACTGCGCTCCGAGGACCGGCGCACGGAGGTGTCCGCATGAGCGGATTCCTCGCCGGCCTGCTCGTCGCCGTACTGCCCCTGCTGGCCGCCGGATTCTGGCTGGGCCGGCGCACCGCCCGGCCCACCAGCCTCGCCGGACTCGGCACCCCCGTCGAGCACGCCACCTTCGAGACCCTGCACACCGCCTCGCTGGCCACGCCCCCGCTCCGGGCCGGACTGACCGAGGAGACCGCCGGAAAATCCGCCCGCAAACTGCGCTCCCTGCTGGGCACGGACGCCCTGTGCCTCACCGACCGTGATCGGGTCCTCGCCTGGGACGGCGCCGGCGCCCACCACCGCACCGAGATCATGGAACGCCTCACCGGCCCCCTCGACAGCGGCCGCGGCGAGGCCTTCCCGCTCAGCTGCGACACCCCCGACTGCTCGGTGCGCTGGGCGGTCGTCGCCCCGCTCACCGTCGACGACCGGGTGCACGGCGCGCTCGTGGCCTGCGCGCCCCGCGAGTCCGCGGTGCTGGTCCGGGCCGCCGGGGAGGTAGCCCGCTGGGTCTCCGTACAACTGGAACTCGCCGACCTCGACCAGTCCCGCACCCGCCTCATCGAGGCCGAGATCAGGGCGCTGCGGGCGCAGATCTCCCCGCACTTCATCTTCAACTCGCTCGCCGTGATCGCCTCGTTCGTGCGCACGGATCCGGAGCGCGCCCGGGAGCTGCTGCTCGAGTTCGCCGACTTCACCCGCTACTCGTTCCGCCGGCACGGCGACTTCACCACTCTCGCCGACGAGCTGCACGCCATCGACCACTACCTGGCACTGGTCCGGGCCCGCTTCGGCGACCGCCTCTCCGTCACCCTGCAGATCGCCCCCGAGGTGCTGCCGGTCGCCCTGCCGTTCCTCTGCCTCCAGCCACTCGTGGAGAACGCCGTCAAGCACGGGCTGGAGGGCAAGGCCGACCAGTGCCACATCCAGATCACCGCGCAGGACGCCGGCGCCGAGGCCCTCGTCGTCATCGAGGACGACGGCGCCGGTATGGACCCCGTCCTGCTGCGCCGTATCCTCGCCCGCGAGGTCAGCCCCACCGGCGGGATCGGACTGTCCAACGTCGACGACCGGCTGCGCCAGGTCTACGGCGACGACCACGGCCTCGTCATCGAGACAGCCGTGGGAGCGGGCATGAAGATCACCGTCCGGCTGCCGAAGTACCAGCCGGGCGTGCACCTGGCGGGGCGGCTCACCCCGAGATGAGGCCCACCGCCCCGGGCTTGTCTCAGGTGCTGCGGGTGGCCACCATTCCCAAGGTGATCAGGCCCAGGACGACCCAGCCGAACCACAGCCAGCCGTTGCTGCCGAGCGCCACCGTGTACGCGGTCACGGCGACCAGCGCGCCTACGGTGAGCACTCCCATGGTCTTCGTCGACGTTGAACCGTGCGTGGTACCGGGCATCGCAACACCCTCCTCATGGTTCGGCTCTCTCCATGGTGCCCCCGTTGCGCCTCTTTACGGCACTCACGGACCGGACGTCACGTGGTGCGACCTCTCGTGCGCGGAACGTGTCCGTGCCGGTGCGGGTGACGTCCGACCTCAGCGCCCGGGAGCGTTCAGGGAGGCCAGGTAGGCGTTGTACGCCTCGAGCTCCTTGTCCCCGTCCCGGTCGGCGGCACGGTCCTGGCGCTTCGCCTGCCGCTGGTCCGAGGCGTACCACTGGAAGAGCAGCGCGATCAGGACCAGTACCGAGGGAACCTCACTGAACGCCCAGGCGATGCCTCCGGCCGCGTTCTGGTCGGACAGCGCGTCGACGCCGAGCGAGCCGGGCGGGTTCCCGAAGGTCGTGACCATCGGTGTCGACGCCATCATCAGCGCGATGCCGAAGAAGGCGTGGAAGGGCATGCCCGCGAAGAGTTCCAGCATCCGCATCAGATAGCCCGACCGGTGCGGACCCGGGTCCACGCCCATGATCGGCCAGAAGAAGACCAGGCCGACGGCGAGGAAGTGCACCATCATCGCGATGTGGCCCACCTGGGAGCCCATCAGGAAGTCGAAGAGCGGGGTGAAGTACAGGCCGTACAGGCTCGCGATGAACAGCGGGATGGTGAACACGGGGTGGGTGACGATCCGCATGTAGTGGCTGTGCAGCAGCATCAGCAGCAGTTCGCGCGGCCCCTTGCGGCCCCGCCCGGCCGGCGGCAGCGCGCGCAGAGCCAGGGTGATCGGGGCGCCGAGCAGGATCAGGATCGGCGACACCATGCTGATCATCATGTGCTGCACCATGTGCACGCTGAACATGACCATGCCGTAGTCGTTCAGCGCGGTGCACATCATGAGCCCGATGCTCAGCACACCGGTGACGAACGCGACGGTCCGCCCCACCGGCCACTTGTCGCCGCGCCGGACCAGCCGCACCACGCCCCAGCCGTAGAGCGCCAGCCCCAGCAGACACGCGACGAGAAAGAAGGGGTCCGCCGACCAGGCGAGCCCCCGCCCCAGCGTGAACGGCGGCAGATCCATCGTCATGCCGTGCCCGCTGTGATCCATCCGCCGGCTCCATTTTCGTGCAGGTTGTACCCAATCCGTCCGCACTCAGAGTACGACCGGCCCCGGCCACACCAGTGACCGGGGTCGGCGAAACACCCTTGCCTCACGGACCGGGCCGGACCCGGGGGGTCACAGCACGCACTGCGCCTCCGCGTACCGCGACTCCGGCACCGTCTTCAGCGTCTCCACCGCCTCCGCGAGAGGCACCGTCACGATCTCCGTGCCCCGCAGCGCGGTCATCCGCCCGAACTCTCCCCGGTGCGCCGCCTCCACCGCGTGCCATCCGAACCGCGTCGCCAGCACCCGGTCGTACGCCGTGGGCGTCCCGCCGCGCTGCACATGCCCGAGGATCACCGGCCGCGCCTCCTTGCCGAGCCGTTCCTCCAGCTCCAGGGAGAGCTGCCGGGCGATCCCGGCGAACCGCTCGTGCCCGTAGACGTCCTTGCCGCCCTCGTCGAAGTCCATCGTGCCGGCCCTCGGCTTGGCCCCCTCCGCAGCGACCACGATCGCGAACCGCTTGCCGGCCGAGAACCGCTCGCCGACCTTCGCGGTCAGCTCGTCGATGTCGAAGGGCCGCTCGGGGACGACGACGGCGTGCGCGCCCGCCGCCATGCCCGAGTGCAGTGCGATCCAGCCCGTGTGACGGCCCATGACCTCCACGATCAGCACGCGCTGATGGGACTCGGCGGTGGTCTTCAGCCGGTCGAGGGCCTCGGTCGCCACCCCGACGGCCGTGTCGAAGCCGAACGTGACGTCGGTGCCGGCGATGTCGTTGTCGATCGTCTTCGGTACGCCGACTATCGGCAGGCCGTTGTCGGAGAGCAGCCGGGCGGCCTTGAGCGTGCCCTCACCGCCGATCGGGATGATCGCGTCGAGGCTTAGCTCCTGCACGTGCCCCCGGGCCCGCTCCACACCGTCCCGCAGGTGCTCGGGGCGTACCCGGGAGGAGCCGAGGATGGTGCCGCCGCGGGCGAGGATGCCGCTCACCGCGTCGAGGTCGAGCTTGAGGTAGTCGGCCTCCAGGAGACCCTTCCACCCGTCACGGAAGCCGATGACCTCGTCGCCGTGGTCGACGACGGCACGGTGCACGACGGACCGGATGACGGCGTTCAGGCCGGGGCAGTCGCCGCCGGACGTGAGGACACCAATGCGCATAGCCCGAAACAACCTTCTCGATGTGGGCCGGACCGGACCGCGCTGTCCGGCTCGATCCCCGCCACCCTAGCGGCTACGGGGGTCTCGCCCGCATCTGGCGTCCGCCTGCTGGACGGCCCCGCTCACCTGTGCGGAGCAGGCGTCAGACGGGCCGTCCGGACCCGTCCGACGCCCGGTGTCCACGGGCTCGCGGACGCCTCAGGCGGGCTGCTGGGCCGCCGCGATCCGCTCGTTGCGCAGGGCCTCGTACCAGCGGTCGTCCGTCGGCGGCAGCGCGTTGACGTCCAGCGCCAGCTTCAGCAGCAGGTCGGCGATCAGCGGGTTGCGGGCGAGCACGGGGCCGTGCATGTACGTGCCGAAGACGGTGCCGTTGAACGCGCCCTCGGTGCCGTCCCCGGTGCCGTTGCCGTTGCCGAAGCGCACCTGGGCGAGCGGGCGGGCCGTGGGACCCAGATGGGTGACGCCCTGGTGGTTCTCGAACCCGGTCAGCGGGGGGAGTCCGAGCTGCGGGTTGATGTCCCCGAGCACGTCGCCCACGCACCGGTCGCTCTCGCCGCGTACCGAGACCACGTCGAGCAGACCGAGGCCGGGCTCGCGCTGGCCGAGGTCGTTGATGAACTCGTGGCCGAGGATCTGGTAGCCGGCGCACACCGAGAAGACGATCGCGCCGTTCTCCACCGCGCGGTGCAGTCCGCCGTCCCGGCGCAGCCGCTCGGCGGCCAGCCGCTGCGGGCGGTCCTCGCCGCCGCCGATCAGATAGATGTCGCCGGAGGTCGGGATGGGCTGGTCGCTGCGCACGTCGAGTCGTGCCACGTCCAGGCCGCGCTGCCGCGCCCGGCGCTCGACGACGAGGGCGTTGCCCTGGTCGCCGTAGGTGCTGAGCAGGTCCGGGTAGATCCAGACGACCCGCAACTGGTTGTCGCTCACTTCAAGTCCCCTGAGGTGTCGTGGTCAGTTGCCGACGCGGCGGCGCAGGTCCTGGAACGCGGTGTAGTTGGCGATGACCTCGATCCGGCCGGGCGGGCAGAGCTGCACCGCCTGGTCGAGGTTCTCGCAGACCTGGAACTGCTGGTTCGCCACCTCCAGCCGCACCGCGAGGTCCAGCTTCCGGTCGCCGACCACGCAGATCGGGTGGCCGGTCAGCCGTGTGTAGTCGACGTCCCACAGCCAGGAGGTGTCGGTACCGTCGGCGCCGCGCGCGTTCACCGAGAGGATCACCGGGGTCGGCGGCGGGTCGATCAGCGAGAACGTCTCCAGCCAGCCCGCGGGGTTCTTGGCGAGCAGCAGGCGCAGGTCACGGCCCTCGAACTGGACCACGTCGTAGCGGCCGGCCACCGCCTGCACCTGGTACATGCGCTCCAGGGCGACCTGCGGCGGCACCCCGAAGACGGCGGCGACGGCCGCGGAGGACGCGGCGTTGGCCTTGTTGGCGCGGCCCGGCAGCTGGAGGTGGATCGGCCAGGCGGAGCCGTGCGGGTCGAGCACGTGGTCGCCGGAGAGCGCCCAGCTCGGGGTCGGCCGGCGGAATCCGCACTCGCCGCAGAACCAGTCGTCGCCCGGGCGCTGCATCACACCGCCGCAGGACGGGCAGGACCAGGCGTCGTCCTTCCACATCTGCCCGGCGGCGACCCAGATCACGTTGGGGGAGGAGGACGCGGCCCACACCACCAGCGGGTCGTCGGCGTTGGCGACGATGACGGCCTTGGAGCCGGCCAGTCCCTCGCGCCAGTTCTCCGCGAGCATCCGGGTCTCGGCGGCGCGGTCGAGCTGGTCGCGGGAGAGGTTGAGCAGGGCGATGCACTTCGGGTCGGTGTCCCGGGCCACGCCGGCCAGGTACTTCTCGTCGACCTCGATGACGCCGAACTTCGACTCCGAGCCGCCCGCGAGCGCCGAGGTGATGCCGGCCGGCATGTTGGCGCCGAGCGCGTTGGACACGACCGGTCCCGCGGCCCGCAGGGCCTCCGCGATGAGCCGGGTCGTGGTGGTCTTGCCGTTGGTCGCCGAGACCAGGACGCAGTCCAGGTTCTGGGCGAGCCGGGCGAGGAGATCGGGGTCCAGTTTGAGCGCCACCCGGCCGCCGATCACCGAGCCGCTGCCGCGTCCGGCGGCGCGGGAGGCCGCCGCGACCGCCTTGCCCGCGGTCACGGCCAGCTTGGCCCGCGGCGAGAGCGGGTCCGAGTTGCCTGCCATCAGTTCTCGATCCTCCTTGCGTACGCGCCGCGTCTGTGCCTGACGGCCACGTGGTGAGAGCTCAGCCTATCGAGATCCGTTCGACCTCCAGAACCGCGGCACCATCGTGAGACGGGCTTTGCTGGAAGGACCGTACCCTTGCCGCCATGCGACACGGCTCCATCCCCGGCGTCCAGGGACGCGTGAGGCCCCTCACCCTGCTCGGCGATCCGGTACTGCACGCGCCCTGCGGGAAGGTCACCGGCTTCGGTCCGGAACTCGCCCGCCTGGTGGAGGACTTGTTCGTGACGATGTACGCGGCCCAGGGGGTGGGCCTGGCGGCCAACCAGGTCGGCGAGGCGCTGCGGGTGTTCGTCTACGACTGCCCGGACGACGAGGACGTCCGGCACCGGGGGCATGTGGTGAACCCGCGGCTGGTCGAGGCGGACGGGGTGGTGGTGCGCGGCCCGGAGGGCTGCCTGTCCCTGCCCGGTCTGGAGGCGGGAACGGAGCGGTACGACCACGCCGTCGTCGAGGGTTTCACGGTGACCGGAGAACCGGTCACCGTCCACGGCACCGGCTTCTTCGCCCGCTGTCTGCAACACGAGTGCGACCACGTCGAGGGCCGTGTCTACGCCGACCACCTGACCGGATGGCGGCACCGCAGACTCATGCGCCGGGCGAACCGCGCTCCCTGGAACCGGCGGGACTGACACCCCGGCACCGGGCGTGGTCACCGCCCGCCCCCGAGGCCGCCCGTGCCGCGGCCCACGGCCCGGGGCGGCCGGGAGGGCGGCTCAGAAGCCCGGGCCGCCGACCTTGTCACCGGCCGCCGCGAGCCGCCCCCACAGCAGGTCCGCCAGGCTGCCTACCAACTCCGCGCGGGAGCAGGGACGTTCGCCGAGCCACCAGTCACCGGCCGCGTGCATCATGCCGACGATGCCGTGTCCCCACACCCGGGCCAGCTGCCGGCTGTCCGGCCCCAGGTCCAGCCGTTCCCCGATCACCTGGGCCAGTTCCTCGCCCATTCGCCGCAGCAGTGGCGCCGAGTGCTTGCCGACGTCGAAGCCCTGGTCGCCCGGCGTCCCTTCCGCCGGATGCATCAGGAACCGGTACACCTGGGGGCGCGCCTCGATCGCCGACAGGTAGGTGTCCAGCGTGGCCTCGACCCGCTCGCGCCGTTCCGCGGGGGCGTCCAGGGCGGCCCGCAGCGAATCCAGCAGCGCGTCGGTGTGCCGGGTGGCCAGAGCCGCGTACAGTCCTCCCTTGTCGCCGAAGTGCCGGTAGAGAATGGGCTTGGTGATGCCGGCCTCGGCGGCGATCGCGTTCATCGAGGCCCCCGGGCCGTCGCGCAGCACCACCCGGTCGGCGGCCTCCAACAGCTCGCGCCGGCGTCGGTCGGCGGACCGCTGCTGATCGGTCCGCTGTGTGGTGTCCATGAGCTCTCCCCACCCGTGCTGGTTCGGTGACGCCTGCGCAAACTAACACTGAAGGCCTTGTGGTCATCGAACGGGATACCCGACCGGTCCTGAGGAGTTGACTTTTCCTACCGACCGGTAACAGACTCGATGTTACCGTAAGTAACACGCACGTGTGCTGCCGCTGGAGGGGTCATGGCCGAGTTCACCATGGAGCTCAACGACGAACAGAAAGAGGTCCGCGACTGGCTGCACGGCTTCGCCGCCGACGTGATCCGCCCCGCGGCCGCCGAGTGGGACGAGCGCGAGGAGACTCCCTGGCCGGTGATCCAGGAGGCCGCCAAGGTCGGCATCTACTCCCTGGACTTCTACGCCCAGCAGTACTTCGACGCAAGCGGCCTCGGCATCCCCATGGCGATGGAGGAGCTCTTCTGGGGCGACGCGGGCATCGCCCTGTCGATCGTCGGCACCGGTCTCGCCGCGGTCGGCGTCCTCGCCAACGGCACCGAGGAGCAGATCGGCACCTGGATCCCCCAGATGTACGGCGACGCCAACGACGTCAAGGTCGCCGCGTTCTGCTCCTCCGAGCCCGACGCCGGCTCCGACGTGGCCTCGATGCGCACCCGCGCGGTGTACGACGAGGCCAAGGACGAGTGGGTGATCAACGGAACCAAGACCTGGGCCACCAACGGCGGTATCGCCAACGTCCACGTCGTGGTCGCGGTCGTCGACGCGGACCTCGGCTCCAAGGGCCACGCCTCCTTCATCATCCCGCCGGGCACCCCGGGCTGCTCCCAGGGCCAGAAGTTCAAGAAGCACGGCATCCGGGCCTCGCACACCGCCGAGGTCATCCTGGACAACGTGCGCGTTCCCGGCTCCTGCCTGCTCGGCGGCAAGGAGAAGCTGGACGAGCGCCTCGCCGGCGCCCGGGAGAAGGCCAAGAAGGGCGGCATGGGGGTCCCCCCGCTCGAGCGAAGCCGAGAGGGGGGAAGGGTGAAGAACGCCGCGATGGCCACCTTCGAGGCATCCCGGCCCGCCGTCGGCGCCATGGCGGTCGGTACCGCCCGCGCGGCCTACGAGGTCGCCCTCGAGTACGCCACCACGCGTGAGCAGTTCGGCCGCCCGATCATCGACAACCAGGGTGTCGCCTTCCAGCTCGCCGACATGCGCACCCAGATCGACGCTGCCCGCCTCCTGGTGTGGCGCGCCTCCTGGATGGCGATCAACGGCAAGCAGTTCACGGCGGCCGAGGGCTCGATGTCCAAACTGTTCGCCAGCGAGACGGCCAAGAAGGTCACCGGCCAGGCGATCCAGATCCTCGGCGGCAACGGCTACACGCGTGAGTACCCGGTCGAGCGGATGCACCGCGACGCCGCGATCTACACGATCTTCGAGGGTACCAGCGAGATCCAGCGCCTGGTGATCGCCCGCACCCTGTCGGGCATGCCCATCCGCTGAAGGCCGGCCGACCGGACGACCCGGCGGTGCGGACGGCACCGCCGGGTTACCCGTGCCCCGTCTCCGGGGAACCCTCGTGTGTGACCGGTGCGACGGAGGACGCGATGACACACACGGCCCGGCAACTGCTGGAGAGGACCACCAGGGAACTCGCCCCCGACCCGGGGTCCAACCCCCTGGTTCCCCTGATCGCCCGCGGCGGGGCCGGCCGGTCCGCCCTGGCCGCGCTCGCCCTGGAACAGCGATGGGTGATCCCGGCGGACCGCCGTGCCTTCCTGCACCTGGCCGAACGGTCCGGCCCGGAGCAGGCCGCCTACTTCACCGCCCTGGCCGAGGGCGAGGCCCTGGCGGCGGAACATCTGAAGACCTTCACGGCCGCGTGCGGTGTGGACGAGACCCGGGCGGACACCTACGCGCCCCTGCCGGGCTGTCAGACCTACCCCGCGTACGTCGCCTGGCCGGCCCTGAACGCCGGACCCTCCGACGTGGTCCTGGCCCTCGCCGCCAACTTCTCCGCCCGGGGCGGCTACTGCGCGACGATCGCCGAGGCCCTGCGCACCCGCTACGGCTTCGCCGACGAGTCCTGCGCCTTCTTCGACTTCTTCGCCGAACCGGCCCCGGCCCTGGACGAAGCCGCCACGCAGGCCGTGCGGACCGCCCTGGACAGGGGATCCCTCAACGAATCCCGTGCCCGCCAGTACGCCCACGCGCTCCAGACGTACGAGGCGATGTTCTGGGCCACGCTCGGGGAACACACCTAGGGGCGCGGGGAGCCGCGCGCTCGACCACGGCCCACCGGCACCCGGCTACGACGCACCCCCGCTGCTGTGGGCGATGCACGCCACGTCGATCCGGTCGGCGAGCTTCGCGAGCTCGATGGTCAGCGCGGCGACCGTGTCCTCGTCGAGCCCGTCCTCCCCCGCCTCGACCAGCCGCACCCACCGCCCGCCCACCGTACGCAGCAGCTTGCTGACATCGGCAGCCGCCACCTGCAAGGTCCCGCTGTCGTCGACGATCAGAGGCAGAGTCACTTCGCGGTTCACAGTCGGGATCGTAGCCGCGCGGACATCACGCACCCTGCCAAACCGTGGTGATGTTGCAGAACTCGCGGATTCCGTGCCCGGACAGCTCACGTCCGTACCCGGACCGCTTCACCCCGCCGAACGGGAACGCCGGATGGGACGCCGTCATCCCGTTCACGTACACACTGCCCGCCTCCAGGTCCCGGACGAACCGGTCGACCTCGGCCTCGTCGCGGGTCCAGACGTTGGAGCTGAGCCCGAAGTCGGTGTCGTTCGCGATCAGGACCGCCTCGTCCAGGTCCGCCGCCCGGTACAGCGTGGCGACCGGTCCGAAGGCCTCCTCCCGGTGGATGCGCATCTCCCGGCCGATCCCGGCCAGCACCGTCGGAGGGTAGAACCAGCCGGGTCCCTCGGGGCGCTCGCCGCCGCAGAGCACGGTGGCGCCGGCCCGTACGGCGTCGTCGACCAGTTCCTCCAGATCGTCGCGGCCCCGTTCGCTGGAGAGCGGCCCGACGTCCGTGTCCTCGTCCATCGGGTCGCCGACCCTCAGCGCCTTCATGCCCGCGGTGAAGCGCTCGGCGAAGGCGTCGTAGACGTCCGTGTGCACGATGAACCGCTTGGCCGCGATGCAGGACTGCCCCGCGTTCTGCGTGCGCGCGGTGACCGCGACCTCGGCGGCACGGTCCAGGTCGGCCGAGGGCATCACGACGTACGGGTCGCTGCCGCCCAGTTCCAGCACCGTCTTCTTGATCATCTCGCCGGCGGTGGAGGCGACCGCGCGGCCCGCGGGCTCGCTTCCGGTGAGGGTGGCCGCCTTGATCCGTTCGTCCCGCAGGAGATCGTCGACCGCGGCGGAGCCGATGAGCAGGGTCTGGAAACAGCCCTCGGTGAAGCCCGCGCGGTGGAAGAGGTCCTCCAGGTACAGGGCCGTCTGCGGGACGTTCGAGGCATGCTTGAGCAGTCCCACGTTGCCCGCCATCAGCGCCGGCGCGGCGAACCGCACCACCTGCCACAGCGGGAAGTTCCACGGCATCACGGCGAGCACCGGGCCCAGCGGCCGGTAGCGCACCAGGACCCGGGAGGCGCCGGAGTCCTTCACGTCGGACGCGTCCGGCTCCTCGTCGGCGAGGAGCTCCGCCGCGTGGTCGGCGTACCAGTGCATCGCCTTGGCGCACTTCGCGGCCTCCGCGCGGGCCTGCTTGACCGGCTTGCCCATCTCCGTGGTGATCATCCGGCCGACGGACCCCTGGTCCTCGTCGAGGATCTCGGCGGCCCGGTGCAGCAGGCGGGCACGCTCGTCGAACGCCGTCGTCCGGTACGTGCGGAACGTGGCCTCCGCGAGCTGGAGCCGGCGTTCGAGCTCCTCCTCGTCCATGGGGTGGTACGTCTTGAGGGTCTCGCCGTTCGCCGGATTCACCGTGGCGATGTGCATCGCTGACCTCCCTGGGGACGGGCTGTGCCTTTTGACCTTCCCGCGCGGCGGTGGGCGGCGCAACGCGGGAGGCCTCCTCAGGGCGAGTGCTCCGCCAGGCGGTCGAGAAACGCGGTCTGCGCGGAGACGATCACTTCCCGTGCCCGGTCCGGCGTGAACCACGCGACCCGGTCCAGCTCCGGGAACTCCCGCATCCGCCCCGACTTCGGCGGCCACTCCATCGCGAAGGTGCCGGGGACCACCGTCGCCGGGTCCAGGTCGGCCTCGACCGCCCACGCGGTGACCGTCTTGCCGCCGGACTGCCGGACCTCCCCGAGCGGCAGCGCCTCGCCGTCCGGTGGCGGCAGCCCCAGTTCCTCCCGGAATTCGCGGCGCGCCGCCTCCCAGGCCGGCTCCCCGGGGTCGTACTCACCCTTCGGCACGGTCCACGCCCCGGTGTCCCGCCGGGCGAAGTACGGGCCGCCCATATGACCGAGCAACACCTCGATGCCCTGACCGGTGTGTCGGAACAACAGCAGTCCGGCGCTTCGGGAGCCCTTCACGGGCGTACCCCGGGGTGTGCGGCGAGCAGGGTCTCCACCGTGTCCGCCTCCTCGGGGCGCTTGTCCTCGCGATAGCGGATCACCCGGGCGAACCGGAGGGTGACACCGGCCGGGTAGCGGGTGGAGCGCTGGAGACCGTCGTAGGCGATCTCCACCACGAGTTCGGGGCGCACCGTCACGACGTGTCCGCTCTCGTCGGCCGCCAGTTCCCGCAGCCTCCCGGTCTGCCACGCCAGCATCGCGTCGGTCATGCCCTTGAAGGTCTTGCCGAGCATCGTGAACCCGCCGTCGGCCGTGCGCGCGCCCAGGTGCAGATTGGAGAGCTTCCCGGCGCGGCGGCCGTGGCCCCACTCGGCGGCCAGCACCACCAGGTCGAGCGTGTGCACCGGCTTCACCTTGAGCCAGGACGCGCCGCGCCGGCCCGCGCTGTACGGGGCGTCCAGGCCCTTGACCACGACACCCTCGTGCCCACGTTCGAGCGCCCCGGCGAGGAACTCCTCGGCCGCTCCCACCTCCCCGGGCCCGGACACCAGGGCGCGCCGTACCCGCATCGGCTCCGGGACCAGCCGGGCCAGCTCCGCGTGCCGCGCGGTGAACGGCAGGTCCAGCAGGTCGCGTCCGTCGACGGAGAGCGCGTCGAAGAAGACGGGGGAGACGGGGACCTCCCGGGCGGCCGCGGCCACGTCCACCCGGGAGCCGACCCGGCCGGCGGTCTCCTGGAAGGAGCGGGGGCGGCCGCTGTCGTCGAAGGAGATGACCTCCCCGTCCAGGATGAACCGCTCCCCCCGCAGCTCCAGGGCCGCCGCCGTCACCTCCGGCAGCCGGCCGGTGATGTCGTCGAGGGTCCGGGTGTGCACGCGCACGGTGCCGCCGTCGCGGTGGACCTGCACGCGGATGCCGTCGAGCTTCTCCTCGACCGCGCAGGGCCCCAGTTTCTCCACCGCCTCCGCGACCGAGGAGGCGCTGTGCGCCAGCATCGGCAGCACCGGCCGGCCGACGGTGAGCCGGAACCGCTCCAGTGCCCCCGGGCCGTCGGCCAGCAGCGCCTCGGCCACCGACTGCAGGGAGCCGGCCAGCATCACCGCCCGCCGCACATCGGCCGGCGGAGCCCCGGTCGCCTGCGCCAGCCCCTCGACGGCGACCGCGTCCAGGGCGCCCTGCCGGACCTCTCCGGTGAGCAGTCCGGACAGGAACCGCTGCTCGTCCTCGGTGCACGCGGCCAGCAGGTCGCCGACCAGCCCGGCCCGCTCGGCCTGGGAGCCCGGACCGGACACCCCGCCGAGGCCGGTGAGCAGCGCGTCGACCTCGCGCACGGTCAGGACCGGCTCGGCGGCGGGGGCGACCGGACGGCTCAGCGCCTTCCAGCCCACGCCGATCCGGCCCTGCGGCAACCGGCCCGCCAGGTAGGGGATGACGATCGGTACGTCGTCCGCCTCCGCCTCCCGGAACAGCTCGGCGAGCAGGGCCGTCTTCCGGGACCGCGCCGAGGTGGCGGCGACCTCCTGGGACACTCGGGCCAAGCGGTACAGCAGCATGCGGCCATGGTGCTACGCGGAGCCGGGCACCGCACACCCCGGACGCCCGGACGCCTAGCCGTTCACGGCGGCGTCCAGACGGCTCATGAGCAGGTCGCCGACGATCGCCGCCGCCGCGCGGTAGCCGCCGCTCGCCGCGTGCACCACCTGCTCGGAGAAGCCGATCGCGTTGCCCGCCGCCCAGACGCCGGGCACCGTGGTCAGACCGGTCGGGTCGACCACCGGATACGCGCCGAACGGCGTCTCGTCCAGTTCGGCGCCCAGCCGCTCCAGAAGGCCCGTCCGCGGCACCGGACGCGGCCCGGTGAAGAGTACGGAGCGGGTGTGCGTGGTGCCGTCGGCCAGCCGCACCCCGGTGAGCCGGTCGTCCTCGATCACCAGCCCGGCGACCTCGCCGGGCACCACGTCGACCCCGGCGGCGGCCAGCCGTCGCAGGTCCAGGTCGGACAGCTCGGCCTCGGCGACCCGGTGCAGGAAGAGGGTGACGTCCTTCGACCACTGGGAGACCATCAGCGCCTGGTGCACGCTCATCGCGCTCGACGCGAGCACACCGAAGGGCTCGTCGCGCACCTCCCAGCCGTGGCAGAACGGGCAGTGCAGCACGTCCCGCCCGAACCGCTCGGCGACTCCGGGGACCTCGGGCAGTTCGTCCCTCAGCCCGGTGGCGACGACCAGCCGCCGAGTGCGTACGGCCCCTCCCGAGTCGAGTACGACGGTGAAGTCCTCGTCGCTCGTGACGTCCGTGACCCGGTCCCGGACGAGCTCGACGCCGTAGCGTGCGATCTCCTCCCGTCCCAGCGCCAGGAACTCGGCCGGTGACATCCCGTCCCGGGTCAGATAGCCCTGCATGTGCGCCGAGGGAGCGTTGCGCGGCTCACCCGCGTCGACGACCAGCGTCCGGTGGCGGGCCCGGCCCAGTACCAGCGCGGCGGAGAGCCCCGCCGCTCCACCGCCGACGACGACCACGTCGTAGATCTCGCTGCGGTCCGTTTCGTTCATCGTGACCACCTCCACGACCACAGTCGCCGAGCCGGTGCCGCATTGACAAACAAGCTTGCCGATCCTGCAATAGCAGGATGACGGCGGACGACGTTCTCGCGGATGTGGGCCCCCGGCTGCGGCGGATCAGGAAGGAGCGGGAGGTGACCCTCGCGGTGCTGTCGGAGACGACCGGCATATCCGTGAGCACCCTCTCGCGGCTGGAGTCCGGGCTGCGCAGACCCAGCCTGGAGCTGCTGCTGCCGATCGCGCAGGCGCATCAGGTGCCGCTGGACGAGCTGGTCGGCGCGCCGCCGGTCGGCGATCCGCGTATCCGGGCGTCCGAGCCGATCGTGCGCCACGGCCGCACCCACTGGCCGCTCACCCGCCAGCCCGGCGGGCTGCAGGCGTACAAGGTGCTCGAACCGAAGCGGCGGCTGGAACCCGAACCGCGCACGCACGAGGGCTACGAGTGGCTGTATGTGATGTCCGGGAAGCTGCGGCTGGTTCTCGGCGAGCACGACGTGGTGCTGGCGGCGGGGGAGGCGGCGGAGTTCGACACGCGGGTGCCGCACTGGTTCGGGTCGACGGGGGAGGGGTCCGTGGAGTTCCTCAGCCTGTTCGGCCCGCAGGGGGAGCGGATGCACGTACGGGCGCGGCCCAGGCGGGGCTGACGCGGGGCCCGCCCGGGCGTGCCGGGCGAGACTGTTCCCTGATAGGCAAGCGACCGCTTAGTATGCGGTGGACCCGGTCAGGCGAACACGACGTTCACAGCCCCGTGGAGGCCCCGCATGCAGGCATGGCAAGTGCACGAGCTCGGCGAACCGGGCGAGGTGATGCGCCTCGCGGAGGTGGCGCCGCCGACTCCCGGCGAGGGGCAGGTCCTGCTGAAGGTGCGTGCCGCCAACATCAACTTCCCGGACGCGCTGATGTGCCGGGGCCACTACCAGGTCAGGCCCCCGCTGCCGTTCACCCCCGGTGTCGAGATCTGCGGCGAGACCGAGGACGGGCGCCGGGTGATCGCCAATCCCGCACTGCCGTACGGCGGTTTCGCCGAGTACGCCGTCGCGGACGCCGCCGCGCTGCTGCCCGCGCCGGAGGCGCTGGACGACGCCGAGGCGGCCGCCCTGCACATCGGCTACCAGACCGGATGGTTCGGCCTGCACCGCCGGGCGGGTCTGCGGGACGGCGAGACGCTGCTCGTCCACGCCGCCGCGGGCGGGGTCGGCAGCGCGGCCGTGCAGCTCGGCAAGGCCGCGGGCGCCACCGTCATCGGTGTGGTCGGCGGCGCCGGGAAGGTGGCCGCCGCCCGCGGACTGGGCTGCGACGTCGTGATCGACCGGCGCGAGCAGGACGTCGTGGCCGCCGTGAAGGAGGCCACCGGCGGACGGGGCGCCGACGTGATCTACGACCCCGTCGGCGGACAGGCCTACGCCCAGTCCGCCAAGGCGGTCGCCTTCGAGGGCCGGATCGTCGTCGTCGGCTTCGCGAGCGGAACCATCCCCAGCCCGGCCCTGAACCACGCCCTCGTCAAGAACTACGCGATCCTCGGCCTGCACTGGGGCCTGTACAACACCAAGAACCCCGAGCTGGTCCGGCACTGCCACGAACAGCTCACGGACCTCGCCGCACGGGGCGCGATCAAGCCGCTGGTCAGTGAGCGCGTCCCGCTCACCGGGGCCGCCGGCGCCGTACAGCGGGTCGCCGACGGTGTCACCACCGGACGCGTCACCGTGCTGCCCGCTCTGGAGAAGGGAGTGGCCGCATGACCGACGCCGCGGAACTGCGCCGCCGCACACAGGAGTTGCTCGCCGCCCATCCGCCCGCCGACACCGGCCGTGCGGACTTCCTGCGCGCCCGTTTCGACGCCGGACTCGCCTGGGTGCACTTCCCCGAGGGACTCGGCGGCCTCGGCGCCCCGCGTTCCCTCCAGGCCGTCGTGGACGCCGAACTGCAGACCGCGGGAGCTCCCGACAACGATCCGCGCCGTATCGGCATCGGTCTGGGCATGGCCGCGCCGACGATCCTCCAGTACGGCACCGAGGAGCAGAAGCGGCGCTTCCTGCGGCCCCTGTGGACCGGCGAGGAGGTCTGGTGCCAGCTGTTCAGCGAGCCGGGTGCCGGATCCGACCTGGCCGCGCTCGGCACACGCGCCGTGCGTGAGGACAGCGGAGACTGGGTGGTCGACGGGCAGAAGGTGTGGACGTCCAGCGCCCACCTGGCCCGCTGGGCCATCCTCATCGCCCGCACCGACCCCGAGGTGCCCAAACACCGCGGCATCACCTACTTCGTCTGCGACATGACCGACCCCGGTGTCGAGGTGCGGCCGCTGCGCCAGATCACCGGTGAGGCCGAGTTCAACGAGGTGTTCCTCACCGGCGTCCGCATCCCCGACGCCCACCGGCTCGGCGAGGTCGGCGACGGCTGGCGGGTCGCGCAGACCACGCTCAACAACGAGCGCGTCGCCATCGGCGGCATGCGGCTGCCCCGCGAGGGCGGAATGATCGGCCCGGTCTCGAAGACCTGGCGCGAACGCCCCGGACTGCGCACCCACGATCTGCACCAGCGGCTGCTGAAGCTCTGGGTCGAGGCGGAGGTCGCCCGGCTGGCCGGTGAACGCCTGCGCCAGCAGCTCGTCGCCGGACAGCCCGGCCCCGAGGGCGCCGGAATGAAGCTGGGCTTCGCCCGTCTCAACCAGGAGATCAGCGGCCTGGAGGTGGAACTCCGGGGCGAGGAGGGCCTGCTGTACGACGACTGGACCATGCGCCGCCCGGAACTGGTCGACTTCACCGGCCGGGACGCCGGATACCGGTACCTCCGCTCCAAGGGCAACAGCATCGAGGGCGGGACCAGCGAGGTCCTGCTGAACATCGTCGCCGAGCGCGTCCTCGGCCTGCCGGCCGAGCCGCGCACCGACAAGGACGTCGCGTGGAAGGACCTGGCCCGATGAGCGATCTCCTGTACTCGGAGGAGGAGGAGGCGCTCCGCGCCGCCGTCCGGGACCTGCTCACCGACCACTGCGACGCGGCCGGCGTGATCGCCCGCATCGAGTCGGACGCCCCGCACGACCTGTCCCTGTGGAAGTCGCTCGCCGACGACATGGGCCTCGCCGGCCTGCTGGTCCCCGAGGACCGCGGCGGCCAGGGCGCCACCCATCGCGAAGCCGCCGTCGTCCTGGAGGAACTGGGGCGCGCGGTCGCTCCCGTGCCGTACCTGACGAGCGCGGTCGTGGCCACCGAGGCGCTGCTGGCCTGCGCGGAGCCCGGCGACCTGCTCGCCGGGCTGGCGTCCGGACGCCGCATCGGCGCCCTCGCCGTCGGGCTCCACACCGCTCCCGGCGCCGCGTTCCCCACCGTACGGCTGGAGGACGGCGCCCTGTACGGGGAGCTGACCGGCATCGCGGACGCGGCCGTCGCGGGTGTGCTGCTGGTGCCCGCGGACGACGGCGGACTGTACGCGGTGGAGGCCGACGCGGTCACCGTCACCGCGCAGCCGTCCCTGGACCTGACCAGGCCGCTCGCCCGGATCGTCCTCGACGGTGCCCCGGGACGTCGCCTCGGAGACACGGAACCCGCCGTACGCCGTGCCCTGCGGGCCGGGGCCGGACTGCTCGCCTCCGAACAACTCGGGCTGGCGGAATGGTCGTTGACGGAAACCGTCCGCTACCTGAAGGACCGCAAGCAGTTCAACCGTCCCGTCGGCGGTTTCCAGGCGCTCAAGCACCGGCTCGCCCGGCTGTGGCTGGACGTCGTCAACCTCCGCGCGGCCGCGCGGGGCGCCGCCGACGCGCTGTCCACCGGCGAGGACGCCGAGGTGACGGTCACTGTCGCCCAGGCCTACGCCGCGCCGGTCGCGGTCCGTGCCGCCGAGGAGGCGCTGCAACTGCACGGCGGCATCGGCATGACCTGGGAACACCCGGTCCACCTCTGTCTCAAGCGGGCCAAGGCCGACTCCATCGCCTACGGGACGGCGGGCGCCCACCGCGAAGTCCTCGCCGAACTGGTCGACCTGCGAGCACCCTGACCGGCCGGACCGCCGCAGAAGCCCGTCCCTCAGGGGGCGGGCTTCTCCCGTGCGCCCCGCGCCGACGAGGTGAACACACGACGGCGGATCGGCCAACTCACCGCAGGGCACTGCTTCCTGGCCCCGTCAGGACCCCATACTCGCGGGGACCCCGTACGGCACTTCCAGGGAGGCAGAGCATGGCCCTCACCACCCTCGGCGCCGCCCTCGCCGGTACCGTCGCCCTCCCCGCGGCCCACGCGCTGGCCGGCGAACAGCGGCACCGCCCGCGCCCGTTGTGGCGCGCCCACGCCCACAACGACTACGAGCACTCCCGGTCCCTCCTCGACGCCCTCGACCACCGCTTCACCAGCGTCGAGGCGGACATCTTCCTCGTCGACGGCCAACTCCTCGTCGCCCACGACCCCGCGGACCTCGACCCGTCCCGCACCCTCGAGTCCCTCTACCTCGACCCCCTCGCGGCCCGGGTCCGCGCGCACCGCGGCTCCGTCCACCGCGGGCACCGCAGGCCGCTCCAGCTGCTGATCGACATCAAGACCGAGGGTTCGTCCACGTACCGCGAACTCGACCGCCATCTGCGCCGTTACCGGCACCTGTTCACCACCTGCGCGCACGGCAGGGTGTTCCCCGGCCCCGTCACGGCCGTCGTCTCCGGCGACCGCGCCGCCCGCGCTCCCATGGAAGCCCAGCGGGTACGCCGCGCCTTCTACGACGGCCGGCTCACCGACCTCGCCGCTCCCGCCCCGGCCTCCTTCGCCCCGCTGATCAGCGACAACTGGACGCTCAACTTCACCTGGCGGGGCGTCGGCGCCTTTCCCTTGGCCGAGCGCCGGAGACTGCACGGCATCGTGCGCACCGCACACGCGCGCGGGCAGCGGGTGCGCTTCTGGGCCACGCCCGATCTGCCGGGCCCCGCCCGCGACGCGCTGTGGGGCGAACTGGTCGCGGCGGACGTCGACCATTTCAACACCGATGACCTCGCCGGGCTGGAATCCTTCCTCGACGTCCACCGGAGGACCTGACACCACACGTTCGGCGGACAGGTCAGCAGCCCGAACGAACCCTCCGCTACGCCACACTTGCGGCCGAACGCCGCGAAACGGATGTGGCGGAGGAGGTTGACGATGGCCATTTCCATCTCGGTGGTGCTGCTGCTCTCGGTCCTGGCGGTGATCTTCCTGCGCAACAGCGGGCTCAAGGTCTCCCACGCGCTGGTCTGTCTGCTGCTCGGGTTCTACCTGGCCGGCACCAGCATCGCGCCCACGATCCACAGCGGTCTCACCGCGACCGCCGACATCGTCGGCGGGCTGCGGCCGTGAGCCCGGAGGGCCGCCGGCCCCGGTTCAGCGGCCGGCCGCCGCGTCGCGCGGAAGCACGGTGACGCGGTGGAAGTTGCACCCGTACGGCGGCGGCGGCGCGGACGGGGGCCGGTTCTGGTGTGCCTTCAGGGCCACGCTCACCAGACTCAGCAGCAGGTCCACGTCGGTGTCGCAGTCCAGATGCACCGTCACCCAGCATGAACCGGGAACCATCCTGATCGCGCTGGATCCGCCCAGGTCGTAGTGGAAACGCTGGATCGCGCGATGGGTGAGGTGGAGATCCACGCTCCGCGCGGAGTGGAAGTGGACGATCTCGTCTCGGGCGGTACGGAGCGCCTGCCCCGTGCCGCACCCGGCCGGACAGGCCGAGAGGTCGCGCCAGGTGAGCAGTCGCTCCATGGCTCGCTGCGCCGGTGTCATGCCCTTATGGTTGCCTGCTCAACCTCCGTCCACCAGGAGTTGGACGTACCGTAATCGAGCGGTGAGGTGACGGACGGCCGAAGTCGGTGTCCGGCACCGCACCTGGCGCCGCATCAGATCATGACAGCCTGTCACGCCGAGGTGGTGGCCTTCCGGTGGAGCGGGTGGCCGACGGGTTCTTCTCCCTCCGTCCCGGCGTCGCCGGGGGACGTGGTGCGGACGTTCGTCGACCACCGGATCCGGCCGGTGATCGTCGGCACATCCCCCCCAACCGGCGGAGAGCGACGCCCCGCGCGACTTCGTGCGCGAGGCCGACCGCGGCGGCCAGGTGTGGTTCGTACCCGGCCACGCCGCACCCGAGGAGCGTCCGGCACCCGCCTGACGGGGCGGGCCGGCGACGGTTGCGCGGACCGGCTGGGTACCGCCGGGTCGCGCGCTGACGTGACGCCCCGGATTCCGGGTGCCGGTCCTGACCCGGCGGTGTCGGTGCCGGTCCGGGGGTGTTCCAGGGCCCGTCCTGCCGGGGGGTCGCGCGTGCCTTTTCGGGGGGCCGGCCCCTGTGTCAGGCCCGCTCCGCCACGGCCGCCGGATCGTCCAGCACCCCCCGGATCACCGAGTGCGCCGCTCCCAGCAGCGGACCCTCCGGGCCCAGCGTGGAAACGGAGACGGGGCAGGCCGGTCCCGCGGTGCGGCGGGCCAGTTCGGACCGCAGGGAAGGCAGCAGCCAGGGCGCGAGCCCGGACAGGGCTCCGCCGAGCACCACGCTCTCCGGGTCCAGCAGATTCACCGCCCCGGTCAGGGCGATCCCGAGCGCCGTTCCCGCGTCGTGCAGGGCACGTCGTACCCCGGCGTCGTCCTGCTCGGCGCGGCCCGCGAGGAGACCGACGCGGTCCTCGCCCCCGTCCAGTCCGGCGGCGCGCAGCACCGCCTCCTCGCCGGCGTACTGCTCAAGACAGCCCCGTCCGCCGCAGGCGCAGGCCGGCCCGTCGGGCCACACCGGTACGTGACCCAACTCGCCCGCGAAGCCGCGGGTTCCGTGCAGCAGCCGCCCGTCCACCACGACCGCGGCGCCGATACCGATCTCGGCCGACACGTGGAGGAAGTCGCGTGGGGTGTCCTCGCCGAGCCACAGCTCCGCCAGCGCGCCGAAGTTGGCCTCGTTGGCCACGGTGAGCGGGAACCGCCCGGGGAGCAGATCACCGAGGTCCGTGTCGAGCCAGCCGAGGTTCGGGGCGCGTACGACGGTCCGGGCGTCGCGGGCCACCAGGCCCGGAACGGCCACGGCCAGCCCCGCCGGCCACAGTCCTTCGCCCTCCGCCTCGGCGGCGACCCGGTGGATCAGCTCGGTGAGCTCCCGGAGCACCGGCTCGGCGGGTCGGTCCCGGTTCGGCACGTGCCGCACCGCCCGCGCCCGGACCTGTCCGCGCAGGTCGACCGCACAGACCGAGAGATGGTCGACGCCGACCTCGGCGCCGATGCCTGCCGGACCGTGCCCGCTGATGGCGAGGGCCGAACCGGGACGGCCCACGCGTCCGGGCCGCTCGGGCCCCAGTTCCTCCAGCAGACCCGAGCGGATCAGCTCGTCGACCAGCGTGGAGACCGCCGCTCGGGTCAGGCCGATGCGTGAGGCGACGGCGGCCCGGGACAGCGGCCCCTCCGCGCTCACGGTGTGCATCACCCGCGCGAGATTGCGGCGGCGCATGCCCTGCTGGGTGTCGGGCAGTGCGCGTCCCGGGCCGGCCGGCCGGGGCTT
>NZ_NEUB01000828.1 GCF_002910825.1 Streptomyces sp. SM1 | reverse complement strand
CCTCGCCTCCTACGCCGGACTGGCCCCCACCACGAAGCAGTCGGGCACCTCCATCCACGGCGAACACGCACCCCGAGGCGGCAACCGGCAACTCAAACGGGCGATGTTCCTGTCCGCCTTCGCCTGCATGAACGCCGACCCGGCCTCCCGCACCTACTACGACCGCCAGCGAGCCCGCGGCAAGACCCACACCCAAGCCCTCCTCCGCCTCGCCCGCCAGCGCATCAGCGTCCTGTTCGCCATGCTCCGCGACGGCACCTTCTACGAACCCCGGACACCGAAAGACGTCGAGCTCGCCGCATAACCCCAGCAACACCGAACCACCCCAAACCCGACAAGGGTGCCTTGACGAAGGACATAGAGGCACCCCCCCCTCGGGCGGGCGTAGACGCATCCCACCCAGGGGCGCGGGGAACTGCGCGATCGGCCCCGGCCCACCCGCCGCAGACCCACCCCTGCCCGCGCCCAGCGGCCGGCGCCCCGCTCAGCCCCAGGTCGCCGAGTAGTGACGCCGGTAGGCCTTGCGGTCCTGCTCCGCCCGGATCCAGCGCGAGGCCACCAGGGCGACCAGGCTGCCCCCGATCACCAGCAGGCCCGGCCCCACGTTCTGCGGGTCGGCCAGCCGTGCCAGCAGCGTCGAGGGGTCCGGGACGATGCCCCGTACCGGCGTCGAGGAGCCCGGGGAAGCGGTGTCCGGAGCCGCACCCGCCTCGGACGGCGCGGGCGACGGCGCCGCGGCGTCCCCGTCCGCCCCGGGCGCCACGATGAGCCGTACGTCGAGATCCGCCAGCGCCTTCGCCAGCGGCTGGAAGTACGTCGTACCGCCCGTGCGGCAGTCACCGCTGCCGCCGGAGGTGACACCGAGCGCGATCCCCTCGGAGAACATGGGACCGCCGCTGTCACCGGGTTCGGCACACACATTGGACTCCACGAGACCGCTGACCGTGCCCTCGGGATAGTTCACCGTCGCGTTCAGCGCGGTCACCTCGCCGTCGCGCAGTCCGCTGGTGCTGCCGCTGCGGAAGATCCGCTGCCCGACCGCCGGGTCCGCCACCCCCGTGATCCGCACGCCCTTGCCGTCGCCGACCGCCACCACCCCGGCGCCCTCGCCGGCCCGGCCGCCGGCGTACTCGATCAGTGAGTAGTCGTCCCCGGGGAAGCTGCCGCCGACCGTGGTGCCGACCTCCTGGCGCCCCTGGTTGTCGGCGAACCACACCGACCCGTCGGGGCCGCAGTGCCCGGCAGTGAGGATGAACTCGCGTTCGCCGTCGGTGACGTTGAAGCCCGCCGAGCAGCGGCCGGCCGTCGACAGGATCGGCTGTGCCCCGTTGAGGCGGGTGGTGAACGTGCCCGAGGTCCGCTCCATGCGCACGAATCCGCCGATACCGTCGGCCACTCGGGTCAGCTCGGACCAGTCGTCCGCGGACACCGTGGTGTCGCCGCGGACGACCACCTCGTTGGACCGGTAGTCCATGGACCAGGCCGTCCCGGGTACCCGCGGCGCCGAACCCAGCGTCTTCGCGGCGGACTTGAGGTCGTCCATGCTGTGCCGCACCATCTTCGCCTCGGCGCCCGCCCCCCGCACCCGGGCCGCCGCCTCCTCGTCGGTGACCGCGACCACCGTGCGGCCGTCGGCGGCGATCCAGCTGCCCGCCGTACGGGACGTGCCCAGCCGTGACACCAGGCCGGCGCCCGGGCCCACCGACGTCTCCCCGGCGGTGGAGAACGGGACCGCCTCGGGCAGCCGGGGCTCACTGGCGACGGCGCGGGTGACCATCGTGGCCCCCAGGAGGAGTCCGCCGACGGCCGCCAGCCGTGTCACTCGCCGGACCACCCGTCGTCGTGCGTGCCTCATGCATGGCTCCCGAACCTCTTCGGCACGGTGCGAACACCGCGGGGTCTGCCCCGAGTCGGGTGCCCTCTGTCCATACGGGCCCCGGAGCCCCGGCGTTCAGTGCGGACACGATCCCGGCCGGGAACCGGGCCGTGCCGGCAGCACCGCGCCCGCGCACCCCGCCGGATGTCCGCTCCCGCCGGGGCCGCCTGTCGTGATCCCATGACCAGGATCCCGTACGAGACGTCCGGTGAACCGAATCCCCTGCGGGCCCTCACCCTTGACCGTCTGCGGCGCCGTACCAGCATGAAGTGGCGCACCCGTCCCGCCGACGTGCTGCCGCTGCGGGTGGCCGAGATGGACGTGCCCCTCGCCGAGCCGGTCGTGCGCGCCGTCACCGAGGCCATGGAGCTCGGGGACACCGGCTGTCCCGTCGGCACCGCCTATGCCGAGGCGCTGGCCGCGTTCGCCCGGAAGCGATGGGACTGGGACGGGCTCGCCGTCGAGCGCACGGCGATCGTGCCGGACGTCATGCTGGGCGTCGTCGAGATGCTCGGGCTGGCGACCGGGCACGGCGATCCGGTCGTGGTGAACCCGCCCGTGTACCCGCCCTTCTACGACTTCGTCCGGCACCTGGGCCGCGAGGTGGCCGGGGCGCCGCTCGACGCCGGAGGGCGGATCGGCCTCGACGTCCTGGAGAGCACCTTCCGGCGGGTGACGGCGGGCGGGCGGCGGGCCGCGTACCTGCTGTGCAGCCCGCACAACCCCACCGGCACCGTGCACACCGCCGACGAGCTGACCGCCGTCGCCGCCCTCGCCGAGCGGTACGGCGTACGGGTCGTCGCCGACGAGATCCACGCGCCACTGGTCGTGGGCGACACGCGCTTCGTGCCGTACCTGAGTGTGCCGGGCGGGGAGCGGGGCCTGTCGCTGATGTCGGCGTCGAAGGCGTGGAACCTGGCCGGGCTCAAGGCGGCGCTCGCCGTCGCCGGACCCGACGCGGCCGGGGATCTGGCGCGGATGCCCGAGGAGGTCGGCCACGGCCCGAGCCATGTCGGCATCCTCGCCCACACCGCCGCCCTGCGCGACGGCACCCCGTGGCTGGACGCCCCGCTCGCCGGGCTGGACGCCAACCGCGGTCTGCTCGCCGGGCTCCTGGCCGAGCGGTTGCCGGCGGTCCGCTACCGCCCGGGGGAGGCCACCTACCTCGCCTGGCTCGACTGCCGTCCCCTCGGTCTCGGCGACGATCCGGCGGAAGTCTTCCTCGATCACGGCCGGGTGGCCCTCAACGCGGGCCCGCCCTTCGGCACGGGCGGCGCCGGCCACGCCCGGCTGAACCTCGCCGCCTCGCCCGAGGTGATCGGGGAGGCGGTGCGGCGGATGGCGGTGGCCGTGGAACGAGCGGGGCACCGCCCGTGACCGACGAGTCCTTCGGTGATCCACGGCTCGCGGCGCTCTACGATCCGCTCGACCCCGATCGCGGAGACCTCGACGCGTATCTCCGTATGACGGAGGAGTTCGGTGCCCGGCGGGTGCTGGACATCGGGTGCGGGACGGGGGTGTTCGCCCTGCTGCCGGCCGGCCGGGGGATCGAGGTGACCGGCGTCGAGCCCGCCCGGGCCTCCCTCGACGTGGCCCGGGCCAAGCCGGGGGCCGCACGGGTCCGCTGGATCGACGGCGACGCGACGGCCCTGCCCGAGCTCGCCGTGGATCTGGTGACCATGACGGCGAACGTCGCCCAGGCCATCGCCGGCCCGGACGCCTGGCACGGCACCCTGAGGGGCGCCCGCGCGGCGCTGCGGCCCGGGGGCGGCTGGTGTTCGAGACCCGTGATCCGGCCCGGCGGGCGTGGGAGGGATGGAACCGCGAGGAGTCGTACCGCAGGACGGACGTACCCGGCGTCGGCACGGTCGAGAACTGGCACCGGGTGACCCGTGTGGACGGCTCGCTGGTGACGTTCCGTACGACCTACGTGTTCGCCGCGGTCGGAACGGTGCTCACGTCGGACTCGACGCTGCGGTTCCGGGGGCGGGAGGAGGTCGAGGCGGACCTCGCCGGGCACGGCTTCGCGGTGGAGGGGGTGCGGGACGCGCCCGACCGGCCGGGCCGGGAGTTCGTCTTCGTCGCCCGCCGTCCGGATGCCTAGAATCGCCCCATGGACGAAGCGTCGCGGGACCGGCTCGGCGCCGGGGAGTACCTGCTGGTCACCACCTACCGCAGGAACGGGACGCCCGTTGCCACACCGGTGTGGGTGGTGCGGGACGGCGACACGCTCGGGGTGTGGACCGTCGCCGGCTCCGGGAAGGTGAAGCGGATCCGTGGCCGCGGTGAGGTCCTCGTCGGTCCGTGCGATGTGCGCGGCAGGCCGACCGGTGACCAGGTTCCCGCCACCGCGGAGATCTGCGGCCCGGCCACCACCGCCCGCTACCGGCGGCTGCTCGTCCGCAAGTACGGCGTCCGGGCCCGGCTGGCGCTCCTGGGCAGCCGGCTCCGCCGGGGCCTCGACGGCACGGTGGGGATCCGTATCACCCTCTGAGGCGCGGGATCACCCTCTCGCGCTCGGGAGACCGCGCCTGGTGGCCCGTCAGGTCCACACGGTCCGTCAGGTCCACGCCCGGAACGGCTCGTCGAGCATCTGGAAGACCGGCTCGCCCCGCACCGGGTCCTGGGCCGTCGACAGCCGCACCCGGTCGCCGCTGTGAATACCGATGGGCGGGCCCATGACCCGGCCGCGCACCACGAATCCCTCGGCCATCTCGATCAGCGACACATTGCGGGCCGCCGGGGTGTTCCGGTGCAGCACCGTGGTGTGACGGACCGTGCCGATGCCCTCGCTGTGCTCCGTACGCAGCTCGCTGCCCTGGCAGACCGGACACAGCAGCCGGTGGTACATGGCGGTGCCGCACCAGGTGCAGCGCTGGTAGACCATGGCCTCCGTGCGGGTGGTGCCCCGGGGGTCGAGGACACCCGTCGGGGAGCCGGCCGCCTGCTGAGCGACGCTTCCTGAGTGGTGATACACGCTGGTCAACTCCCTGCGCTCGGCCGGAATCCCGCGTGCGCGGTCGCCCGGCACACACGTGTCCGGTGTGACGTGCCTCCGTACACGGCCATAGCGTATGGCACTGAGTGTCACCGGTAAAGGCACTCCGTACCCTCTCTTTCGGGGAGAGGCCCGGGCGGGTCAGCCGCGGCCGAGCGCGGACTCCAGTTCCTGCACCACCCGCCACAGCGGTGCCCCGCGCCGCGAGACGATCACCACCACGTCCTCCGGGCCCCCGCTCACGCCGGGCGCCGGCGCGGTGCCGAACGCCTCCCGCACATGCCCCAGCGCGTGGTCGACGGTGGTCTCCGCGTCCCCCTCGCCGTCCGAACGCAGCCAGGCCCGCAGCGCGTTGTTGTGGGCCGCGACCACGGCCGCCGCGATCACGTCCGCCCGCAGGATGCCGTCCCGCAGACCGGCGAACCGGGCCCGCAGATAGCCGGCCAGGGCCCGCTCGTAACGCCAGACCACGGACAGCTCGTACGCCCGCAGCCCCGGCACCTGCTTGGTGAGGTGGTAGCGCTGCACGGAGAACGTCGGGTTCTCCGCGTACATCAGCAGCACCAGCCGGGCCGCGTCACAGACCCTGCGCACCGGCTCGACGTCGTCCCCGCCCGCGTACAGGAAGGCCGTCATGTCGGCGAGGCACCGTTCGTGGTCGGGGAAGACCACGTCCTCCTTGGACGGGAAGTAGCGGAAGAAGGACCGCCGTCCCACCCCGGCGAGCGCCACGATGTCGTCCACCGTGGTCTGTTCGTAACCCCGCTCCGGGAACAGCCGGAAGGCCGCCGCCACCAGGGCGTCCCGCATGGCCGGCTTCCCGTCGTTCCCACCGCGGCCGGGCGCCGCACCGCTGGAGCTCATGAACGGAACGTAGCACCGGGAACCCGGCGATGGCACGCGGTGCACCTGACACGGAACTCAGTACCGTCGCGCCCGCCCGCGCGGGCCGTCCCTATGATCGAGCCACCGTCTCGCCGAGGAGCACGTATGCCGCCCGCCCGTCCCCGCGTCCTCTACGTCAGCGACCTCGCCTACCCGGCCCGCGGGCGCCGCTACTGCGACGAGGACATCTTCCTGACCTCCCGGCTGCGCGAGCACGCGGACCTCGCCCTGTGCCACCCGCGGGACACCGTCGCCCTCATGGACGGCTTCGACGCCGTGGTCGTCCGCAACAGCGGTCCGGTCATGGCGTACCAGGACGCCTACGACGCCTTCCGCGAGCACGCCCTCGCGACCGGTGCAGCGGTCTACAACCCGCTCACCGGCCGGGGCGACATGGCCGGCAAGCAGTACCTGCTCGACCTGACCGCGGCCGGCCGCCCGGTGATCCCCACCGTCGACCGGCCCGAGGACCTGCGCCGGCTGCCGGAGACGGGACGGTACGTGGTCAAGCCCAGGCGCGGCGCCGACTCCATCGGGCTGCGCGTCGTTCCCGCGGACGAGGTGCGCGGCCTCGTCGACGGCGACGTCCTGGTGCAGCCGCACATCGACTTCGCCTACGAGGTCTCCTTCTTCTACGTCGACCATTCCTTCCAGTACGCCCTCCACGCTCCCGACCCCGGGCGGCGCTGGCAGCTGGAGCGCTACGAACCCACCCCGGACGACCTGGACTTCGCCCGGCAGTTCGTCGAGTGGAACACCCTCGGCCACGGTATCCAGCGCGTCGACGCGTGCCGTGCGCCGGGCGGCGAACTGCTGCTGGTCGAACTGGAGGACCTCAACCCGTATCTGTCCCTCGACGCCCTCGACGACGCCGGCCGGGAGGCCTTCGTGTCGGCGATGGTGACGTCCCTGCGCGCCTTCCTCCGCGACGCCTCCGGCACGGGCGGCTGAACCCGCGGGGCCTTCGTCGCGTATCTCTCCCCGTGGGCGGCACAACTCCCCCGCACGGGACGGAAGGAGAGCAACGTGACGACACCGGCCGAGCCCGGGCGGCCACACGAAGGACCGCCCCTCGAACCCATCCGCGTGCTGCGCCCGCGCCGTACCGACGCGCTCGCGGAACTGTTCCGGGAGTTCGAGGAGGGGGAGTGGAGCCGCTACGAGGCGGTGCCGCTGCCCC
>NZ_NEUB01000827.1:6557-14202 GCF_002910825.1 Streptomyces sp. SM1 | reverse complement strand
GCCGCCCCCGGCCGGGGGCGAGCCCGTCCCTCCGCCGCCGATCGGTCCGGAGGGGCCCGGCCGGATGGCGTACGGCTACCCGGGCGGTGGCGGGTACGGCGGTGCGCCGGCGCAGGGGTATCCCGGCTGGGCCGGTACGGCGCCGATGCCGAGCAACGGACTCGGCGTCACCGGGCTCGTGCTCGGCATCATCTCGGCCGCCGTCTTCTGCGTGTGGCCGGTGGCCATCCTGCTGGGCGTGCTGGCCGTGATCTTCGGCGGGATCGGCCGGGGCAAGACCCTGCGGGGCGAGGCGACGAACGGAGGGCAGGCGCTGGCCGGCATCATCTGCGGCTCGGTCGGCATCGCCCTGGGCATCACGTTCGGGGCCATCGTCCTCTTCGCCTAGCGCGCGGGTATCCGCGGCGTCGCGTCGATGCCGTCCTCCGCGGTGCGCGGGGCTGTCGGGTGCGGGTGCGGGTGTGTGGGTGGTTGCTCGCGCGGTTCCCCGCGCCCCTGGGGGTCTGCCCGGGCGGGGTGGGCCCCTGAGGCGGTGACCCACAGTGCTGCGCGGATGAGGTGCCCGGGCGGTCCGGATGGCCCTCGGGCGGGCGTCAGTGTGCCGGTGTCCCGCTCGTCCGGCGTGCCGTGGTGCGGAGCCGCTCGCGGGCCTCCATCAGGGCGAAGCCCAGCAGATTCGGTCCCCGCCACCGCGCCGGGTCCGTCGCCCCCTCGTCGTCCGCCGCGAGCCCGATGCCCCACACCCGGTCCAGCGGGCTCGCCTCGACCAGCACCCTCCCCCCAGCCTCCGGCCGGGGGCACCCCCATCTCGCTTCGCTCGCCGGTGTTCAGCAGAAAGCCCCGCAGATCGGCGTCGGACGCGAACTTGTGCACGTTGCCCTCGACGACGATGCCGAACCGCTCCCGGCGCCATATCGCCTCGTCGAAGCCCCGCACCAGCCGCCCCGCCTTCTGCGCCTCCGCGGGGTGCCCCGCGGCCAGCGCCCGCCGCTCGCCCTCCGGGTCCCCGAACAGCCGGGCCTTGGCCGCCATCATCCAGTGCTCGGCGGTCGCGTACTCCACGCCGTCCACCGTGAACGGCGACGGCCACCACTGACTCAGACAGCTCGGGCCGATACGCCCGTCGGGCAGTGGCCGGTGCCTCCAGAAGTGCAGGTACTCGACCCTCGTCCCGGTCGCCAGCGCCTCGATCAGCGCCGCCCTGGAGCCGATTCCCTCTGCCGCCGCGCTCATCGCCACCCCCGTGATCCCATCCCTGCACGCGAGTCTGGCAGGAACCACTGACATCCCGTCGTGCCTTTTCCGTGGCCGCTCGACACTCGGTCGACAGATTCCGTCGTGTAATCAAAATTAAACAACGGAATCACTTGTTGGAGTCACATGGCTCTGTCAGGATCGGCACTCAAATCGAGCTGGAGCCACGCCGCCCCCTCGGGGACACGGAGGAGAGCGACATGCACAACCCGGGCAGCACCACCCCGGAACGATTTCCCGCCCAGGACCGGTTCGCGGCCGGGGCGCAGTTCATCGCGGGCCGTCTGACGAAGGGCACCTCGGGCCGTACCCACGCGGTCGTCGACCCGGCCACCGGTGCGGAGGTGTACACCTGCGAACTCGCCGGCACCGACGACGTCGACGCCGCCGTCGCCGCCGCGCGGGAGGCGTTCCCGGCCTGGGCCGGTGCCACTCCCGGTGAGCGCTCCGACGCCCTGCACCGGTTCGCCGCCGTGGTCGCCGACCGCGCGGAGGACTTCGCCCGCGCGGAGTCACTGCAGTGCGGCAAGCCGCTGAAGCTGACCCGCGAGTTCGACGTCCCGGGCACGATCGACAACATCGCCTACTTCGCCGGCGCCGCCCGGCATCTCCAGGGCCAGTCGGCGGGCGAGTACTCCGGTGACCACACCTCCTACGTCCGCCGTGAGCCCATCGGTGTGGTCGGCTCCATCGCCCCCTGGAACTACCCGCTCCAGATGGCCGCCTGGAAGGTCCTCCCGGCGATCGCCGCGGGCAACACCATCGTGCTCAAGCCCGCCGAACTGACCCCGCTGACCTCCCTGCTCTTCGCGCAGGCCGCCACCGACGCCGGAATCCCGGACGGCGTGATCAATATCGTCACCGGCACCGGCAAGGAGGCCGGCGAGCACCTGGTCGGCCACCCCGACGTGGCCATGACCTCCTTCACCGGCTCCACCGCCGTCGGCAAGCGGGTCGCCGAGATCGCCACCGCCACCGTCAAGCGCCTCCACCTCGAGCTCGGCGGCAAGGCCCCCTTCGTCGTCTTCGACGACGCCGACCTCGACGCCGCCGTCAACGGCGCGGTCGCGGGCGCGCTCATCAACACCGGGCAGGACTGCACCGCCGCCACCCGCGCGTATGTGCAGCGGCCGCTCTACGACGCGTTCGTCGAGCGCACCACCGCCCTGATGGAGACCGTCCGGCTCGGCGACCCCTTCGCTCCCGGTACCGATCTCGGCCCGCTGATCTCGCACGTCCAGCGCGACCGGGTGGCCGGCTTCGTCGACCGGGCGCGTGCCTACGCGCGCGTGGTGACCGGTGGTGAGACGCCCCTGGGCGAGCTGGGCGACGGCGCGTACTATCGCCCCACGCTCATCGCCGACGCGGCGCAGGACAGCGAGGTCGTGCAGTCCGAGATCTTCGGTCCGGTGCTGGTCGTCCTGCCCTTCGACACCGACGACGAGGGCATCGCGCTGGCCAACGACACCCCGTACGGTCTCGCCGCCTCCGCGTGGAGCCGGGACGTGTACCGGACGGGCCGGGCCACCCGGGAGATCAAGGCGGGGTGCGTGTGGATCAACGACCACATCCCGATCATCAGCGAGATGCCGCACGGCGGCTATAAGGCGTCCGGCTTCGGCAAGGACATGTCCTCGTACTCCTTCGAGGAGTACACGCAGGTCAAGCACGTCATGTTCGACAACACGGCGGTGGTCCGAAAGGACTGGCACCGCACCGTCTTCGGGGACCGATAGCAGCCAGGCCGCCCGACCGCGGCCATCCTCCCGAAAGGGCACCACGCGCATGGAGCAATGTCAGCCCGACCGCCTCTCACCGGCCCAGGAGGCCGCCGTACGGCGCAGTTTCCGCAACGGACGGGCGGCACTGAGCCGCCGTTCCCTGCTGCGCGCCTCCGCGGGCGGCGCGCTCACGGTCGGCGGACTCGGCGCGCTGAGCGGCTGCGGCATCCCGGCCGCCGGGAACACCCAGGGCGGCGTCTCGGCGGAGGACCACTCGAAGGAGGAGAAGAGCGTCAGCTTCTCCAACTGGACCGAGTACATGGATGTCGACGAGAGCGGGCGCGAGCACCCCACGCTGGATGCGTTCACCCGGCGTACCGGTATCAAGGTCAAGTACACCGAGGACATCAACGACAACACCGAGTTCTTCGGCAAGATCAAACCGCAGATGGCCGCGGGCCAGGACACCGGCCGCGACATCATCGTCCTCACCGACTGGCTCGCCGCCCGGCTGATCCGGCTCGGGTGGGTCCAGAAGCTGGACCCGTCCAACCTGCCGAACGCGTTCGCCAACCTGTCACCGCAGTTCCGCAGCCCGGACTGGGACCCCGGCCGCGCCTACTCCTACCCCTGGCAGGGCATCGCGGCTGTCATCGCCTACAACAAGAAGGCGCTCGACGGCGTCGAGGTGAAGACCCTCTCCGACCTGCTCGACAACCCGAAGCTCAAGGGCCGCGTCGGTCTTCTCACCGAGATGCGCGACACGATGGGCCTGACCCTGCTCGACATGGGCAAGGAACCGGAGAAGTTCACCGCCGACGACTACGACGCGGGGATCGCGCGCATCCAGAAGGCGGTCGACAAGGGCCAGATCCGCCGCTTCACCGGGAACGACTACACCTCGGACATCAGCAAGGGCGATTTCGCCGCATGCGTGGCCTGGGCGGGGGACGTCGTCCAGCTGAAGGCGGACAACCCGGACATCGACTTCCTGATCCCCGACAGCGGCTACATGATGTCCAGCGACAATCTGATGATCCCCAACAAGGCCCGGCACAAGGAGAACGCCGAGCGGCTGATCGACTACTACTTCGAGCCGCAGGCGGCCGCCGAACTCGCCGCCTACATCAACTTCGTCTGTCCCGTCGACGGAGTGAAGGACGAGCTCGCGAAGATCGACGACGACGCGGCGAACAACCCGCTGATCATTCCCGACAAGGCCATGCAGGCCAAGTCCCGTGCCTTCCGCTCTCTGAGCTCCAAGGAAGAGACGGAATTCGAAGAGAAGTTCGCGAAGCTCACTGGGGCGTGACGAGATGAAGACCACCAAAGACACCACCACGCCCGGCCACGGCGGGGACGTCCGCCTCACCGGCATCGGCAAGACCTACGGCTCCTTCACCGCCGTGCACCCGCTCGACCTGACCGTTCCGCAGGGCTCCTTCTTCGCCCTGCTCGGCGCGTCCGGCTGCGGCAAGACCACCACCCTGCGCATGATCGCCGGCCTGGAGGAGCCCACCGAGGGCACCGTCCACCTCGGCGACCAGGACGTCACCGCGCTCCCGCCGTACAAGCGGCCGGTGAACACGGTCTTCCAGTCCTACGCCCTCTTCCCGCACCTCGACATCTTCGAGAACGTCGCCTTCGGCCTGCGCCGGCGCGGCGTCAAGAGCGTGAAGAAGCAGGTCGAGGAGATGCTGGAGCTGGTCCAGCTCGGCGAGCAGGCCCGCAAGAAGCCGCACCAGCTCTCCGGCGGCCAGCAGCAGCGGGTCGCCGTGGCCCGCGCGCTGATCAACCACCCCGAGGTGCTCCTCCTCGACGAGCCGCTCGGCGCCCTCGACCTGAAGCTGCGCCGGCAGATGCAGCTGGAGCTCAAGCGCATCCAGACCGAGGTCGGCATCACCTTCGTCCACGTCACGCACGACCAGGAGGAGGCCATGACCATGGCCGACACCGTCGCCGTGATGAACGCGGGCCGGGTCGAGCAGCTCGGCGCACCCGCCGACCTCTACGAGAACCCGCGCACCACCTTCGTCGCCAACTTCCTCGGCACCTCCAACTTCATCGAGGCCGAGGTCGACTCGAAGTCCGGCGGAGAGCTCGTACTGAAGGCGGGCGGCGGCAAACTCGTGCTGCCCGAGGCCCGCAACAGCGCGCCCACCACGGCCGGCGGCAAGGTGCTGGTCGGGGTCCGCCCGGAGAAGATCTCCCTCATCCACGCCGACGACGCCGGCGAGATCCCCGGGGGCCGCAACCGCATCACCGGCCGCATCGCCGACTCCAGCTTCATCGGCGTCTCCACGCAGTTCGTCGTCGACAGCCCGGTCTGCGCCGACTTCGAGGTCTACGTGCAGAACATCGACCGCGACGCCCGGCTGGCCCCCGGCGCCGAGGTCGTCCTGCACTGGGACCCGGCGCACACCTTCGGACTGGACGCGGCACAGGACATCGACGCCGGCGTCGAGACGGTCGAGGAAGAGGTCGTCTGATGGCCACGCTCACCCAGGCGCCACCGCCCGTGGCGCCGCCCGTCCCCGAGAAGAGGCCCCCGCGCAGAAGGGGTCGCTGGACGCCGTACCTGCTCCTGCTGCCCGGCCTGCTGTGGCTGTTCGTCTTCTTCGCGCTGCCGGTGATCTACCAGGCCTCCACGTCCGTGCAGACGGGCTCCCTGGAGGAGGGCTACAAGGTCACCTGGCACTTCGCCACCTACTGGGACGCGCTGTCCGACTACTGGCCGCAGTTCGTCCGCTCGGTGCTCTACGCCGCCTCCGCGACCGTGCTGTGTCTGCTGCTCGGTTACCCGCTGGCGTATCTGATCGCCTTCCGCGCGGGGCGCTGGCGGAACCTGATCATGATCCTGGTGATCGCGCCGTTCTTCACCAGCTTCCTCATCCGCACCCTCGCCTGGAAGACGATCCTCGCCGACGGCGGCCCGGTGGTCGACGTCCTGAACACCCTGCACGTCCTGGACGTCACGGCGTGGCTCGGCTGGACCGCCGGCGACCGGGTGCTGGCCACCCCGCTCGCGGTGGTCTGCGGTCTGACGTACAACTTCCTGCCGTTCATGATCCTTCCGCTCTACACCTCGCTGGAGCGCATCGACCCCCGGCTGCACGAGGCGGCGAACGACCTCTACGCCAGACCGTCGACCACCTTCCGCCGGGTCACCTTCCCGCTGTCGATGCCGGGCGTGGTCTCCGGCACGCTGCTGACCTTCATCCCGGCCTCCGGCGACTACATCAACTCGGATCTGCTCGGCTCCACCGACACCCGTATGGTCGGCAACGTCATCCAGTCGCAGTTCCTGCGGATCCTCGACTATCCGACGGCCGCGGCACTCTCGTTCATCCTGATGGCCGCGATCCTCTTCATCGTCACGCTCTACATCCGCAAGTCCGGCACGGAGGATCTGGTTTAAAATGAACACGCGACAGAGTCGCATATTCGGCACGAGCGTCAACTGGCTCAAGCGCCATTTCGTCGTCATCGCGGGACTGCTGACCCTCGCGTATCTCCTCCTGCCGAACATCATCGTCACCGTGTTCTCCTTCAACAATCCGAGGGGGCGCTTCAATTACACGTGGCAGGAATTCTCCACCGAGGCGTGGCAGGACCCCTGCGGCGTCTCCGGACTGTGCGCCTCACTGTCGCTCAGCCTCCAGATCGCGCTGTGGGCGACGCTCGGCGCCACCCTGCTCGGCACGATGATCGCCTTCGCGCTGGTCCGCTACCGCTTCCGCGCCCGGCCGGCCGTGAACTCGCTGATCTTCCTGCCGATGGCGATGCCCGAGGTGGTCATGGCCGCCTCGCTGCTCACCCTGTTCCTCAACATGGGCGCCCAGCTGGGCTTCTGGACGATCCTGATCGCCCACATCATGTTCTGCCTCAGCTTCGTCGTGGTCGCCGTGAAGGCGCGCGTGATGTCGATGGACCCCCGCCTCGAACAGGCGGCGCAGGACCTGTACGCCGGCCCGTTCCAGACGTTCCTCCGGGTCACGCTGCCGATCGCCGCCCCCGGTATCGCGGCGGGTGCGCTGCTCGCCTTCGCGCTCTCCTTCGACGATTTCATCATCACCAATTTCAACGCCGGCTCGACCGTGACCTTCCCGATGTTCGTCTGGGGATCCGCCCAGCGCGGAACACCCGTACAGGTCAACGTCATCGGTACGGCCATGTTCGTCACCGCCGTACTGCTGGTGCTGGTATCCCTGGTCATCGGAAATCGCCGCAACCGTCATAACGCGTAGAAACTTCCGGAAGGCGGTGAAGGCCGCCTGAAGGACAGAAGAAAGCCGCAGTCCTCTGTAGGGAGTTGAAATCATGGCCCCGAGCGCCATGAGCCGTTGGACGAAATCCCTTTCCGAAGCCCGGCCGGCCTCCTTCTGGCTGGACGACCCCGGCAGGCCCGCTCCCGAGCCCGCCCTGACCGGAGCCGAGACCTGCGACCTGCTCGTCGTCGGCGGCGGTTACAGCGGACTGTGGACCGCGCTGATCGCCAAGGAGCGCGACCCCGCGCGGGACGTCGTGCTGGTCGAGGGCCGCGAGGTGGGCTGGGCCGCCTCCGGCCGCAACGGCGGGTTCTGCGCCGCCTCCCTCACCCACGGCCTGCCCAACGGGCTGACCCGCTGGCCGGACGAGATCCACACCCTGGAGCGGCTGGGCGCCCGCAA
>NZ_NEUB01000827.1:0-6537 GCF_002910825.1 Streptomyces sp. SM1 | reverse complement strand
CCCGCCACTCCATCGACTGCGACTTCGAACGCACCGGCGAGATCGATGTCGCCACCGAGCCGTACCAGGCCCGGGAGCTCAGGGACCGGTACGAGGAGATCCGGTCCAAGGGGCTCGCCGACGGTGTCGAGTACCTGGACGCCGAGGCCGTACGGGACCAGGTGAACTCCCCGACCTTCGAGGCCGGCCTGTACGACCGGCGGGGCGTGGCGATGCTCCACCCCGCCAAGCTGGCCTGGGGACTGAAGCGGGCCTGCGTCGACCTCGGCGTGCGCGTCTACGAGCACACCCCCGCCCTCGGCCTGAAGCCGTACGGCGCCGGCATGGCCGTACACACCCCGTACGGCGCGATCCGCGCCCGCACGGTGGCGCTCGGCACCAACATCTTCCCCAGCCTGGTCAGACGCGTCCGCGCGTACACCGTCCCGGTGTACGACTACGCCCTGATGACCGAACCGCTCACCCCCGGGCAGCTCGCGTCCATCGGCTGGAAGAACCGCCAGGGGCTCGGCGACAGCGCCAACCGGTTCCACTACTTCCGGCTCTCCGCCGACAACCGCGTCCTGTGGGGCGGCTACGACGCGGTCTATCCGTACGGCGGCCGGGTGCGGGCCGAGTACGACGACCGTCCGGAGACCTACGCCAAGCTCGCCGGGCACTTCTTCGGCTGCTTCCCGCAACTGGAGGGCGTCCGCTTCACCCACGCCTGGGGCGGCGCGATCGACACCTGCACCCGTTTCTCGGCGTTCTTCGGCACGGCTCACGCGGGAAAGGTGGCGTACGCGGCCGGCTATACGGGGCTCGGCGTGGGCGCCACCCGCTTCGGTGCCGAGGTGATGCTGGACCTGCTGGCGGGGGAGCGGACCGAGCGCACGGAGCTGGAGATGGTGCGCAGGAAGCCGCTGCCGTTCCCGCCGGAGCCGTTCGCCTGGACCGGTATCGCCCTCACCAAATGGTCCCTGGCCAGGGCGGACGCGCAGGGCGGACAGCGCAACCTGTGGCTGCGGACGATGGACAAGCTGGGCCTGGGCTTCGACAGCTGAGCCGCGCGGGGGCTTGACAACCGAATTGGTCTGGACCAAATTGAGCGCGCTCCACCCTCCAATTCCCCCATGCCCGGAGGCACTTGTGGACCGCTCCAGACCTCATGCGCGCCGCCCCCTCGTCGCGCTGCTCACCGCCACCGCCCTGGCCGCGACCGGGATCACGGCTCTCTCGTCGGCCGCGAGCGCGGCCGACGCGGACCTCGCCCGCAACGGCGGTTTCGAGGCCGGCCTCGACGGCTGGAGCTGCACGGCCGGCAGAACCGTGAACTCGCCGGTGCGCACCGGTGGTTCCGCGCTCGAGGCGACCCCGGCCGGCGCCGACAACGCCCGGTGCGCGCAGACCGTCACCGTGCGGCCGGACTCCCAGTACACGCTCTCCGGCCATGTCCGCGGCGACTACGTCCACCTGGGCGCGAGCGGCACCGGTTCCACCGACGTCTCCGCCTGGACCCGGTCCGCCCCCGACTGGCAGCGGCTCACCACCACCTTCCGCACCGGGCCCTCCACCACCCGCGTCACCATCTACACCCACGGCTGGTACGGCACCGGCGCCTACCACGCCGACGACATCACCCTCGCCGGACCCGGCGGTGAGACCGGGCAGCCGCCCGCACCGCCCAGCGGCCTCGCGACGGGCACCGTGACCTCGACGAGCGTGGCCCTGTCCTGGTCACCGGTGCCGGGAGCCACCGGTTACGCGGTCTACCGCGACGGCACCAGGATCCGTACCGTCAGCGGCACTTCGGCCACCGTCACCGGACTGTCCCCCTCGACGGCGTACGCCTTCCAGGTCGCGGCCGTCAACGACGCGGGGGAGTCGGCCCGTTCGGCAACCGTGACCGCGACGACGGGTGCGCCCGGCTCCGGCGGTGGCGGCTCGGACCTTCCGCCCCACGCCCTCGTCGGCTACCTCCACGCCAGTTTCGCCAACGGCTCCGGCTACACCCGCCTGGCCGACGTCCCCGACAGCTGGGACGTCATCGACCTGGCCTTCGGCGAACCGACCACGGCCACCTCCGGCGACATCCGCTTCGACCGCTGCCCGGCGTCCGAGTGCCCGGGCGTCGAGAGCGAGGCGGAGTTCAAGGCCGCCATCGAGGCCAAGCAGGCGGCCGGGAAGAAGGTGCTGATCTCCATCGGCGGCGCCAACGGCCAGGTACAGCTGACCACGACGCAGGCGCGCGACACCTTCGTCTCCTCGGTGTCGAGGATCATCGACACGTACGGACTCGACGGCCTGGACATCGATTTCGAGGGCCACTCCCTCTCCCTGAACGCCGACGACACGGACTTCAGGAACCCGAAGACCCCGGTGATCGTCAACCTGATCTCCGCGCTGAGGACCCTCAAGGCCGAGTACGGCGACGACTTCGTGCTGACCATGGCCCCGGAGACCTTCTTCGTCCAGCTCGGGTACCAGTACTACGGCAGCGGCAGATGGGGCGGCCAGGACCCGAGAGCGGGCGCCTACCTCCCCGTCGTCCACGCCCTGCGCGACGACCTGACCCTGCTGCACGTCCAGGACTACAACTCCGGCCCGGTCATGGGCCTGGACAACCAGTACCACTCCATGGGCGGCGCCGACTTCCACATTGCCATGACGGACATGCTGCTCACCGGCTTCCCGGTCGCGGGCGACGCGGGCAACGTCTTCCCGCCGCTGCGCGCCGACCAGGTCGCCATCGGCATGCCGGCCACCACCAACGCCGGCAACGGGTACGTGTCACCGGCCGAGGTCACCAGGACCCTCGACTGTCTGACGAAGCGCACGAAGTGCGGCTCCTACGCCACCCACGGGACCTGGCCCGCCCTGCGCGGCCTGATGACCTGGTCGATCAACTGGGACCGGTTCGGAGGCGGGGAGTTCCGGCGGACCTTCGACGGCTACTTCGGCTGACCAGCCGCCACAGACCGGTCAGCAGCACCGCGCCGAGGCACCAACTGGCCACCACGTCCAGCGGCCAGTGGTAGCCCCGCCGCACCAGCCCGTACGAGGCGGCCAGCACCAGGACGCCGCAGAGCACGACCAGTCCACGGCGTACGGCCGGCGACCGCAGCAGCGGAAGGAGCAGCAGCGTCGCCGCGCCGTACGCCACGACGGCGGTGGCGGTGTGACCGGAGGGGTAGTAGCCGACCGCCGGGGGCACGGCCGGGGTGCCCGGGCGGTCGGTCCACTCCTTCAGCGGCGCCACCAGTGCCGGCACCAGCGCCATCGCGACGGCGCCGGCGAGGGGCGGAAGCCACCAGCGGTCGCGGCCCCGCGCGCGTCCGTGCAGGGCGACGTACGCCAGGGCGAGCGCCAGGACCGGCAGGGCCACCTGGATGTTCCCGAGGTCGGCGAGCAGTTCGGAGGGCCGGTCCGGACGGATCAGGTCCTCGCTCAGCCGCTCGTCGAGATCCACCAGCGGTCCGTCGGCGACGACCTGCCAGGTGATCAGCGCGAAGAGGAGGACGGGCGGTCCGAGCAGCAGCACCATGCCGCCCAGTGTGCCAAGCGGCCCGGTCCGTCCCTCCGTACCGGCCGGGCACGCCGAAGGGCCGGCGCAGGGGGGCCGCGTCGGCCCTTCGGGGAACGGCTTGCCGTGGGGAACGCCCGGACGGCCGTCCGGATCGGAACGCCGCGCGCCCCGGGGGGTTTGGGGCGGGCGACCGTCCGATCGTGAGGAGACCCGAAGCCCTCGGGCCCCGGTTGTGTGTGCGCGGAGGCACTGCCAGGTCGAAGCTGGGGAGGCCCCGGCCTGAGCCGCCCACAGGTCCCTGCGGGCGGGGTGTATCTCTCATCCGCGGAGAAACCTACGGCAGGGGGTGGCCCGGCGACAGGGCCCGCGGGCACCTGTCATCCACCTCGCACACCTTCTTCACACCCTCTGCCGTTCGGCGGCTCCGGCGATCCGGGGCAGGCGGCTCACCTGCCCCCTACGCCGGCTCAGATGCGCGCGAACGCCTGCTCGAGGATGTCGAGGCCCTCGTTCAGCAGGTCCTCGCCGATGACCAGCGGGGGCAGGAAACGCAGGACGTTGCCGTAGGTGCCGCAGGTCAGGACCAGCAGGCCCTCCTGGTGGCAGGCCTTCGCCAGCGCGGCGGTCGCCTCCGCGTCCGGCTCCTTGGTCGCGCGGTCCACGACCAGTTCGATGGCGATCATCGCGCCCCGGCCGCGGACGTCGCCGATGATGTCGAACTTCTCGGCCATGGCGGTGAGACGGGTCTTCATGACCGCCCCGATCGCCTTCGCCTTCGCGTTGAGGTCGAGTTCCCTCATCGTCTCGATGGAGCCGAGCGCGCCCGCGCAGGCCACCGGGTTGCCGCCGTAGGTGCCGCCCAGACCGCCCGCGTGCGCGGCGTCCATGATCTCCGCGCGGCCGGTGACGGCGGCCAGCGGCAGACCGCCCGCGATGCCCTTCGCCGTGGTGATCAGGTCCGGGACGATGCCCTCGTCCTCGCAGGCGAACCACTGGCCGGTACGGCAGAAGCCGGACTGGATCTCGTCGGCGACGAAGACGATGCCGTTGTCCTCGGCGAACTTGCTGATCGCGGGCAGGAAGCCCTTGGCCGGCTCGATGAAACCGCCCTCACCGAGCACCGGCTCGATGATGATCGCGGCCACGTTCCCGGCGCCCACCTGCTTGGAGATCTGGTCGACGGCCTGCGCGGCGGCCTCCGGACCGGCGTTCTCCGGGCCGGTCGGCCAGCGGTAGCCGTAGGCGACCGGGACGCGGTACACCTCGGGCGCGAACGGCCCGAAGCCGTTCTTGTACGGCATGTTCTTCGCGGTCAGCGCCATGGTGAGGTTGGTGCGGCCGTGGTAGCCGTGGTCGAACACGACGACCGCCTGCCGCTTGGTGTACGCACGGGCGATCTTGACCGCGTTCTCGACGGCCTCGGCGCCGCTGTTGAACAGCGCCGACTTCTTGGCGTGGTCGCCCGGGGTCAGCTCGGCGAGCGCCTCGGCGACGGCCACGTAGCCCTCGTACGGCGTCACCATGAAGCAGGTGTGCGTGAAGTCGGCGAGCTGGGCGGAGGCACGGCGGACGACGGCCTCGGCGGATGCGCCGACGGAGGTCACGGCGATGCCGGAACCGAAGTCGATCAGCCGGTTGCCGTCGACGTCCTCGATGATCCCGCCACCGGCCCTGGCGGTGAACACGGGCAGTACGGAGCCCACGCCCTGCGCGACCGCGGCGGTACGGCGGGCCTGCAGCTCCTGCGACTTCGGTCCGGGGATGGCGGTGACGACGCGGCGCTCCTGCGGAAGTGCGGTCATGCGGGGCTCCTGGGGGGTGTAACGGACGCTTTTTCCTTCTTTTCTCGCAGGTTAGGGCCGCTCACGGAGGCTGGGCATGCTCCATGTGGGCGTTGTCCGGGGGACCGGGTTGTCCGCGATGGACATAGCGGGGCGGTGCTGCCCGGGCCGCGGGCGGTGGCGCCGCCGGGGGCTCCCGGCCCGCACCCCTGCCGGCAACGGCCACGTAAACGGTGGACTCCGCCTGTCGGGGCGTTAGATTGGCTCGCTGATGGCGGATGGCGCGGCGGCTCAGGGGGCAAGGGCGATGGACGGCGAGGGTACGCAGGACGCACGGGGCACACATGCCCACCCCGTACCGCGCCCGGCCGGACCACCGGAGGTTCCGGCGGCGCCACCGCGCCCGGCCCGGGCCCCGGGCACACCACCCGCCCCCGGACAGCCGCCCCGGACCCCGTCCGCCGTCGCCGCCTGGCTCGACGAGGCCAGGCCCGCCGCCCGCCCCGGGATCTGGCGGTACGGCTACCAGCCGCCGAAGCGGACCACGGAACGGATCGCACCGGTGACGGTCGCCGGCATGCTGGTCCCGCTCGCCGTCGCGGCGCTCGTCTGGTCGCTCTGGCAGCGCGGTGTCACCTCGTACCAGATGGCCCCGCTGCGGGCCTTCACACCGGACGACTGGTGGTGGGCCGGCACGGTCGTCTCGCCCAAGGTGTTCGAGGGGCGGGCCGTGCCGGCCCCGGGGGCGGAAGCCCTCGTGGTCTACGAAGGCATCTCCTTCGCCGTACTGGCCGTCGCGGTCGTCGTCCTCGGCAGCTGGCGCGCCATCGTCCGCCACTACGTGGCCCGCAGGCCGCAGCCCGCCCGGGCCCTGGTCGCCGCGCTCCTCGCCCTGGCCGCCCTCGGCTTCGTCTTCCCCGAGGCGTTCCCGCTCGTGGGATGGTCCCCGGTGCCGGTCGTCGATCCGCTGCTCTCGCTGACCGTACTGATCACGGACAGCTACGACCTGATGGCGTCCTCGTTCTACACGAACACCCTGTACGCGGTCGTCACCCTGCTCGTGGTGTGGCCGTTCGCCCGGCTCGGCGCGTGGCTGCCCTACGCCAGGGAGGTGCTGGCCCGCCGCCGGGAGAGCGACGCCGCCGACGCCTCCGTGCCGGAGCGGCCCCGCTCCCAGTGGCCCGAACTGCGCGACGCGGGCCAGCCGGAGGCCGCCGAACTGCTCAGCGCCGAGGTCGCCGGCGGCCGTAT
>NZ_NEUB01000826.1 GCF_002910825.1 Streptomyces sp. SM1 | reverse complement strand
TGTGGCCGTTGAACGGCCGCGAGCGCCGCGCCATGGCCCGCGCCGTCACCGGCGGCGCCTACCGCGTCGTCCGAGGCCGCAGCACCGGCCGCGCGGAAGAGCGAATCGAGTCCACCGAGTCGGCCGCTGAGACGCGGCTGACCGCGGAACTGTCCGCCCTGCACGGCGAGCGGCAGCGCATCGTCACCGAGACCGCCCGCACCAAGGCCGCCAAGAAGTCGTCCGGCTGGTGGTGACCAGCCATGTCGGTACCGGGGTGGCCGCCTCTTTCCACGGACACGGCCACCCCGGCTCATTCCCTCACTCCCGCCCCCGAGGGGGCAGTCAGGAGCACTCCCAGCATGACTGAGAACGTCGTTCACCTCCACAAGCACACCGACCCGCCCACCGCCGATACAGCGACCGTGACCACCCTCACCGTGGTGCCCGACGCCCCGCCCGCTCCGCCGGTGCCCCTGTGGGTCCGCTCCGGCCGCGCCGTGAAGACCGCCGTCACGCACGAGCACACCCGGGCCGCTGGCCGTTCGGTGGTCCGGCACGGCCTCTACACGTTCAACGGTGGGCGGATCGTGGCCCGCCGAACCTGGGACGGCCGCACCGGCTCCCGCTACGAGCGGATGATCCGCGCGGCGGAAGCCGCCGGGAACCTGGAAGCGGCAGAGGAGTGGGAGGAGCGCCTTCAGCGCTTCCGCGCCGCCCGCCACCACCGCCGCATGGACCTGTTGCACTCCCCCGTGGACGCCGCCAAGGGCGTAGCCGTCGGCGCGGGCATGAGCATCGGGGCCCTGGTCGCCCTCGGCATCGTCATGGCCATCAGCACCGGCGACGCCGGCGACGTCATCACCCCGCTGTCCGCAACGGTCGACTTCATCGCCCTGCTCATGCGCATCGTTCAGGTCGTCTGGGGACCGCTGATCTCGATCGGCCCGTTCCTCGCCCTGCTCGCCCTGTGGTCCGTCGGCCGCAAACGGCAGGCCGCACCCGCATGGGCCCTGCCCGCGAACGTGCGATCGAGCGAGGGGGAGCCGATCACCCCGTCCATCGTCGTCAAGGCGTTGCGCGACCTCGGGGTGCCCGCCCTGGGCCGTGCCATCAAGGAGATGGGCGACGCCGGCGCGTCCATGCTGGGTCCCATCACGATTGCCGGGTGCGGTGTCGAGGTGGACGTCACCCTGCCCTCGGGGGTGGCGACAGACGAAGTACAGAAGCGGCGCCGGAAGCTTGCCGAGAACCTGACCCGGCACGAACACGAAGTGTTCATCACCCTCCCCCAGGCCGCCCGCACGGTGCGGCTGTGGATCGCCGACTCCGGCGCTCTGGACGAGCCGATCGGCCCGTCCCCGCTGGTCACCGACGAGACGCTGACCGCGAACTACAAGACCGGCCGCGCCCCGTGGGGACAGGACCTGCGCGGGGACGCCGCTGAACTGAGCGTGTATCAGCGCCACCTGCTCGTCACCGGTCTGTCCAACCAGGGCAAGACCGCCGCCCTGCGCGCCCTGGCCCTGTGGCTGGCCCTGGACCGGTCCGTGCAGTTCTGGATCGCCGATCTGAAAGGCATCGGTGACTGGGCCATGTTCGACGGCATCGCACAGGTGCTCATCGAGGGACCCTCGGATGAGCACGTGATCCAGGCAACCGAGATGGTCGAGGACGCGGTGGAGGAGATGAACCGGCGGATCGAGGAACGGCGGCAGGACCCGGCCGTCGTGTTCGAGCCGCTGATCGTGCTGGTGGACGAAGCACAGTTGGCGTTCATGTGCCCGGTCATGGGCGAGGACAAGCGGCCCTACGGCGGCAGCAAGGCCACGTCCCGGTACTTCATGGCCGTCCGCAAGCTGCACAACCAGGGCCGTGCGGTCGATGTGCTGATGTGGCAGGGCACGCAGGACCCCACCGACCAGAACCTTCCCAAGGTCGTACGCGAGGGCGCCCACACCCGCGCCTCCCTCGTGCTGGGCACCGAGTCACAGGCCCGCATGGCACTAGGGGACAAGGCCGTCGACGGGGGCGCGGCACCGAACCTGCTGCGTCAGGGCCTGGACAAGGGCACCCTTGTGGTCGCCTCCGACGGCATCACCATCCCCGCCGGCCAGTCCTCCATCACCGTGCGGACCCACTTCATCGACGACGACCCCGCCACTGAAATCGCCGAGCGTGCCAAGGCCCTGCGCAACGGCGTCGCCACCCTGCGCACCATCGACCGCGATGAGGAACGGGACGCGCTCGCCGACGTCGCCGCCGTCATCGGGAACACCGCACGGCTGCGGACGGATGAGGTTCTCAAGCGGCTGCACGCCCTGGACACGGCCGTCTACCGCGAGTGGAACAACGGCCGCTTGAAGCGGCTGCTCGAAGAGCACGGCGAGGAGCCGAAGAAGTCCCACGGGGTCATGGTCGTCCGCCGCGACGACGTAGCCCGCGCGCTCGCCAACCGCGACACCGACGGTTCCGCTTCCGCCTCCCAGTAGCGGGGAGGAACCACCGTCCGGCCCGGGGAGGCGGGGAGAACTCCCCAACCCTCTCCCCGCGCCCACCTCCCCGCGCTGATCAGCGCAAACATCATTTCGGGGAGACGGGGAGGCTGCCTGCTCAGACCCCCGAAACACCCCTCTACGCGGCACCCCCAGGGGGTGCCGCTACCTCCCCGACCCAGTACGGAAGGGATTCCGCATGTACCCCGAACCTGCCCACCACACGCCCGCCGAGCGGGCCGTGACCGCCTACCAGCCCACCCCCATACAGCCCGTCGTCGTCCAGCCGGCGCCGGTCGTGCCCGTGCAGCCGGGCACGGTTCCGGCGGTGGCGAGCATCGTCCTGCCGGACGGCCGGATCGTCACCGGCTACGCCATCGACCACCCGCAGCCCGCCCCGGTCGTCGCCAAGCCGGCCGTCTCCCGCACGGCGGTGAGCGTCGCCCTCGGAGGAGTCGGCTTCCTCGCCGTGTCCGCCGGGCTGCTGCTGCTCACCTCGTTCATCGCCGCGCTCACCGCGTTCATCGGTCAGCTCATCATCCTCGCCGCCGTCATCTTCGGCGGATGGATCGCCGTCCAGGTCCTCGGATCGAGCGGCCACCGGGGCGGCACCACGGTGAACATCCGCCGGGCCGTCTTCAAGCGCAACCACTTCCACAGCTAGCTACGCCAAGGGCGGTCCCCTCTTCCGCCAAGAATCCGGGGCCGCCCTTGCCTACCAGCACCCGTTCAAGGAACTGGAGAACTCCAGCATGACGCAACCCATGCCCTCTCCGCTGCACACCGCCCTCAGGCTCGCGGCATCCGACGTGCCTGTGCTGCCCCTGCGTGCGGGGAAGGTGCCGTTCGGCAACTGCCCGACGTGTGCCGACAACTCGTGCGGCGGCCGGCCGAACATGAAGGTGCCCGGCCCGTGCCTGTGCCCGGCCCCCTGCCACGGATGGGCTGCCGCCACCGCAGATCCTGCCGTCGTCGTCTCGCCCCCGTGGGCGGCGGCGTGGCGCCGCGCGGTGTGCGTCGCCTACCACCCCGGCGGCGCCGCCCTGACTGTGGTCGATCTGGACAACCCGGCGGCCGTCGCATGGGCCCGCGAGACGCTGCCTGCCACGCAGACCGTGGAGACGACGCGCGGTGAGCACTGGATCTACCGGGGCGTCATGCGTTCCGTAAACGGCGTCCGGCCCGGTGTCGACATCAAGTCGGTCATGGCCTACGCCCGCTATCTCGGGCCCGGCACCGGCACAACCGCCGCTCTCCCGGACGCCGTTCGCGCCCTGGCCGTCAAGGAGCCCGCCACCGTGCGGCCGGGGCCGCACGCGGTAGCCGTGCCCATGGGAGCCTCGGGCGGGCCGTGTCCTCACCGCACGCCCACCTTCCTGGAACGCGGCATCGTCATGGCAGAGCAGCGCATCACCCAGGCACGCAGCGCGGTCCACGCGACCGTGTACCGGACGTTCCTGGTCGTGCTCTCGGTCCATGGCCGGTGCGGCTGTCTCAGCGACGAGCACATCACGCGGCTGTTCACCGCCGCGCAGGCCAAGGGCGAGACAGCCCGGCACTGCACGGACGCGTGGAACAACGCCCGTACCCGGTTGGGGCTGTGACCATGTCCGACGACGACAAGACCCCCGCCCGCGAGATCATCACCGACTACGCGCAATCCCACTTCCGGTACTTCCGCACCGCCGACGGCACCGTGTACGCGCAGAAGAACGGTCACCCCGTGGCCCGCCCGATCCGCTCCCAGGGCACCACGGGCAGCCACCGACAGGAACTCATGGTCGGGCTCTTCCGCGACAAGGTCGGCGTCTTCAACGGCAGCGCCCTCAAAGAAGCACTCGATCTGATCGAAGCGCTCGCGCTGACCGAGGACGTACAGGCAGTGCACATCCGCGTCGCCCCCGGCGCGGACGGGGCGACGTGGCTGGACCTTGGCAGGGCCGACGGACAGTCGGTGCGAATCCACCCCACCGGGTGGGACATCACCGTTCCCGACCCGCGTGAGGTGTGCTGGCGGCGCACCCAGCTCACCGGGGAACTGCCCCTGCCCGCCAAGGACGCCGACGGCAAGGGCATCGATCTCCTGCTCAGGCTGTGCAACTTCGCCACCGCCGAAACCGAGTGCCTGGCCATCGCATGGCTCATCGGCTGTCTCGGACCGTCCGTGCCCGTCCCCGCCCCGTTCCTCACCGGCCCGCAGGGCGCGGGGAAGTCCACCGGCGGCCGCATGCTCACCCGGATCATCGAGGGCATGACCGGCGACCTGCGCCGCGCACCGAAGGACGAGGAAAACCTGATCGCGGCCGTGGCCGCCGGATGGGTCACCGCCCTGGACAACCTCTCTCACATGACCCCGGACCTGTCCGACGCGATGTGCTGCATCGTCACCGGAGCCGAGAGCGTCAAGCGCGCCCTGTTCACCGACGGGGACGTCTTCCGCGCCCGCTACCGCCGCCCCCTGCTCCTCACCGGCATCGACGTCGGAGTCATCCGCCCCGACCTCGCCGAACGGCTCCTGCCGCTCCGGCTGGAACGCCCCCGGGTGCGACGCACCGAGGCGGAACTGTGGGCAGAGTACGCGGAAGCCCTGCCCGTCGTCCTCGGCTCGCTGCTCGATCTCACGGTGCAGGTTCGTGCGGTCGAGGTGGAGACCCCGACCGATCTTCGGATGGCGGACTTCGCGCACCTGTGCGCGCAGCTCGATGCCGCCACCGGGTTCGGGGCGCTCGCCGCCTACCGGGCCGCCCTGGACGACCTCAACGACGACGTGATCGAGGGCGACCTGTTGGCACAGACCGTCCTGTGGCACGCGGCCGACATCGAGCCGGGCGCGGGGCAGCGGATGACGTCCACGGAGTGGCTGCACCACTTCACCCGCCTCTACACCGGCGAGGACTGCCGCCCCCTGCCCAAGGGGTGGCCGACCACCGGCAAAGTCCTCTCCGACCGTCTCAAGCGCCTACAGCCCACCCTCGCCGCCCGGGGCGTGCTCATCGACTCCGGCCGCACCTACGAGGGCCGCTACATCGAGATCAGCCGCTCACCGGCCACGACTCCGCCCCAGCAGCAGGCGTTCTGACCGGCGACCCTCACCGCGAACAGCAAGAGGAGCACCCCGCCCGGCGTGCTCCTCTTGCTGTTCGGCGGCACCGCCGCCCTGCGCTGGACGCGCCGCGAAGCGGCTCCTTCTTCACGCCCTGAGCCGCACCACACCACCACTGACACCCCCTCTCTTTTCCTAAGAGGGGAAACCCTGCGTCATGTGCGTCATGCGAGCGAGAAAACGGCGCCTGGCCTGCGGAATGGAGCATGACGCAGACGGCGGCGCCTGCGTCATGCTGCGTCATCCGCGTCATGGGATGACGCAGCCCATGACGCGCCCATGACGCACGCCCAAACCCCTGCGTCATACAGAGAGCGCAGGTCAGGCATACGGCATGACGCATGTGACGCACATGACGCAGAAATCCGCGCTTCGGACACACATACCCACAGCCGACCGAGCCCCTCGGCTGTTGAGGAGTCATCGATGGCCAGCCCCCAGATGCTCAAGCTCCCCGAAGTCCTCACCGAGATCGGCATGAGCCGCGCCGCCTTCTACCGCATGCGCGCACGCGGACAGGCACCCCGACTCGTGAAGCTGCCCAACGGTCATCTGCGGGTCCGCCGCAGCGACCTGGACGACTGGCTCAGCAACTTGGATTCGCCCGCCTACTGATCACGCCGATTCACCAACACCACCCCAGGGGCCCGGCTCGCGCCGGGCCCCTTTCGCAGGAAGGCCCCCGATGGGGAAGACGTACGACGTTCGTATCTGGTCCGTCCGCCAACGCAAGGACCGTGGCCAAAGCTCCGCAGAGCTGCGCTGGAAGACGGGCGAGACTCCGCACTCCCAGACGTTCCGCACCAAGACCCTGGCCGAGGGCCGACGCGCCGAACTGCTGCGGGCCGCACACGCCGGCGAGCCGTTCGACGAGTCCACCGGGGTGCCGGTCTCCGAGTTGCGGAAGCGCAACGACGTGAGTTGGTACCAGCACGCACGCGAGTACATCGAGATGAAGTGGCAGCACTCCCCCGGCTCGACGCGCCGGACGCTCGCGGAAGCCATGGCCACGGTGACGCCGGCGCTTGTCACGAGCACCAAGGGAATGGCGGATGCCAAGACCGTGCGGACGGCGCTCTATAGCTGGGCGTTCAACGTGAGCCGCCGTGACCAGGAACCCCCAGACGACGTGGCCGCCGTGCTGGCGTGGTTCGAGCGGCAGTCGTTGCCCACGTCCGCGCTGGCCGATCGGATGCGCGTACGTGCGGCCCTGGACGCGCTCACCAAGAAGCTGGACGGCACCACGGCGTCCGCGTCGACGATTCGCCGGAAGCGGGCCATCTTCCACAACGCACTCGGCTACGCCGTCGACGCCGGCCGGTTGACGGACAACCCTCTGCCACAGGTGCAGTGGAAGGCTCCGGAACAGGTATCGGAAGAACTCGACCCCGCGTCGGTGCCGGACCCCCGGCAGGCGCTCGCACTGCTCGATGCCGTGCGCTCGCAGAGTGCCCGCGGACGCCGCCTGGTCGCGTTCTTCGGGTGCATGTACTTCGCGGCGGCGCGGCCGGCGGAAGTCATCGGGCTACGCCTCCAGGACTGCGACCTACCCCGGCGAGGATGGGGGACCTTACGGCTCCGGGAGACCCGCCCGCGATCGGGGTCGGCCTGGACGGACAGCGGCGAAGCGCACGACCGGCGTGGACTCAAGCACCGGCCCCGGAAGGCGGTCCGCACGGTGCCGATCCCGCCCGATCTCGTGCGCATGCTCCGGTGGCACGTCACGGCGTACGGCGTGGCCCCCGACGGACGGCTGTTCCGCACGCAGCGCGGCGGGCTCGTCCAGGACACCGGATACGGCGAGGTGTGGGCGGAAGCCCGCGCACGTGCCCTCACGCCCGCTCAGTGCGCGTCGCTGCTGGCGAAGCGTCCATATGATCTTCGCCACGCGGCCGTGTCCACGTGGCTCAGCTCCGGTGTGGAGCCGCAGGAAGTGGCCGCGCGTGCCGGTCACAGCGTGGCCGTGCTGTTCCGGGTGTACGCCAAGTGCCTGGACGGCGGTGCGGCCACCGCGAATGCCCGGATCGAGCGGGCACTGAGGAGCGGCACTTAGAGGGCCGACGCTGCCCCACGCCTGCCCCACACGGACTGGTCAGCACCCGAATCAGGGTGAGACACACTGGTAGATAGCGCCCATAGCGGCCGGACCGTGCCCGTGAACGACGAAAGGGCCTGCGATCAGCATTGCTGCTGGTCACAGACCCTTTCGGTCGTGTGGCGGCGCCAGGATTCGAACCTGGGAAGGCTGAGCCGGCAGATTTACAGTCTGCTCCCTTTGGCCGCTCGGGCACACCGCCGGGATTGCTGCCCTCGAACCGCTTTGCGGCGGTGCTCCGTGGCAACGACGTAAACAATACCCGATGGACTGGGGTGCTTCGCCACCCGATGGATCGCCGCCGGGGACGGGGGGATGGCTAGGCTGGTCCGATGCGGTCCGGGCCGATGCCGGGCTCGGAGCCGTCTCGCACACGCCGGAACGCATCCGGTACGCAATCGGTGCGCAGCCCGATACGCACCCCGATTCAAGGAGCCACAGGACATGGCCGACTCCAGTTTCGACATCGTCTCGAAGGTCGAGCGGCAGGAGGTCGACAACGCCCTCAACCAGACCGCCAAGGAGATCTCGCAGCGCTACGACTTCAAGGGCGTCGGGGCCTCGATCTCGTGGTCCGGGGAGAAGATCCTCATGGAGGCGAACTCCGAGGACCGGGTGAAGGCTGTCCTCGACGTCTTCCAGTCCAAGCTGATCAAGCGGGGCATCTCCCTGAAGGCCCTGGACGCGGGCGAGCCGCAGCTCTCGGGCAAGGAGTACAAGATCTTCGCGTCGATCGAGGAGGGCATCTCCCAGGACAACGCGAAGAAGGTCGCGAAGATCATCCGGGATGAGGGGCCGAAGGGCGTGAAGGCCCAGGTGCAGGGTGACGAGCTGCGGGTCAGCTCCAAGAGCCGCGACGACCTCCAGACCATCATCGCCCTGCTCAAGGGCAAGGACTTCGACTTCGCGCTGCAGTTCGTGAACTACCGGTAGGACCGGGCGGTATGGACGAGGAGGGCGGGCGCCGTGAGGGTGCTCGCCCCCTCGTCTGCCGGACGTCGTCCGGGAAGGGCGGCTCGGGTCAGTCGCGCGAGTGGCCGAACAGGATGCGGTAGGCGATCAGCAGGATGAGTGAGCCGCCGATCGCGGCGACCCAGGTGGTGCCGTCGTAGAAGTCCTTGGTGACCGGGTGGTCGAGCAGGCGGGCCGACACCCATCCGCCGATGAACGCGCCGGCGACACCGATCAGGGTCGTGCCGATGAGGCCGCCCGGGTCGCGGCCGGGCAGCAGGAACTTGGCTATCGTTCCGGCCAACAGTCCGAGGATGATCCAGCTGATGATCGTCATGCCCGTGCACCTGCCCCTTTCCCACCGTCCTTGCACCCTGACAGACGTCCCACGTACACGTGATGGTTGCAGCTGATCAGTAGGCTGCGGCCCCATGTCGCACTCCCCGGACCCTCAACTGCGTCGCACGCTCGGTGTCGGTGACGCCGTGGTCATCGGTCTCGGCTCGATGGTGGGGGCCGGGATCTTCGCCGCTCTGGCGCCCGCCGCGCACGCGGCCGGCTCCGGGCTGCTTCTCGGGCTGGCGCTCGCCGCCGGCGTCGCCTACTGCAACGCCATGTCGTCGGCGCGCCTCGCCGCCCGCTACCCCGCCTCGGGCGGCACGTACGTCTACGGGCGGGAGCGGCTGGGGGACTTCTGGGGCTACCTCGCGGGCTGGGCGTTCATCGTCGGGAAAACGGCCTCCTGCGCGGCGATGGCGCTCACCGTCGGCGCGTACGTCTGGCCGGAGCAGGCGCACGCGGTGGCGGTCGCCGCCGTGGTGCTGCTGACCGCGGTGAACTACGGCGGTGTCCAGAAGTCCGCGTGGCTGACGCGGGTGATCGTGGCTGTGGTTCTGGCGGTCCTCGCTTCCGTGGTGGTCGTGGGTCTGACGTCCGGTGAGGCCCGTGCCGGGCACCTGGACATCGGGGTGTCGGAGGGCGTCGGCGGGGTGCTCCAGGCGGGCGGTCTGCTGTTCTTCGCCTTCGCCGGGTATGCCCGGATCGCGACACTCGGTGAGGAGGTCCGGGATCCGGCACGCACCGTCCCCCGGGCGATTCCGACAGCTCTCGGCATCGCCCTGGTCGTGTACGCGGCTGTCGCCGTGGCCGTTCTCTCCGTTCTGGGCTCGCAGGGTCTGGGGGAGGCCACCGCACCGCTCGCCGACGCGGTGCGGGCCGCCGGGGTCCCCGGGCTCGCGCCGGTGGTGCGGGCGGGTGCGGCGGTGGCCGCGCTGGGTTCGCTGCTCGCCCTGATCCTCGGCGTCTCGCGGACGACGCTCGCCATGGCCCGGGACCGGCATCTCCCCGGCGCCCTGGCCGCCGTGCATCCGCGGTTCCGGGTGCCGCACCGGGCGGAGCTCGTGGTGGGCGCGGTGGTCGCCGTGCTGGCCGCCACGGTGGATGTGCGGGGTGCGATCGGTTTCTCCTCCTTCGGCGTACTGGCGTACTACGCGGTGGCCAACGCCTCGGCCTGGACGCTCGACGCGAGGCCGGCGGCGCGGGTGCTGCCGGCAGCGGGGCTCGCCGGGTGCCTGGTACTGGCGTTCTCGCTGCCGTGGGTCTCGGTGGTCGTCGGCGCGGGGGTGCTGATGGTGGGTGTGGCGGCTTACGGGGCGCGGAAGCTGGGCGGCAGCCGGTGACCCGTGTCCGGTGGCCGGCGATCAGTAGCCGGCGATCAGTAGCCGGCGAGCGGTGGCCGTGGGTGGTGGCGCCGGCCGGGTCAGGGCGTCCGGACGGGTGCCGGTGTCACAGGCTTCTGGAGACCGGTCCGGAGGGCCGGGGGCACGCCTTCGGTCTCCGGCTTGTACCGGGCCGTGTCCCACGGCCCGGAGTGGAGAGCTCGGTGAGCAGCGGGGGGAAGCCGGGGCCGGGGCGGCTTCGGCGGGCGACGGCGGGGTCGCGTCGCTGGGCTCGGGGAGGGAAGGCCGGTCCCGCGGGCGGGTGGTGCGGGGCTTCTCCGCCCACGGGTGTCAGCAACTGCTCGTGCTCGGTCATGGGTTCATCGTGCGTGCTGTCGACGACGAGCGTGCGGGCCTGTGGACAACCTCGGGGTTGTGGACAACTCCCCGGCCGAGGGCTGACCGGCCGGTCCGTCTACCAGCGCGACGTGGAGGTGAACGCCTGGTCCGTGCGCACGATCTCGCGGCCCAGCGGGAACAGGGAGACCGGGATCAGCTTGAAGTTGGCGATGCCGAGCGGAATTCCGATGATCGTCACGCAGAGGGCGATACCGGTGAGGATGTGGCCGAGGGCCAGCCACCAGCCGGCCAGGAGCAGCCACAGCACGTTGACGAGGAAGGAGGGGGCTCCCGCGTCCCTGCGTTCGACCGTCGTGTATCCGAAGGGCCACAGGGCGTAGATACCGATGCGGAACGCGGCGACGCCGAAGGGGATGCCGATGATCGTGACGCAGAGCAGCACGCCGGCGAGCACGTAGCCGAGGAACAGCCAGAAACCGCTGACGACGAGCCATATGAGATTCAGGATGGTCTTCACTGGTGGTGACCTGCCATCTTCTCGAGCCGGGCGATGCGTTCCGCCATCGGCGGGTGGGTGGAGAACATCTTCGAAAGACCCTGTCCCGGACGGAACGGGTTCGCGATCATCATATGGCTGGCCGTCTCGATACGGGGCTCGGGAGGCAGTGGAAGCTGCTTCGTCCCGTGTTCCAGCTTGCGCAGGGCGCTTGCCAGGGCGAGCGGATCGCCGGTGAGCCGGGAGCCCGAGGCGTCCGCCTCGTACTCCCGGGAGCGGCTGATGGCCAGCTGGATGAGGGACGCCGCGAGCGGGCCCAGGATCATGATCAGCAGCATGCCGAGGAGGCCGGGACCGTCGTCGTCGTTCGAACGGCCGATCGGGATCAGCCAGGCGAAGTTGACCAGGAACATGATCACGGAGGCGAGGGCTCCGGCGACCGAGGAGATCAGGATGTCCCGGTTGTAGACATGACTGAGCTCGTGGCCGATCACGCCGCGCAGCTCGCGCTCGTCGAGCAGGCGCAGGATGCCGTCGGTGCAGCACACCGCCGCGTTGCGCGGGTTGCGGCCGGTGGCGAAGGCGTTGGGTGCCTCCGTCGGGGAGATGTACAGGCGGGGCATCGGCTGGCGGGCCTGGGTGGAGAGCTCCCGGACCATGCGGTAGAGCTTCGGGGCCTCGAACTCGCTCACCGGGCGGGCGCGCATCGCGCGCAGGGCCAGCTTGTCGCTGTTCCAGTACGCGTACGCGTTGGTGCCCAAGGCGATCAGGACGGCGACGACGAGCCCCGTACGGCCGAAGAAGCTGCCGATGACGATGATGAGCGCGGACAGTCCCCCGAGGAGGACTGCGGTCCTGAGCCCGTTGTGCCGGCGGTGCACGGTACGCCCTCCAAGTCGTGCGGCAGGGGGACCCTTGTCTGCTGATCTTCCTTCTGACCTGCGATGCCCATTGGTGTTCGTGGTGTCACGTCCAGTGGACCCTCCCGTACCGGTCAACGCCAGACGAAGGGCACTAGTTCCCTTGTGCGCGCGGTGGCGCGTGTCAACCGACCGGGTGACGGGCGCTCCGTGCCGGCCGTGGGAGGCACGCGCGCGGGGGCGTCGGACGGCCCGCACGCGCGCGTGCCGGATGGGGCCCGGTGCGGTCAGAAGAGTCCGGTGTCGGTGAAGCGGAGGACCAGCTGGGGTGCGCCGGACAGGGCGATGCCGATGACGCCGGTCAGGGCGATCGCGGCGGTGAGCGGGGCAGGGAGCCGGTGCCGGACCGGTCGGCCCTCGGGGGCGCGGAACAGCAGCGCGGTCCACTGCAGGTAGTACACCAGCGCGATGACGACGTTGACGGCCATGACGACGGTGAGCCAGCCGAGTCCGGCGTCGACGGCCGCGGCGAACACCGTGACCTTGGCGAAGAGGCCGATGATGCCCGGCGGGAGGCCGGCGAGGCAGAGCAGGAAGAAGCCCAGGAGAAGCGCGGTGAGGGGGTTGGAGGCGTACAGGCCGCGGTAGTCGGCGACGCGGTTGAGCCGGTGCGCGCGGCCGACGAGGGCGGCCACGGCGAACGCTCCCAGGTTCACCGCGCCGTACATGAGGGCGTAGGCGAGGGTGGCGCCGATCGACTTCTCGGCGTCGTCGGAGTACGCGGCGGCGGCGATCGGCACGAGGAGGTAGCCGGCCTGGCCGACGGAGGACCAGGCGAGGAGCCGTACCGCGCTGTACGCGCGCGTGGTCTGCTGCCTCAGGGCGCCCACGTTGCCGACGGTCATGGTGAGGGCGGCCAGGACGGCGAGGGCGGGGCCCCAGACGTCGGCGTACGACGGCAGGGCGACGACGGTGACGAGGATCAGGCCGGAGAAGCCGACCGCCTTGCCGATGACGGACAGGTAGGCGGCGATGGGCAGGGGGGCGCCCACGTAGGTGTCGGGGACCCAGAAGTGGAAGGGCACGGCGGCGGTCTTGAAGGCGAAGCCGACGAGGGTGAGGACGACGCCGGTCTGGGCGAGGGTGTGGAGCTGTCCGTCGACGGTCTGGATCCGCTCGGCGACCAGGGTGAGGTGGAGGGTTCCGGTGGCGGCGTAGACGAAGCTGATGCCCAGCAGGCTGACCGCGGTGGCGGTGACGGAGGACAGGAAGAACTTCAGGGCGGCTTCGGAGGACTTCCGGTCGCCGTGCCGGAGGCCGACCAGGGCGAAGGCGGGCAGGGAGGCGACCTCCAGGGCGACGACGAGCGTCGCGAGGTCGCGGGAGGCGGGCAGCAGGGCGGCGCCGGCCGCGGAGGAGAGGAACAGGAACCAGTACTCGCCCTCGGGGAGCCGTTTGCCCTCGTCCTTCAGGGCGGTGACGGACAGCAGGGCGGCCAGCAGGGCGCCGCCGAGTACCAGGAACTGGATGACGAGGGTGAAGCGGTCCGCGGTGTAACTGCACACGCCGGTGTCGCCGACCAGGCAGAAGGTGCTGCGGTCGGCGTCCAGGAGGGGCAGCAGCATAAGCGTGGCGGCGGCGAGTCCGGCCACCGAGAACCAGCCCAGGAGCGGCTTCCGCGTTTCGCCGACGAACAGGTCGGCGACGAGGACGACGAGTCCGACGACCGCGGCGATGGTCGGTGGCGCGATGGCCAGCCAGTCGACGGACTGGACCAGGGAGCTCATCGGGTGCCTCCTGAGAGGAGCTGCTGCACGGCCGGGTCGGTCAGCCCGAGGAGGGCCTTCGGCCACAGGCCCGCGACGACGGTGAGGACGACGAGCGGGGTCCAGGCGGCGAACTCGCGGAGGCGCACGTCGGTGAGGGCCGGCGCGTCCTGGGGTACGGCGCCCATGCAGACGCGGCGGACCATGACGAGCAGGTACGCGGCCGTCAGCAGGGTGCCGAACGCGCCGATCGCCATGAAGGTGAGGAAGGCGGGCCGGCTGAGTCCTTCGGCGGGTTCGAAGGCGCCGAACAGGGCGAGCATCTCGCCCCAGAACCCGGCGAGTCCGGGCAGCCCGAGGGAGGCGACGGCGGCGAAGGCGAACAGGGCGCCGAGGCGGGGGGCCCTGCCGTAGAGGGCGGCGCCCGCCTCCTTGGCGAGGGTGTCGAGGTCGGTGCTGCCCGTGCGGTCCTTGAGGCCGCCGACCAGGAAGAACAGCAGGCCGGTGATGAGGCCGTGGGCGACGTTGGCGAACAGGGCGCCGTTGACGCCGGTCGGGGTCATGGTCGCGATGCCGAGGAGGACGAAGCCCATGTGGCCGACGGAGGAGTAGGCGATGAGGCGTTTGAGGTCGCCGTTCGCGCCCTGTCCGGCGAGGGCCAGGCAGGCGAGGGATCCGTAGATGATGCCGACGACGGCGAACGCCGCGAGGTAGGGAGCGAAGGTGCGGAAGCCGTCCGGCGCGGCGGGCAGCAGGATCCGCACGAACCCGTAGGTGCCCATCTTCAGCAGGACGCCGGCCAGCAGGACCGAGCCGACGGTCGGCGCGGCGGTGTGGGCGTCGGGAAGCCAGCTGTGCAGCGGCCACATCGGGGTCTTGACCGCGAGCCCGATGCCGATCGCCAGAACGGCGATGACCTGCACGGATGTGGTCAGCGACCGGCCGTTGTCAGTGGCGAGTGCCACCATGTCGAATGTGCCCGCCTCGATTCCGATCAGGAGCAGGCCGAGCAGCATGATCACGGAGCCGAGCAGCGTGTAGAGGATGAACTTCCAGGCGGCCTCCGCCCGGCCCCCGCCGCCCCAGCGGGCGATGAGGAAGTACATCGGGATGAGGACCATCTCGAAGGCGAGAAAGAACAGGATCAGGTCGAGGACGGCGAAGGTCGCGAGGGTGCCGGACTCGAGGACGAGCAGGAGGGCGACGAAGGCCTTCGGGGACGGACCCGTGGGCGGTCTGGAGTACGAGTAGAGGGCGCTGAGGAAGGTCAGCAGCGCGGTCAGGACCAGAAGGGGGAGGGAGATGCCGTCGGTGCCGAGGTGGAGGCGCACGTCGAGTGCGGGGATCCAGCTGATGTCGGTCGTGGCCTGCATCTTCGACGGCTGGTCGTGGTCGAAGCCGAGTGCGAGGACGATCGCCGCGACGAGGATCGCGCCGGTGACGGTCACACCGTGGCGGAGCACGGCCTGGTCGGGCGACTTCCCCTTCAGCCCGGGCGGGGCCGGCAGGAGGGCGGCGACGGCGCCGAGGAGCGGGCCGGCGACGAGGAACGCCAGAAGGAACTGCATCACGGACTCGCTGATATCGATCACGCCTGCTCACGCTCCCGTGGCGAAGAGGACGGCGGCGACCGCGAGGACGACGGTGCCGGCGAGCAGCGCGCTCACATAGGTCTGCAGATTGCCGGTCTGGGCCCGTCGTACGGCGGTGCCGAGCCAGCGGGGCAGCGTGCCCGCGCCGCGTACGTAGGTCTCGACGACCTCGCGGTCGAGGAAGCGTACGAGGCTCGCGCCGGCCCGGACCGGGCGGACGAAGAGGGCCGTGTACAGGGCGTCCAGGTGGAAGCCCGCGGCCGCGGGGCGGTGCAGCGGGCCGAGCAGCAGCCGTCCGGGGTCCGACGGGTCGGGTGCGTACGCGATGTCCCCGTAGGCCGGTCCGTGGCTGGCGATGGCCTCCGCCTCGACGAGTCCCGCGTCGCCCTCCGGGTGGGCGGCGACGGCACCGAGGGGCACGCGGGCGGCGTGTGCGGTGGTGTGCCGCCAGGTGGCGTAGGTGACGATGCCGCCCACCAGGGCCACGCCCGTGCCCAGCACGGAGGTGGTGACGGTGGGGGCCAGACCCTGACCGTCGAACCAGTCGGGCAGTACGCGGAAGGAGAGTCCGCCGAGCGCGAGGGACGGGACGGCGAGCACCCACAGCACCGTGGTCATCGTCAGCGGCTGCCTGCCGTGGTCGGGGGCTTCGGGGCCGCTGCCCCGGAACGCCAGGAGCCACAGCCGTGTCGCGTACGCGGCGGTGAGCAGGGCCGTGACGAGACCGGCGAGGAGGACGATCCAGCCCGCCGCGGCCGGCGCGTGTTCGGTGTGGCCGGTGACGACGTGCTCGGCGGCCCCGAGGACGGCCTCCTTGGAGAAGAAGCCGCTGAACGGCGGGATCGCGGCGAGCGCGAGGAGCGCCACGGTCATCGTCCAGTAGGCGTCGGGGACGCGGTCGCGCAGGTTGCCCATCCGGGACATGGCGGCCAGTGAGTTGGTGCCGGACGCGTGGATGATCACGCCGGCCGCGAGGAACAGCAGCGCCTTGAAGGCGCCGTGGGACAGGAGGTGGAAGACGGCAGCGCCACGGTCGGCGACGGCGAGGGCGCCGGTCATGTAGCCGAGCTGACCGATCGTCGAGTAGGCGAGGACACGCTTGATGTCGTCCTGCGCGAGGGCGGCGAGCGCCGAGCCGGCCATGGTCACGGCGGCCATGACGGCGAGGACGGTCATCGCGGCCTGCGAGGCCTCGAAGAGCGGAAGGAGGCGGGCGACGAAGTAGACACCGGCGGCGACCATGGTCGCGGCGTGGATCAGCGCCGAGACGGGGGTCGGGCCCGCCATCGCGTCGGGGAGCCAGGTGTGCAGCGGGAACTGCGCCGACTTGCCGGCCACGCCCGCCAGGAGCAGCAGGGCGATCAGCGTGGGGTGTTCGATGCCGCCGTTCGCGACGGCGCCGAGGATCCGGGTGATGCGGAACGACCCGGCCTCGGTGGCCAGGGCGAAGAGGCCGATGAGGAAGGGGACGTCGCCGAGTTTGGTGACCAGGAACGCTTTGAGGGAGGCGGCGCGGGCCTCGGGGGTCTCCCAGTAGTGGCCGACGAGGAAGTAGGAGCAGATGCCCATGACCTCCCAGCCGACCAGCAGGACCATCAGGTCGCCGGAGTAGACGACCAGGAGCATCGCGGAGGTGAACAGGGAGACGAGGGCGGCGTAGGAGGGGTAGCGCGGGTCGTCGCGCAGGTAGCCCGTCGAGTAGATCTGCACGCAGGTGGCGACGACGGTGACCAGGACGGCGGTCAGCGCGGCGAAGCCGTCGACGTGGAGGGCGAGTTCGATCGGTACCGAGCCGGTCGGGGTGAGTTCGGTCGCGGCGTCGACGGCCCCGTCGCCACCCTGGCGTGCGGCGACCACGACGGCGAGCGCGAGGGAGGCGAGTGCCGGCAGGACGGCGAGCGGGCGGACGAAGCCGGGCGCGGTGCGGCCCAGGAGCAGTCCGGCGATCGCGCCGAGGAACGGAAGGAGGGGGACGAGAACGGCGAGGGTGGTCGTGGTCACCTGGTGGCCTCGGCCTTCTCGGCGGCCGCCCGGGGCGCGGAGGCGTCGCTGTCGGATACGTCGCTGTCGGGGCCGTCGGGACCGTGGCCCTCGGCGGTGTCGCGGAGCCTGTCGATGTCCGAGGTGCCAAGGTTGCGGTACACGGCGAGGACGATCGCCAGGCCGATGCCGATCTCGGCTGCCGCGATGGCGATGGTGAACAGGGCCAGGGCCTGGCCGGAGTGCAGGGTCTCCTCGGCGGCCCGGCTGAGCCAGACGTCGAACGCGACCAGGTTCAGGTTGACGGCGTTGAGCATCAGTTCGACCGACATCAGGACCAGGATCGCGTTGCGGCGGGCGAGGACGCCGTACAGGCCGGTGCAGAAGAGGAGGGCGGACAGCACGGCGGGATAGGCGAGGTGCATCAGCGGGTCCCCTCCGTGTCGCTCCGGGTTGCCGCGGGCCCGGGGGCGCCGGAGGCGGTGGCCGGTGCGGGCGCGGTGGCTGTCGCCGCCTGCTCGGCCTTCGCCTTGCGGGACAGGACGATCGCGCCGACGAGGGCGGCGAGAAGGAGGACGGAGAGGGCCTCGAAGGGCAGGACCCAGTGCTGGAAGAGGCTCGCGCCGGTCACCTCGGTGGAGCCGGCGGGGGCGCCGTCCAGGTCGATCCAGGTGGTCCGGAAGGCGTCGACGACGACCCAGACCAGGGCGGTCGCGGAGACGACGGCCACCGTGAGGGCGACCCAGCGGTTGCCGGAGTCGGCGTCCGGTGAGCGGCCGATGGGGGCTCGGGTGAGCATGAGCCCGAACAGGAGGAGGACGACGACGGAGCCGACGTAGATGAGGACCTGCACCCAGGCGATGAACTCGGCGGTGAGCAGGAGGTATTCGACGGCGAGGCCACCGAGGGCCACCACCAGCCACAGCGCGGCGTGCACCAGTTGCCGGGTGGTGACGGTGATGACGGCGGCCCCGAGGGTGACCAGGCCGACGAGGAGGAAGGCGATCTCCACCCCGGTCGGGGAGAGGAAGCCGTGCGTCTCGGCGGCGGCGGTGGTCGTGGCGTGCGCGGCCGTTCCTGCGGCTGCGGCGAGGGTCACGACTCCTCCTCCTGCGGTTCGGCCTGGGCGGCGGCGAGTTTGTCGGCGGTCCTGCGGGCGGCGGCGAGTTCCTTCGGCTCCTCGGCGCCGGGGTCCAGAGCGGGCGGGGCCGGGACCGTCCACATCCACTCGCGGAGCTTGTCGCGTTCGTGGGTGAGTTCGCGGATGTCGGTCTCGGCGTACTCGAACTCCGGCGACCAGAAGAGGGCGTCGAAGGGACAGACCTCGATGCAGATACCGCAGTACATGCACAGGGAGAAGTCGATGGCGAAGCGGTCGAGGACGTTGCGGCTGCGTTCGCGGCCGCCGGGGGCCGCCGCCGGGACCGTCTCCTTGTGGGAGTCGATGTAGATGCACCAGTCCGGGCACTCGCGGGCGCACAGCATGCAGACCGTGCAGTTCTCCTCGAACAGGCCGATCACCCCGCGGGTGCGGGGCGGCAGGTCGGGCTGGGTGTCCGGGTACGGGGCGGTGACGGACTTCTTCGTCATCGTCCGCAGAGTGACGGCCAGGCCCTTGGCCAGGCCGGAACCGGGGAGGGGAGCCATGGTTACCGGATCACCACCTTGACGATGCCGGTGAGGGCGATCTGGGCGAGGGAGAGGGGAACGAGGAGGGTCCAGGCGAGCTTCTGGAGCTGGTCCTCGCGCAGGCGGGGGTAGGTGACGCGGAGCCAGATCACGACGAAGGCGAGGACCGCGGTCTTCAGCAGGGTCCAGACCCAGCCGAGCCCGTCGGTGCCCCAGGGGCCGTGCCAGCCGCCCAGGAAGAGGACGGTGGTCAGGCCGCACAGGACGACGATCCCGGCGTACTCGGCGAGGAGGAAGAGAGCGAAGCGCAGACCGGTGTACTCGGTGTACGCGCCGAAGATGATCTCCGAGTCGGCGACCGGCATGTCGAAGGGAGGCCGCTGGAGTTCGGCGAGGCCGGCGATGAAGAAGACGAGCGCGCCGGTGATCTGCCAGGGCACCCACCACCACTGGAAGGCGTCGAGGATGCCGACGAGGGAGACGGTGCCGGCCGCCATCGCCACGGACGCGGCGGTGAGCAGCATCGGGAGTTCGTAGGCGAGGAGCTGGGCGGCGGTGCGCAGGCCGCCGAGGAGGGAGAACTTGTTGGCGGAGGCCCAGCCGGCCATGAGTGAGCCGAGGACGCCGATGCCCATGACCGCCAGCACGAAGAACACGCCCGCGTCGATCACCTGGCCGACCGCGCCCTCGCCCGGGCCGATCGGGATGGCGAGCAGCACGAGGAGGTACGGCAGGAGGGCGACGGCGGGGGCGAGCTGGAAGACACGGCGGTCCGCGCCGGCCGGGACCACGTCCTCCTTCTGCGCGAACTTCACGCCGTCGGCGACGAGCTGGGCCCAGCCGTGGAAGCCGCCGGCGTACATCGGGCCGAGGCGGCCCTGCATGTGGGCCATCACCTTGTGCTCGGTCTGTCCCACGATCAGCGGGAAGGTGAGGAAGACGACGAACACGACGAGGAGTCGCAGGGCGACGTCGAGCACGTCGTTCACCGCGGGCCTCCTGAGGGGTCGTCGGGGGTGGTACCGGTCTCCGTACCGGTCCGGGGCTCGGTCCCGGAGCCGGAGTCAGGTCCGGGGTCGGAGTCAGGTCCGGGGTCGGAGTCAGGTCCGGGGTCGGGGTCGGGGTCGGTCCCGGAGTCGGTGTCGGTGTCGGGGCCGTCGGTGCCGGGGCCGTCGGTGCCGGGGCCGTCGGTGCCGGACGCCGGGCGGGGCTGTCCGGGGTCCGTCACGTCGTCGCCCTCGGGGCCGGCACCGGGTTCGGTGACCGGGGCGGCTCCGGGGGTGGTGGCGG
>NZ_NEUB01000825.1 GCF_002910825.1 Streptomyces sp. SM1 | reverse complement strand
GGGCCGCCTCGACGGAATCCTCCGACGCGGCCGCGCCGGCACCGGTCTCCCGGTGGAGGCGCAGCGCGCGGAGGAACTCGGTCGCCCGGGCCCGCAGGTAACCGGCCAGGGCGTCCGCCGCTACGGGACCGGCGGGACCGGCCGCGGGATCCCTCGGATCAAGGTGTCGCTGTGCCACGCCGGCGCCTCCGGGCGTCTATGAGCATCTCCTGGACGTTGCGCAGGGGCTGGCCGTCCGGGTCCGTCGAGTGCCGCGTCCACTCGCCGTCCGGGCCGAGGTGCCAGGACTGCGTGGTGTCGGACATGCCGGTCTCCAGCAGCCGGTTGAGCGCGGCGCGGTGGGCCGGGTCGGTGATCCGTACCAGCGCCTCTATTCGGCGGTCGAGGTTGCGGTGCATCATGTCCGCGCTGCCGAACCACACCTCGGGCTCACCGCCGTTGCCGAAGGCGAAGACGCGGGAGTGCTCCAGGAAGCGGCCGAGGACGGACCGCACCCGGACGTTCTCCGACAGCCCCTCCACACCCGGCCGGATCGCGCAGATGCCGCGCACCCAGATGTCCACCGGGACGCCCGCCTGCGACGCCCGGTAGCAGGCGTCGATGACGGCCTCGTCGACCATCGAGTTGACCTTGATGCGTACGTACGCGGGCCGGCCTGCCCGGTGGTGCTGGGCCTCCTTGTCGATCCGCGAGACCAGGCCGTCGCGCAGGGACTTGGGGGCGACGAGGAGCCGCCGGTAGGTCTCGCGGCGCGAGTAGCCGGAGAGGCGGTTGAACAGGTCGGAGAGGTCCGCGCCGACCTGCGGGTCGGCGGTGAGCACGCCGAGGTCCTCGTAGAGGCGGGCCGTCTTCGGGTGGTAGTTGCCGGTGCCGACGTGGCTGTAGCGCCGGAGCGTCTCGCCCTCCTGGCGGACCACCAGGGACAGCTTGCAGTGGGTCTTCAGACCGACCAGGCCGTAGACGACGTGGCAGCCCGCCTCCTCCAGCTTGCGCGCCCACTTGATGTTGGCGTGCTCGTCGAAGCGGGCCTTGATCTCGACCAGGACGAGTACCTGCTTGCCGGACTCGGCGGCGTCGATGAGGGCGTCGACTATGGGGGAGTCGCCGGACGTCCGGTACAGGGTCTGCTTGATGGCGAGGACGTCCGGATCGGCGGCCGCCTGCTCCAGGAACGCCTGCACGGAGGTGGAGAAGGAGTCGTACGGGTGGTGCAGCAGCACGTCCCGGCTGCGCAGGGCCGCGAAGATGTCGGGGGGCGACGCGGACTCGACCTCCGCCAGGTCGCGGTGCGTGCCCGCGACGAACTTCGGGTACTTCAGCTCGGGCCGGTCCAGGCTGTGGACGCGGAACAGGCCGGTGAGGTCGAGCGGGCCGGGCAGCGGGTACACCTCCGCCTCGCCGACCTTCAGCTCGCGCACCAGCAGGTCCAGCACCTCGCGGTCGATGGACTCCTCGACCTCCAGGCGCACCGGCGGTCCGAAGCGGCGCCGCATGAGCTCCTTCTCCAGCGCCTGGAGCAGGTTCTCCGCGTCGTCCTCCTCGACCTCCAGGTCCTCGTTGCGGGTGAGCCGGAAGGCGTGGTGCTGGAGTACCTCCATGCCCGGGAACAGCTCCTCCAGGTGGGCCGCGATGACGTCCTCGATGGGGACGTAGCGGCCGGGGGAGCTCTCCAGGAAGCGGGACAGCAGCGGCGGCACCTTCACCCGGGCGAAGTGCCGGTGGCCGGTGACGGGGTTGCGTACGACGACGGCCAGGTTCAGCGAGAGGCCGGAGATGTACGGGAAGGGGTGCGCGGGGTCGACCGCGAGGGGGGTCAGGACCGGGAAGATCTGGTGCCGGAAGAGGGTGAAGAGCCGGGCCTGCTCCTTCTCCGTCAGTTCGTTCCAGCGGACCAGGTGGATACCCTCCTCCGCGAGTGCGGGGGCGACGTCCTCGTGGTAGCAGGCGGCGTGCCGGGCCATCAGCTCGCGGGAGCGGGCCCAGATCATCTCCAGCACCTCGCGCGGCTGGAGGCCGGAGGCTGAACGGGTGGCGACACCGGTGGCGATGCGGCGCTTCAGGCCGGCCACCCGGACCATGAAGAACTCGTCCAGGTTGCTGGCGAAGATCGCGAGGAAGTTCGCGCGCTCCAGCAGCGGGGTGGCGGGGTCCTCGGCGAGTTCCAGCACGCGCTCGTTGAAGGCGAGCCAACTGCGTTCCCGGTCGAGGAAGCGGCCCTGGGGCAGCGGGGCGCCGTCGTTCGGCGCCTCCTCGTACCCGTCGAGGTCCGCGTCGATGTCGGGTTCCAGGTCGGAGACCACTCCGGCCACGGTGTGCGGGCGGTGGGCGGCGATGGAGCCCACGGAGGGCTGCGGGTGCTGTACCTGTGCCTGGGCGTTGGGCTGGCTCATGACCCCATTCTTCCGCGCCGGGGGCATCACGGGCGCGTCGGAATGCGCGGGTGGGAGTGGTGGTGGCCCTGGGGCGGCACCGTTCCCCCCGTTCACCCGTCGGGGCGGTGCGGGCTCTGGCACGGCGGGATGCATGGGGCGAGCGTCGCAAGTCTGTCTGAATCAACGGTTACGGAGACATGACGTGCGGGGTGCCGGGGGGAGGCCCGCGGGTGCGCTGCGCTGCGCTGCGCTGTGCGGATCCGGTGTGGGTGGGGTGGCTGCCGCTCGGGGTACGGCGGCCCAGGGCTTGCGGGGTATGCGGATGGGCCGGTGGTGGTGCTGGGCGGGGGGTGGTGCGCGGCCCGGCGTGTGCGGGGTGCCTCCCCCACTCTCGGCTTCGCTCGAGCGGGGGTACCCCCATCGCCCACCCGTGCCGCCCTGGGGGTACCCCCTCTGGGGGAGGCACGACTGCCCGCAGTGGGGGGCGGTTGGGTCAGGGGGTTCGGTGGCGGAGGATGCGGAAGGCCGAGTAGGCCAGGAGTGCGGCGACGGCCAGCACGATGGCGGAGGCGACCAGCTGGAGCGGCCAGTAGTGGGCGGCGGGGTGGAAGTCGCGGTAGAAGCTGATGGCGTGCACGTCGGACAGGCTCGCCTCGCACCCGGGAACGATGGTGGTGTAGCAGGGAGCGGCCACCTGGTCGCCGTCGACGGTCAGCGCGCCCTGCCCGACCCAGATGCCGTCCCCCCTCGCGCCCTCCCGGAGGCTGCTCACCCTGGTGGCCGCGGGCCACAGGTGCGGCAGGGCGGAGTGGACGGCCGCCCACAGGGCCCCGACCGCGACCGCGGCCGCGGCG
>NZ_NEUB01000824.1 GCF_002910825.1 Streptomyces sp. SM1 | reverse complement strand
GTGGTCACCGAGGAGGTCCAGCAGACCGTGCCCGTGCGCCACGAGGAAGTACGGGTGGAGCGCGAGCCGATCACCGAGGCCAACCGGGGCGAGGCCATGGCGGGCCCGGAGATCTCCGAGGCCGAGCACGAGGTCACGCTGCACGAGGAACGCCCCGTCGTGGAGACCGAGACGGTTCCGGTGGAGCGGGTCCGGATGACCACGGAGGAGAAGTCGGCGGACGAGACCGTGCGCGGCCGGGTCCGCAAGGAGCGCATCGAGGCCGAGACGGAGATGACCGAGGGGGACGAGGGCACCGGCCGCCGGGGCCGTGACGTCCCCGGGAAGGGCAGGGAGTAGCCGGTCCCTCCCCCCGCACGACGCGCCGGTGATCCGTCACCGGCGCGTCGTGCTGTCCGCGATCCCCGCGACCGCCGCGAGCCGCCGGTAGGAGTCCAGCAGCGCCTCCCGGTCGTGGGTGCTGGTGGTGACGAGGACCTCCTGCGCACCCGTGTCCCTCAGGACCGACTCCAGCCCGTGCGCCACCTCCTCCTCGGTGCCGGCGAGCTGACCGGCCAGCGCCGACCGGTACAGGTCGCGCTCCTTCCCGGACATGGCGAGCGCCTCGACGCGCTCGGCGGGCGGCAGCGGCGGGAAGGTGCCGTGCGTGCGGGAGTACGCCATCGACCACGCCTCCGGGACCAGCAGCCGCCGGGCCGCCTCGGACGTGCCGGCCACCGCGATCGTGCCGGAGACGACGACGTACGGCTCGTCCGCCCACGGCGAGGGACGGAACCGTTCGCGGTAGTGATCTATGCCGCGCCGCATCCGGTCACGGTCGCGGAGGTCACCGATGACCATCGGCAGCCCCGCGCGGGCCGCGACGGTGGCGCCCTCTCCCATGGCGAGCACGAACGGCGGCACGCTCAGGCCCTCGGCCGGCCGCGCGTGCACCCCGGTGGGGGAGATGCCCAGGAACCAGCCGAGCAGCTCGTCGAGCTGGGCGGCGAAATCCTCCGCGTCGCCCTTGTCGCGGCCCAGGGCCCTGCGTACCCCGTCGGTGAAGCCGACGGAGCGGCCCAGGCCCATGTCGACGCGCCCCGGGAACAGGGATTCGAGCACCCCGAACTGCTCGGCCACGACGAGCGGACGGTGGTTGGGCAGCATCACCCCGCCGGTGCCGACCCGGATCGTCCGGGTCGCCCCCGCGACGGCGGCGGCCAGCACGGTCGGCGCCGAACCGGCGACCCCCGGCACCCCGTGGTGTTCGGACACCCAGAACCGGTGGTAGCCGAGCCGCTCCGCCTCCCGCGCCAGGGCGACGGTGTCACGCAGCGCCTCGGGGCCGGTGTGCCCCTCGCGGGTGCGGGAACGGTCGAGGACGGAGAAGCGGACCGGGGCGAAGACGGAACTCATACCGGGTTCAACGCGCGGTGGCCGGGGAGATTCCGCCCCGCCGGTGACCAGGGCCCGTCCGGCGGACAGGCCCTAGGGTGGGCGGTGTGACCGACCGCAACGAGCGGCCGCTGGCCGTGTTCGATCTCGACAACACCCTCGCCGACACCTCGCACCGGCAGCGCTTCCTGGAGCGCAGGCCGCGCGACTGGGACGGCTTCTTCGCCGCGGCGCCGCAGGACTCCCCGCTCGCCGAGGGGGTGGCGCTGGTACGGGAGAGCGCGCGCGAGTGCGAGATCCTCTACCTCACGGGGCGGCCCGAGCGCTGCCGGCGCGACACGCTGGACTGGCTCGCCGCCCAGGGACTGCCCGAGGGCGACGTGCACATGCGCGGCAACGCCGACCGCCGGCCCGCCCGGGTCACCAAACTGGCGATCCTGCGCCGCCTCGCCCGCACCCGGGAGGTCCGCGTCCTCGTGGACGACGACGAACTGGTCTGCCTGGACGCCCGGCGGGCCGGTTTCACCGTGGTCCAGGCCCGCTGGACCACGCCGTCGGGGGAGCTGGAGGACGCCCAGGAGCGTGAAGGCCGGACCTGAGCGCCGGCCGGACTCAGTCCGTCTCCTCCAGCCGGAAGCCGACCTTCAGACCCACCTGCCAGTGCGCGATCCGTCCCTCCTCGATCTGGCCGCGCACCTGGGTCACCTCGAACCAGTCCAGGTTGCGCAGCGTCTGTGACGCCCGCCCGATGCCGTTGCGTACGGCCGCGTCGACGCCCTCGGGCGAGGTGCCGACGATCTCCGTGACCCGGTAGGTGTGCTCCGACATGCTGTTGCTCCTCTCCGCCGGCGGGCCGTCCGACTGCACGGGCACCGCCTGTGTCACACGTCGTTCCACCGTGCCCCACACCGCCTCGGAGCGCGAGACAGCGCCCCCGTTCGCCTGACGGCTTGACCTACTCATTGGTCCATACCAAGATGCTGGTCACCCGCCCGAGCTGCCGCTCGCCCCCCACGTCGGGCCCCCCGCCCTGTCCGTCAGACAGAAACAGGACCCTTCGTGAGACGCCGTCTGCTCGCCCTCGTCTGTGTGTCCGCATCCCTGCTGGGCGGGTGCGGGCTGATGCCCGACAGCGAATCGCAACGGCGCACGGTCACCGTGTGGTTGATGCGGCACAGCGCCTCGCAGGAATACCTGGACCGCTTCACGGAGGAGTTCGAGAGCGAGCACGCCGGGATCGAACTCGACATCCGCATCCAGGAGTGGACCGGCATCGGCGAGAAGGTGCAGCAGGCGCTGCGGACGGGCGGCACGGAGGGGACGGACGGACCCGACGTCATCGAGGTCGGCAACACCCAGGTCGCCACGTACGCGGAGGGCGACCGGCTGGTCGACCTGACCCTGGAGTCCATGCGGGACTGGGGCCGCGACGACTGGCTGCCCGGCCTCGCCGAACCCGGTCAGTGGGGGTCCCAGCAGTACGGCATCCCCTGGTACGCCGCCAACCGCGTCGTCATCTACCGCAAGGACCTCTTCCGGGAGGCCGGCATCACCGAACCGCCGAAGAGCCAGGACGAGTGGCTCACCGCCACGGAAGAGCTCAACACCGGCAAGCAGCAAGGCATTTACCTCGCCGGTCAGGACTGGTACACGCTCGCCGGCTTCATCTGGGAGGAGGGCGGCGAACTCGCCACGGAGCGCAGCGGTGTCTGGCGCGGCACACTCGACAGCCCGGCGGCGCTGCGCGGGATGGACTTCTACCGCCGGCTCCAGGCACTCGGCGACGGGCCCGTCGACTCCGACGAGGAACACCCGCCGCAGGCAGGCGTGTTCGCAGAGGGGCGGGTCGCACAGATCGTGGCCGTACCGGGACTGGCCCGGGCCATTCTGCAGCAGAACCCGGAGCTGGAGGGCAAGCTGGGGTACTTCCCCGTCCCCGGCAAGGAGAGCGGCACGCCCGGTGCCGTCTTCACCGGCGGCTCCGATCTCGTCGTCCCCGCGAAGACCGATGCCAGGGACGCCGCCATCGAGGTCGTCGCCGCGCTCACCGGCGCCCGCTGGAACACCGACCTGGCCCGCACCATGAACTACGTCCCCAACAAGGCCGATCTCGCCGACTCGGTGGCGGAGGAGGAGGGGGTCGAGGCCATGGCGGCCGGGGCCGCACAGGGCCGGGCGACCCCCAGCACACCCCGGTGGAGCGCCGTGGAGGCGGACAACCCGATCAAGGAGTACATGACGAAGGTGCTCACCGGCGCCGACCCCGGCGCCGAGGCCGAACGCGCCGCCGAGCGCATCACCGAAGCCCTGGCCTTCGACTGAGGTGACGCGCCCGGCGCCGCTCCGGCCGGCGGACCGCTCCCGGCGGACCGTGCCGGCTCTCAGGGGCGGGGCTCAGCGGGCAACGCTCAGTGACAGCGCGAACCGCTGTTCCTCGTCCGTCCACCACCGGGTCAGCTCCAGTCCCGCGGAGTCCAGTTCGCCACGGACCCCGTCCTGCCGGAACTTCGCCGACACCTCGGTGCGCACCTCCTCACCCGCCGGGAAGTCCAGGGCGAGTCCCAGGGCGGGGATCTTCACCGTCTGCGCGGTACGCGAGCGCAGCCGCATCTCGATCCACTCGTGCCCGGCGTCCCACACCGCCACATGCCCGAACGCCTCCGGATCGAAGTCGGCGCCCAGCTCGCGGTTGATGACGGACAGGACGTTCCGGTTGAACGCGGCCGTCACACCCGCCGCGTCGTCGTACGCCCGGACCAGCACCTGCTCGTCCTTCACCAGGTCGGTGCCCAGCAGCAGGGCGTCCCCCGGGGCGAGCAGAGTGCGCACGGAGGCGAGGAACGCGGCACGCTCGGCGGGCAGCAGATTGCCGACGGTGCCGCCGAGGAACGCCACCAGCCGCGGCCCCGGAGTGCCGGGCAGGGTCAGCGGCGCGGTGAAGTCGGCGACCATCCCGTGCACGTCGAGCCCCGGGTGCTCGGCGGCCAGCGCCCGCCCCGCCAGGGTGAGGGCGCTCTCGCTGACGTCGACGGGGACGTAGGTGTGCAGCCCGGTGAGCGCGTCGAGCAGGTACCGCGTCTTCTCCGAGGACCCGGAGCCCAGTTCGACCAGGGTGCGGGCCCCGGACGCCTCGGCGATCTCACCGGCGCGGACGCGCAGGATCTCCCGTTCGGCACGGGTCGGGTAGTACTCGGGCAGCCCGGTGATCTCCTCGAAGAGTTCGCTGCCCCGGGCGTCGTAGAACCACTTCGGCGGCAGCGTCCTGGGGCTGCCGGTCAGGCCCTCGCGGACGTCGGCGCGCAGGGCGGCGCCGGTGGTGTCCTCGGGCAGGGTACGGGTGAGACGGAACGGACTCACGTAAGGGGCTCCCTCGAAGGTACGGGCGCGCCGGCGGACGACAGGGCGTCGCCGGGCTCCTTGAGCGGGGTCAGCAGGACGTCCGTGGCGCTCGCGGCGAGCAGGGTGCGGTCGGGGACCTCGCGCCAGTGCGGATCGTCGTCGTAGGGCTCGGAGGCCACGACGGTGCCGCCGCCGGTCCGCGTGAGGTACCACAGGGTGTCGCCCCAGGCGGTCGCGGTGATCGTGTCCCCGTTGCCGAGCAGCAGGTTGAGCCGGGAGGCGGGGGCTGCCCCGGCCACCTCCAGGACCGTGTCGGCCAGCGCCTGCCCCTCCTCGTCGCCGGCCCGCAGCCGGGCCAGTACCAGCGCCCACACGAACGCGGAGTCGTTACGTGCCTCGAGCGACAGCACGTCCTCGGCCGGCAGGGACGGCACCAGCGGCGCGAGCGAGCCGGGCCAGCCGGGCACCGCCCCGTTGTGGCTGAACAGCCACGTCCCGGCCGCGAACGGCGCCGCCGCGGCCTCCGCGTCGGCGCCCGAGAGGGTCGCGTCCCGTACGGCGGCCAGCAGCGCACGGGTGCGTACGACACGGGCGAGATCCGCGAAGGACCGGTCCGCCCAGACGGGCCCGGCCCTGCGGTACCGGGCCGGCACCGGATCGCCGTCGGCGTACCAGCCCACACCGAAACCGTCGGCGTTGACCGTGCCGTACCGCTGCCGCCGGGGCGCCCAGGACTGCCGGTACAGGCTGTGCGGCGGCGCCACCAGCAGGCCGTCCAGCGCCTCCTCGGGTCCCACGTAGGCAATATGACGGCACATCAGACGGCCTCCGAACGTGCCGTGCGGAACCCGGAGAAGATCTGCCGCCGGACCGGCAGGTCCCAGTTGCGGAACGTGCCCCGGCAGGCCACCGCGTCCACGGCGAACGAGCCGCCCCGCAGCACCTTGTGCTCCGGCCCGAAGAACACCTCCGAGTACTCCCGGTACGGGAACGCCCTGAAACCCGGGTACGGCAGGAAGTCGCTCGCCGTCCACTCCCACACGTCACCGATCAACTGCCGTACCCCCAGAGGCGACTCACCGGCCGGATAGCTTCCGGCGGGCGCCGGGCGCAGATGCCGCTGGCCGAGATTGGCGTGCTCGGGCCCCGGGTCGGCGTCGCCCCAGGGGTAGCGCATCGAGCGGTCGCCCGCCGGATCGTGGCGTGCCGCCTTCTCCCACTCCGTCTCGGTGGGCAGCCGCCGCCCGGCCCAGCGGGCGTAGGCGTCGGCCTCGTACCAGCACACGTGCACTACCGGCTCGTCGGGCGGTACCACCTCGGTCACACCGAAGCGGCGCCGCAGCCACTGTCCGCCGTCCCGGTGCCAGAACAGCGGAGCGGTGAGGGAGTTGCGGCGGATGTGGGCCCAGCCGTCGGCGGTCCACCAGCGGGGCTCGCCGTAGCCGCCGTCCTCGATGAACGCCTGGTACGCGGCGTTCGTCACCGGCGTGGTGTCGATACGGAAGGGCGCCACCTCGCGCCGGTGCGCGGGGCGTTCGTTGTCCAGCGCCCAGGGCTCGTCCGAGGTGCCCATGGTGAACGGCCCGCCCGGGACGAGGACTTCCGACGGACCCGTGAACAGCGGCACCGGTTCCGGGTCCGGCGCGGTCAGCACCCGCGGGCCCCGGCGCAGCTGATGGGTGATCAGCATGGTCTCGTCGTGCTGCTGCTCGTGCTGCGCGATCATCCCGAAGGCGAAGCCCGCCTCCGTAAGCCGCGTCCCGTGGAACGCGGCGCCCTCCAGCACGTCCAGCGCCCGGCCGCGCACCTCCGCGGCGTATCGGCGCGCCTCCGCCGGCGGCAGCAGGGGCAGGCTGGGGCGTTCGGCCCGTGGGTGCTCGAAGGCGTCGTACAGACCGTCGATCTCGGGCCGTATCGCCTCATGGCCGGCGACGGCCCGCAGCAGCCACTGTTCCTCCTGGTTGCCGATGTGAGCCAGATCCCACACCAGCGGTGACATCAACGGCGAGTGCTGCGCGGTCAGATCGGGTTCCCCGACGCAGGCGGTGAGCAGCGTCGTACGGTCCCGTGCGGTGATCAGCGAGGCGACCGCGCGCTCGCGCAGGGCTTCGGCGTCGAGGACGTGGTCGGTCATGAGGGGGTGTCCTTCCCGTGCGGGAGCGCGTCGCGGCGGTCCGTGCCGGTGCCGGCCGGCGCGCGTGTTTCGTCGAGCAGATCGTCGGCCGGGCAGCGGCCCCGGGCGACGTAGCGGTCCCGGAACGCCTCCACCGCGTCGACGACCCGGGTCCCGGCGCCGATCCGGGGCAGCGCGCGCAGCGCCGCCGCGAAACAGCAGGCGGCCACCTCACGCAGCTCCGGGTCGGCCAGTCCGACGCGGGCCGCGTCCCGCCAGAGCGGATTGTGCGGCGCCGGCATCCCGCGCGTCCGCTCGGCGAGCGGCTTCACCGCCCGGTACGCGGTCTCGGCCGCCTCCGGGTCGTCGAACAGCGCCGCCGTCACGGCCAGCGGCACGATCCAGCCGTCGTCCCCGGGCTGCGCGTCGATCATGCGCAGCTCCAGGTGCCCGCGCGGCCTGACCGGCGGGAACAGCGTCGTGCAGTGGTAGTCGAGGTCCTCCCGGGTGGGCGGCCTGGGCGTACCGGACCTGGTCCACTCGCGGAAGGTCAGCTCCTGCGGCACCTGCCACGGCCCGACGTCGTCCCGTACGCACATGACCGTCGAGTCCAGTACGTGCCGTGCCCAGGCGCCACGCGGGACGGCGTCCAGCACGGGACCGCCCGCCCTGCCGGTGCCGATCTGCGTCCAGCGCAGCTGCCGCGTGGACAGCCAGCCGGTCGGCCGGCCGCCGGCGAGCGGGGAGTTGGCGAACGCGGCGACCAGGACCGGTCCCAGCTGGTGCGCGAGCCACCAGCGCCGCACATGACCCAGCGGCCCGGGTTCCTCGTGCCCGGCGTCCACGCACACCTGCACGGAGGCGGAGGCGCACATCATGAACCGCCCGGCGGGCCCGGCCCGGTCGAGGGAGGCCTCCATGGCGTCGTAGCGCGGTTCGCGCAGAAAGCGGCGGGGCGTGCGCCAGGGGTCGTGCCCGAGGCCGGTGAGGACCAGGCCGGCCCGGCGCAGCACCGCGCGGACGGCGTCGAGATCGGCGGAGACGGTACCGACGCACTCCATCAGGGAGGCGGCGGGCGGCGAGCTCAGTTCCAGCTGGCCGCCGGGCTCGATCGTGAGCGCCGACCTCAGGGGCACGGTCCGCAGAGCGGCGTAGGCCGCTTCGAGTCGTTCGGGTGACACGGGGAGCCGCGGATCCCGCAGCTCGTGGACGAGCCATTCCACCTCGACACCGAGGAGGCGCGGCGGCCCGGTCTTGAAGCAGATGCCCCGCACCAGGGCTTCCACCTCGGCTTCCGTGACAGTGGTGGGCGGCTGGGTGCAGCCACCTGTCGCATCGGACATGTCGGGATCCTCCTGAGATTCCACCATGCCGCCGACCGGACGCCCGGTGGCCCCGGCCGGCACCAACCCGTCCACCCAAAACCTTCGCGTCGCCGGGCACAAGAGCGCCTGGCGGAGCGTTCCGGATCGGTCATACCTCCGTCCGGCCCGCTCACGGGCGGTTCTCCGCGCGTTCCCGGGCCGTCCGGGGGAGCGGAAACTCCGTTGCGCGGCATCACCAGCATCGCTCACGATGCCTGCATGAGCACGACGAGCGACGCCGTGCGGTCACGGCGGCTACGGGGGTGGCGCCGTGGGCGCGCGCCTGCGGGGTATCGCCAAGGAGACCGAGGGGATCGTGGCGGCGGGTACCCACCGCGCACCCGCCGGACACCGGGTGTCCGTCGCGGCGGCGGTCGGGGCGGCGGCCCGCGGAACGCCGGTCCTGGCGTTCCGCCCGGTGGGGTCCCGTTTCGAGGTCACCGGCGGGAGCAGCATCGAGGCCGCCCGGCGGCGGAGCGGCCGTACTGAACTTCTCGTCCGCCCGCAATCCCGGCGGGGGATACCTCAACGGCGCCCAGGCCCAGGAGGAAGTCCTGTGCCGCGCCTCGGCGCTGTACACCTGCCCGCTGCGGCGGCCGGCTTCTACCAACGCCTGGTGTTGGGCGCCTGGGGCTGCGGGGTGTTCCGCAACGGCCCGGAAGGTGGCGGGGCGTTCCGCACCCATCTCGCGCCGGGCGGACGGTTCGCCGGGGCCTTCGACCGAGTGGTCTTCGGCATCCTGGACCGTACCCGCGACAGCGCGGTCCGCGCCGCGTTCGAGCGGACGTTCGCGGACCTGCTGCCCGGCCCGGCGGCGATCAGCTCCAGCCGTACCGCTCCCGCAGCCGCTGACGTACGAGATTGAACCGCATCCGGTCCAGGGCGCACGCCTCGCGGCGCATGCCGTCCTCGTGCAGCCGCAGTATCCGGTCCACGTCGACCCACGAATCACGGCCCGACCGGTCCCACGGCCCGCTGCCGATCGGCACCCACTCCCGCTGCCCGTCGCGCTGCCGGCTGGACAACTGCACGGCGAGGACGGTCCCGCCCGTCTCCCGGGCGACGACGAGCACCGGACGGTCCTTGCCCCGGCCGTCGTTCTCCTCATAGGGAACCCAGGTCCAGACGATCTCGCCGGGATCGGGGTCGCCGTCGTGTGCCGGCGAGTACTCGGTGCGTACGGGGCCCACCTCACGGGGCTCGGCCTCGACGGTGGCGGAAGGGCCGTGGCGGCCCGGGGCGTTCTCGGTGCTGAAGGCGGTCACAGCCGTACCGTACGACACGGCCTCACACCCCAGGGGCGCGGGGAACCGTGCGTCAGCCCGGCACACCCGTCAGCTCGCGCCCCGTCACCATCTCCGCCTCGATCCGGACGAACACACCGTCGTCCATCGGCATCCAGGACCGGGGCCCGGTCCGCAGCAGCCGCTGGTGCTCGCCCGGGTCGGTGACCACCGCCGCGCGGCCCGTGACCACCACGCTCCAGCCGGCCCGGCGCTCGGCGTGGAAGTCGTCGGCCTCGAAGGCCACCACCACCCCGTCGATCGCCCGTACCAGATCGGAGGCGCCGGAGGTGCACAGCACCACCGAGGAGTCCGTGTCCAGGGAGAAGTTGACGGGCAGGACCGCGGGCAGCGCCTGCCGGGTGTAGACGACGCGCCCGACCGGCGCCTTGGCCAGCAGGCGCAGGCACTCCTGCCGGTCGAGCAGGCGGAAGCCATCGGTGTGGATCATCTCCCCATCGTCGGCGACCGCACCCGGCGGTGCTAGGGCCGGACGGCCCTGATGACCGCGGGGCGGGACGGCGGGCCACCGTCGGCGAGCGGGCCGAGGACGGCCACCGCCGGCCGTCCTCGGCCCGCGAGACGCCGTCGCCCACATCCACGCCGACGCCGTCCTGCGGATGAGGGAACGCAACATGGGAGCACGCGTGTGCGACAGCGACGAACTGTGGAACTGCCGGCCTCCGCCTCGTGCGGTGCGGCGGCGGCACCGGACTCATGAGCCGCCCTCGCGTCCTGCCCCCCCGAGGTCCGTCCCTGCCTCGGCGGACTGGTCCGCCGCACCCGCGCCGTCTGCGGCCCCCGCCCGTCGGATCCCTCGCGCTCGGCGACTACCGGCACGGACGCAGCGACATCGACGTGACGGTGGTGGCGGACGACTCGCTTCTGCGGCAGGCCCTGGGGCGAACTGGCCGACGCGCTGGCCCACCCCGCCCTGGAGCGTCCCGCGGCCGGACTGGAACCGGTCGTCTACCCGGCCGGTTCCGCCGCACGCCCGCCCGGCGGGGCGGGCTACCTCATGGACCTCGACACCGGGCCGTTCCTGCCCGAGCGGATCAGCTTCGTCCCCGGGGAGGCGCCCGCGTTCTGGTGCGTGAAGTCGGCGGTCGTGGCGGAGGGTGGGCCGGCGGCGGGTGGTGCGATGCCCGGACAACCGCTCGACAGCCGTCGGCCGGGCTGTCTAGGCTCTCCGGCGCGGTATCGCGTGTCGGTCACCGGCCGGGTGAGGCATGGAGGCGCCGCGGATGCCCATGGAGACATTGCCACTGTCAGCCGAGTTCAACCACACCATCGTTCTCACCCGTGACCGGGAGAAGTCCGCCCGTTTCCTCGCCGGAGTTCCGGGGCTGGAGGTCGGGGAGCCGGCCGGGATGTTCCTTCCGGTGACGACCGCCAACGGGTCACCCTGGATTTCGCGACCGCCGATCTCGACATCCCGATGCAGCACCACGCGTTTCTCGTCTCCGAGGACGAGTTCGACGCGGTTCCTGCCCGGCTGGTGGGTGCGGGGGTCGCCATCCAGGCGGATCCGCACGGGACGCAGCCCTGGCGCATCAACCGCAATGACGGGGGGCGGGGGGGTGTACTTCCGGGATCCGGCGGGGCATGGCCTCGAGGTCGTCACCCGGCCCTACGGTGCCGATCCGGAGTCGCCGTTGAACGGTGTCACGGAGGAGGCCCCGGGGGGCCGTCCGGGCCGGCTGAGCCGTGCAGGCCCGCGTGGGCGGCTGGGGTGGGGGAGCTCTCCGTCCCGGACGCCCCCTTCCGTCCCGTCCCGGGGGCTCCGCCCCCGGACCCCCGCTCCTCGAACGCCGGAGGGGCTGGATGGGCGGGGCGGGTGTGTTCCACTGGGGTGTGATCGCGCACGACCAGCAGGACGGGCCAGGGCCGATGCGCAGTTCCTCCCAGGCCGCGCCGGTGAGGCGTACGTCCGAGAGTGGTGCGAGTGCCAGTCGTACGTCCAGGCCGTCCTCGGCCTCGTCCGCCTCCATGTCGACCGGTACTCGTCCATCGGCGTCCAGCCGGTAGAGATCTCGTCCAGCAGCGCGGCCGGCAGATCTTCGTCACAGGCCTTGTCGAGGCGGATACGGCTCACGCCGGTCGGTCTCACACCGGCGACGTCGGCGACGCACTCCACCATCGCCGCCACCGATTCCGCCGGGCAGCTCTCCCGGCTCTTCGCCCATGCCTCGATCCGGAGCCAGTCCTCCTGCGCCACCGCCCGGTGCCCGCTCGCGTCCGGCCGTGACTCCTGCCCGTAGCCGCCCGTGTCACCGGCCATGCAGGACGGTTTCCCGGCGCTCGCCCACCCATGCCGGGCGGCGTGCTTCGGGAGCCGGGGAGTGGGTACCCGGATGCCATGCGGTTCCGTGATCGCCGGCAGGCCGGCCGTGAACTGGCCGCACGGCTGCGGGAGCGGCAGGTCGAGGGAGCCCTGCCCGACCCGGTCGTGCTGGCTCTGCCCCGGGGTGGCGTCGCCGTGGCCGCGGAGGTCGCCACGGTGCTGGACGCCCCGCTCGACGTCCTGGTCGTACGGAAGGTCGGCGCCCCCTTCCACGAGGAGTTCGGTGTCGGCGCGATGGCCGGCGACGGGGCCGTGGTGTTCGACGAGGCCGCGCTGCGCGGCCTGGGGCTGAGCGAGTCCGACCTCGCGCCCGTCGTCGAGCGTGAGCGCACCGAACTGCGCCGCCGCGAGCGGCTCTACCGCGGGGACCGGCCCGCTCCCGACGTGCGCGGGCGGACCGTGGTCGTCGTGGACGACGGACTGGCCACCGGCTCCACCGCCCGCGCCGCCCTGCGTGCCCTGCGCGAGCGTCGGCCCGGGCGTCTCGTGCTGGCCACCCCGGTCGGCTCGACGGAGGGCGTGGCGCTGATGCGCGGCGAGGCCGACGAGGTGGTGTGCCTGTACGAGCCGCCCGCCTTCATGGCGGTCGGCCAGTGGTACGAGGAGTTCGGCCAGCTGACGGACGAGGACGTCCTGGGGGCGTTGAGGGAGCGGCAGGCGTAGGCGAGGGCGCCGGTTCAGATCACGGAGTCCGCGCGCGGGGCCGCGATCTCCCCGGGGCCGTGGCCCGGTTCCCTCAGGATCGCCTCCGGGTGCTCGCCCACGGCCGGCACCGGGTCCCATACGGGCCGGTAGGGGCATGAAACTGGTAAGCCCAAAAGGGCCATGGGGTGCTCTTGAAGCCTTGAGGGCCTGCTGGACTCTGCTCCTCAATTCGAGGGATGGTCACGCACCGTATCCGAGAGGGGCCTGACCGCCTCCACGCGAGGCCCGTTTCATGCGTCCCGTCGACAGGTCGATGTCACTCTCCGGCGGGGGTGCGGCCATGCGCCGGAGGCCACTGCCACCCGCCCGTCGACGCACTCCCGCAACAGGTCCGCGTGCCCGCAGTGACGGGCGTACTCCTCGACGCGATGCACCAGCAGTTCCCGTACCGTGATCCCGTCCTCGCCCAGACGCGTGCCCGGATCAGTGTGAGCGGCGAGGGCCGCGTCGGCCGCCGCACGCTCACGCTCCAGGCCGGCACACGCCGCCTCGACCACGCCGTCCTCGGTGACGGCACCGTCGAAGCCCCCGTCCCGCCCGCCGTACAGCTTCGGCAGCGGCTCCCCGTCGCTGATCCAGTCGCGCTGCGCCGCAGGAGTCCGGGCCGCGACATCGTCGACGATGGCCGGGCCGGCGGACTCGTGGGGCGCGGGGCGCCGGGGCCGGGCAAGGTCGTGCGGTGTGCGTTCGTCACAGCGGCCGGGCCGTCACGCGGTGGGGTCCGGGAGTTCGATCTCCGCCCAGATGGTCTTCCCCTCGGCGCGGTGCCGCGTGCCCCAGCGGCGGGTGAACTGGGCGACCAGCAGCAGGCCGCGGCCGTCCTCGTCGTACGTGCCGGCCCGGCGCAGGTGTGGGGAGGTCCCGCTGCTGTCGTACACCTCGCAGATGAGGGCTGCTCCGTGGATCAGCCGTAGCTGGACGGGCGGTTGCCCGTAGCGGATGGCGTTGGTGACGAGTTCGCTCACCACGAGTACGGTGGTGAACGCCACCTCGTCCAGGTCCCACGCGGCCAGCCGGGCCGTCACGCCCGCGCGGGCGTCGGCCACCGCAGCGGGGTCGGACGGCAGGTCCCAGGTGGCGACATGGTCCGCGTCGAAGGCCCGGGTGCGGGCGACGAGCAGGGCGACGTCGTCCTGTGGCTGCGCCGGCAGCAGCGTGCGGAACAGGTCCTCGCAGATGGCCTCCAGCGATGCGGCGGGCCGCTCCAGGCACCAGCGCAGCCGGGCGAGGCCGCTGCCCAGGTCGTGCCGGGTGCCCTGGACGAGCCCGTCCGTGTACAGGGCGAGAAGGCCGTCCGGCTGCATGTCCCATGTGCAGGTCTCGAAGGGCAGGCCGCCCAGGCCCAGCGGCGGACCGGGGCGGAGGTCGGCGAAGTCCACGGTGCCGGCGGGCGTGACGACCGCGGGCGGCGGATGACCGGCGGTGGCGGCCGTGCAGCGGCGGGACACCGGGTCGTACACGACGTACAGGCACGTGGCGATGAGGTCGGTAGGCACCTCCAGGTCGGGCCTGGGGGGCGCCGACGTCTCCTCCTCGGACGCCACGTGGGTGATCAGGTCGTCGAGCTGTGTGAGGAGTTCGTCGGGGGGCAGGTCGACGTCGGCCAGGGTGCGCACGGCGGTCCGCAGACGTCCCATGGTGGCCGAGGCACGCAGGCCGTGGCCCACGACGTCCCCGACGACCAGCGCGACCCGGGCCCCGGACAACGGGATGACGTCGTACCAGTCACCGCCCAGCCCCGCGCGGGTGCGGGCCGGACGGTAGCGGTGAGCCACCTCGACCGCTTCCTGGGCGGCGATCCGCCGGGGCAGCAGGCTCCGCTGCAGGGCCAGCGCGGTCTCGCGTTCGAGGGTGTAACGGCGAGCGTTGTCGACGGCCACGGCGGCCCGCGCGCCGATCTCCTCGGCCAGCACCAGGTCGTCCTCCGTGAACGGCTCCTCGCGGCGGTGCCGGACGAGGAGTGCCACGCCGAGGGTGATGGCACGGGCCCGCAGCGGGATGACCATGACCGAATGCACACCGAAGGTGTGCAGCACCTCCGAGCGGGCCGCGTCGACACGCTGCCAGGCCCGGATGGCTGGGTCGACGGTGCGGTGCAGCGAGGCCTCGCCCGTGTCCAGGCAGCGGGCTGGAGGCGTGGACGGGGGGTAGTCGTCCAGGTCACCTGGCCGGGCCAGCGCCTCGGGCACCCCGGGCAGCACGGACTGCTGCGCCGCGCGCCGCAGAGTGACGGCACCGGTGGGGGAGGGGATCGGTTCGATTCCGCGGAACAGGGAGTCCAGCAGGTCGACGGTGACGAAGTCCGCCAGATGGCCCATCACCAGGTCGGCCATCTCCTGCGCCGTCCGCATCACGTCCAGAGTGGTGCCGATCCGGGTGCTCGCCTCGTTCAGCAGGGTGAGCCGTTCCCGGGCGAGGTGCTGTTCGGTGACATCGAGGGCGGACAGTTCCAGTTGCCGTATCCGTCCGTCGGGACCCCGGAGCGGGGACACGGTGATGGACCAGATGCCCTCACGCAATGCGGGCCGGGCCCTGCCCCGCACCCGGAGCTGCTCGGACTCGCCGCTGCTGAGCACCCGGCACATACTGTCCTCCACCTCCTGGCAGACATGGTCGGGCAGGAGGTCCGTGACCCGCAGGCCCGCCATGTGCGCCTGGCTCTGGCCGAGTTCGTGCTGGGCGCCGGCGCTCGCCCGTACGGCCCGCAGTGCGGAGTCGAACACCATGACCGGAAGACGGCACTGAGCGAACGCCGCCCCTTCCATCGACCGGTCCGCATCCGGTGGCGGACGAGAAGGCGTGGCCACGACGAGCCGCTGAGCGCGTCCTTCCCCGTCCACCCAGGGATACGCCCGCAGCCGTACCTCCACCCGGCTGCCGTCCCGGTGCCGGAGCAGGGTCGTTCCGTTCCGCCCGTCGAGGGCCGCGCGGAGCACCGGTCCGGTGTCCGTGCCGGCGTCCGTACCGAGCAGGTGGTCCACGGGGCGCCCGATGGCCGCGTGGGGCGGGTATCCGAGCATGCGCTCGGCGCCCGGGCTCCACCCCGCCACGACGCCCTGGGCGTCGATGACGGCTGTGGCCGGGGCCGCCCCTTCCGGGATGCCGTCGGCATCGCCGTCGAGCGGTATGGCGTCGCGCATATGATCATCGCCCGTTCTGCCCTCGGGGCCACAGCGTCCCGGGCCGGGGACACCGGTGGTTCCGCGGACCGCCTCGCCGCGACGAATCCGTCCCGGCGGCGCCGTCCCGCCGACTTCCGATGCCGGCGTCCTGCCCCCTCCCTCCACTTCTACCGTTCTTCGCCCGCGCCCGCGCGTCATGTGCTGAGCGGGGCGGCGAGACGGTCGACGGTGGGCGGCCTCCGTGCCCGACGCCCCCGCTGGTCACGGTGCTCCCGTCGCCCGTCCCGCGCCGGGGGACATGCCCGAACCTTCCGTGTTCTCTAGCATGGTGTGAACCGGCTGATGCAGCGGGTGTGCCATCCGTCAGGGACGAGAACGCGGTGACAAGACAGCAGCACGCGTCCGGGCTGCCCGGCGTACGGGGAGCGGAACGCGCCGACAGCCTGCCGTTCCACCCGTCCGCTCTGGCCGCCGCCCGCGCGGGGGCCGGGTTCACGTCGCTGCTCGCCGTCTTCCTGGGCCTGGCCGGTCTGACCGGGTGGATCCTCGGCATCGACGTGCTGAAGAGCGTGCTGCCCGGTGTCGCGGTGTCCATGAAGGCGAACTCCGCCGTGGCCGTCGCCGCGCTGGGAGTCTCGCTGTTCCTCGTCGCACGCGGCCCGGTCCGCCCGTGGGTGACCACGGTGGCCCGTGCGGCGGCCCTGGCACTGGTGCTCGGGGTGCTCACGCTGGCGGAGTACGTGACGGGGGCGGGACTGGGCATCGACGAGCTCCTCTTCCGGGACGACACCGCCGACGTGCAGACGTCGATGCCCGGACGGATGGCGCCGAACACCGCCGCGGCCGTGATGCTCGCCGGCGCGGCCTCCCTGTGTGCGAGTACGCGCCGGCTCCCCTCGTGGATCAGTCAGGTCACGGGCCTGGTGGTCGCGGACATCGGCATGCTGCGGATGTACGGTGCCGCCTACGCGGTACCCGAGCTGGAGCGGTTCGGCGCCTACACGGGCATGGCCCTGCACACCGCGTTGGCCCTGATCCTCCTGGGCGTGGCCGCCTTTCTGGCCCGGCCGGACGAGGGACTGTGCGGGCTCCTCATGAACGTGGGTACGACGGGCGCGCTGGGACGCCGTCTGATCATCACCGCGCTGGTCGTGCCGCCCCTGCTGGGCTGGGGCGTCCTGGCGGGCGAGGACGCGGGGCTGTTCGGGCCGCGGTTGGGGACCGCCCTGCTGGTGTGGGGCAACGTGGCTGCCCTCATCGCGGTGATCTTCGCAGCCCTGTCCGTGGGCCGCCGTGTCGAGGTGGCCCGTGCCCGTCTCGAGTGGCAGGTGCGCCAGAACCAACTGCTTCAGGACTTCATGGACCACACGCCCGCGGTGGTGTTCATCAAGGACTTGGAGGGCCGCTTCCTGGCGGTCAACACGTCGTTCGAGGAGAGTCTGGGGCTGGTCCGGGACCGGGTGCTGGGCCGCCGCGACCTGGACGTCATGCCGACCGGCCTCGCCCGTCAGGCGCGGGACGCCGACCTCGCGATGCTGGCCGGGGGCAGGCCTGTGCAGTGTGAGGAACAGCTCACCCTGCCCGGGGGGCCGCGGTCGTTCCTGACCACCCTGTTCCCGCTCGGCGAAGCGTCCGGCGCCCCCTACGCCGTGTGCGGTGTGGTCACGGACATCACCGAACGTGTCGCCGCCCAGCACGACGTGCAGCGGGAGCGGCGGCGGTTCCGCGCGTTGCTGGAATCCGCACCTGACGCCACGCTCATCACGGACGGCAACGGCATCGTCGTCATGGCCAACACACAGGTGCGGCGCATGTTCGGCCGGTCGCCGGGCGGCCTCGTCGGCACCCGGGTGGCCGACCTGGCCCCCGAGTCGACGCGCCGGCGGCAGGGCGCCCTCCTCGACGCCTATCTGCGACGGTGTGACCCGCCGCCGGTGGTCGTGGACCGGAACCTCTACGGGCTGCACGGCGACGGCTCCGCCTTCCCCGTCGAGGTGAGCGTCAGCAGTCTCCAGGCCGAACGGGAGACCCTCGCCGTGCTGTTCGTGCGGGACATCACCGAGCGCAGGCGGGCGGAGGCCGAGCGCGCCGACCGCTACGAGGAGCAGCGGCACATCGCCTACACCCTGCAGCACAGCCTCATGGGGGAGCCACCCGCCCTCGCGTACCTGCCCAGCGCGCAGCGGTACCTGGCCTCCGTCCAGGACCCCGGGGTCGGGGGCGACTGGTTCGACATCATCCCCCTCGGCGGCCGCCGCACCGGCGTCATCATCGGCGACGTGATGGGCCGGGGACTGGAGGCGGCGGCCGTCATGGGGCAGCTGCGTGCCGCCTCCCACGCGCTGGCCCGTACGAGCGCGACGCCCAGCGGGCTGATGACCTCACTGGACGCGTTCGTCGGCGACCTGGTCGGCCAGCTCGTCACCTGTCTCTACCTGGTCCTGGACCAGGACAGGTGCGAGGTCACCGTCTGCTCGGCGGGCCACCCCCCCGTCATCGTCCTGCTTCCCGGCAGGCCACCGGGCCCTCTGTGGGCACCTGTCGGCGTGCCCCTGGGGGTCAACGATCCGGGCGGCGGCGGGGTGCTGTTCGAGGAGACGACCCGGCCACTGCCGCCGGGCAGCGTCCTCGTCCTCTACACCGACGGGCTGGTCGAACAACCCGGCACCGACATCGAGGAGCGGATCGACGTCCTGTGTCACACCGTCGGCGTCACGCTGGGGGGCGCCCGCGCCGACCCGAAGACCCTCGACCGGGCGGCGGACCAGCTGATCAGCACCCTCATCACGGCCCCGGCCGACCACGACGACGATGTGACGCTGCTCCTGCTCGGCGTGCCCGGCCCGGACGGGGCGGACCCCCAGCGCTGACCGGGGGGCACACACGCGCGTGCGAGGGAGACCGGCCCGGCCGGCGCGTGGTGCGTGGGGCCCGGTCGTGGTGCGGGCTCACTCGGCAGGGCTTGATCACGTTCCGTCGAGGTCGGGCTTGTAGGTGATGTCCGGGATGGGGAGGGCCCGTTGCCGATCCCCTGGTTTCGTAGAGACCTCTCCTATGGGGCCCAGCACCTCCGGCCGCTCTGGTTGCGTCCTTCGGCGATGATCCGTCCGAACTCTTCCGGCGGCAGGCCGTCGGCCGGGCTGTGCCTGCGCGCCGCTCGCTGAACCCGGTGATCCAGGCGGCGATTTTCGGCCGGGCCTCGGTGCGGCGAACCGGTGCCGGTGGATGTACCCGTACCGCAGCAGGTCCGCAGCCACCGCGCCGAACCGGCGGTACACCAGGTCAGGGGTCGCGCGGCGTCTGCCCTGACGGGTCGCCGACCGCCGCCGCTCCGGCGGCTTGCGGCCCTGCAGGCCGAGCTCGGCCACGACCTCCGCAACCGTGTTCACCGACACCCGCCGGCCCTCCGCCCACAGGTCCGGGGTGATCTCCGGCGAACCGTGGGCACCACCGGAGGTGGTGCGGAAGCGGACGATCCGCTCCTCCAGCCGAGCCCGTCCGACCTCGCGTTTCGCCGGCTCGTCCGGACGCCGGCGCCACTGCGGCTGTCGGTCCGGGCACCCTGGGGTGCGATTCCGGCCGGCGGTCCGGTTCTCCGGGAGGGCTCCCGGCCGACGGCCCCGGTCCACACGGCGCGATCCCGGCCGACGCTTCCGAACCTCCCGGCGGGCCCGGGAGCTCCGCGCCGTGGTCCCAACTCACCCGGCTGAAAGCCCCGTTACCGCTTCTGCAAGGATGCGGTACGTCATGGTGCAGATAACGAACCCGCCCGCGCCCACGCCCCCCGCACCGACGCGCTCCGTACCCACGAGCGCCGATGTGGCCCGCCTGGCCGGCGTCTCGCGCGCGACCGTCTCCTACGTGCTGAACAACGCCGGCGCCGTCCGGATCAGCGAACCCACCCGGCGCCGCGTCCGCGAGGCCGCCACGGAGCTCGGGTACGTGCCGCACGCCGCGGCCCGCAGCCTGCGCGCGGGGCACAGCCGTATGGTCCTGATGCCCGCGCCCGCCTTCCCCGTCGGCCCGCTCTACAGCCAGTTCATCGACGAGCTGCAGAGCGCCCTCGGCGGCCTCGACTACACGGTCGTGCAGTACGGCACGGTCGGCCTGCACGACGACGAGGCCGCCCGTGCCTGGGCGGAACTGCGGCCCGTGGCGGTCCTGGTTCCCGGCTCCGGACTCGGCCCGCGCGGCGTGGAGGTGCTCAAACGCTCCGGCGCGCGGGCCGTCGTCACCCTCGGCCCCGAGTCCGTCGAGGGCGCGCACGCCCTGCTCATGGACCACGACGTGGTCGGCCACAGCGCGGGCGCCCACCTCTTCGACCGCGGCTACCGCCGGATCGGCGTGGTCGTGCCGCGTGAGTCCGGCCTGGAGACGTTCTCCGCGCCCCGCCTGGCCGGGGTGCGCGCCGCCCTGCGCGGCACCGACGCCACGGTCACCGAGCTGCCGCTGGCCCACGACGAGGGGGCCGCCGCCCGGCTCGCCGCCCGCTGGCGCGATCTCGGCCTCGACGCCGTGTTCACGTACAACGACGAGTACGCGATGCTGCTGATGCGCGCGCTCCAGGACGAGGGCGTCCGCATCCCCGAGGAGGCCGCTGTGGTCGGCGCCGACAACCTCATGCTCGGCCGGCTGCTGCGGCCCCGGCTGAGCACCGTCCACCTCGAACTTCCGACCGGCCGCGAACTGGCCGGACTGGTCGACCGCGCGGTGCGCGACCCGGCCGCGGCGCCGGAGGCGCACAAGGTGCTGGGCGCGTCGGTGGTGCGGCGCGAATCCAGCTGACACCGTGGGAGACGGCGGGCCGGCGAAGGAAGTGCGGTCTCTCCGTGTTCCCCGCGCCGGCGACTAGGATGTTGCGCGCTCAACCAACCTGGGTACGCGGACGAGTCTCCGCGCCCGCGATCGGAGAGCCCTCATGACGTTGCTCGACTCCACGACCCGGCACTCCCGCCCGCTCACGGGCCCCGAGTACACCGTCACCGAGCCGGCCACGGGTGACGCTCTCGGTACCGTCACGCTCGCCACCGCCGAGGACGCCGAGGCGGCGGCGGAGGCCGCTCGCGCCGCGCAGAGCGCATGGGCGAAGGCCCCGCACTTCGTCCGCGCCGGAGTGCTCCGCAAGGCCGGTGACCTGTTCGCCGCCCACGCCGAGCTGCGGGAGTGGCTCGTCCGCGAGGCCGGCAGCATTCCCGGCAAGGCCGACTTCGAACTCCACGTCGCCGCCCAGGAGTGCTACGAGGCCGCCGCCCTCGCCTCCCGCCCGGCCGGGCAGGTGCTGCCCACCGAGGAGCCCCGGCTGTCCTACACCCGCCGGGTGCCGGTGGGCGTGGTGGGAGTGATCGCCCCGTTCAACGCGCCGCTGATCCTCTCGATCCGCTCCGTCGCCCCCGCCCTCGGCAACGCGGTCGTGCTCAAGCCCGACCCGCGCACCGCGGTCTGCGGCGGACGGGCGCTCGCCGCGGTGTTCGCCGAGGCGGGGCTGCCGGAGGGAGTGCTGCACGTCCTGCACGTCCTGCCCGGCGGGCCGGAGGCGGGCCAGGCACTCGTCGCCGACCCGCGCATCCCCGTCATCTCCTTCACCGGCGCGGGCCGCGCCGTCGGGGAGGCCGCGGGCCGCCACCTGAAGCGGGCCCACCTCGAACTGGGCGGCAACTCCGCGCTCATCGTGCTCGAGGACGCCGATCTCGACGCGGTGATCTCCACGGCCGCCTGGGGATCGTTCTTCCACCAGGGCCAAGTCTGCATGACGGCCGGCACCTGGTCCACGCGTCGCTGTACGACGAGTACGTCGACCGGCTGGCCGCCAGGGCCGACTCCCTCGCGGTCGGCGACCCGCACCGCGAGCAGGTCCATCTCGGCCCGCTCATCGACCGTACCCAGCTCGGCAAGGTCCACGGCCTGGTCGAGGCCAGTACGGCCGGCGGCGCCAAGCTCGCCGCCGGCGGCACCCACGACCGGCTCTTCTACCGGCCCACCGTCCTCGCCGACGCGGACGACCTCACCCCCGCCTACACGGAGGAGGTCTTCGGTCCCGTGGCTCAGGTACGGTCCTTCGCCGACCTCGACGAGGCCGTCGACCTGGCCACCGCGAGCCCGTACGGACTCTCCCTCGGCATCGTCACGGCGGATCCGGCCCGCGGACTCGACCTCGCGGACCGCATCCCGACCGGCATCGTCCACATCAACGACCCGACCGTCAACGACGAGGCCGTCGCCCCGTTCGGCGGGGTCGGCACGTCCGGCACCGGCTCCCGCGTCGGCGGCGACGCCAACCTCGAGGCCTTCACCGACCTGCGCTGGACCACGGTGCGCGGAGACGTGGCACGCTACCCGTTCTAGAGCGTTCCGGAAGGGCCCGGGGGCCTGTCCGGGCGGCCGCGGGTCACGGCGTCAGGCACCGGCCTCCGGAGCCTGACCCTGCTGTGCCTGCTGCTCGGCGATCTGCTTGCGCACGTCGTCCATGTCCAGCTTGCGGGCCTGTCCGATGACATCCGTCAGCGCGGCCTCGGGCAGGGCACCCGGCTGGGCGAACACGGCCACCTGGTCACGCACGATCATCAGCGTGGGAATCGACTGGATGCCGAAGGCAGACGCCAGCTCCGGCTGCGCCTCGGTGTCCACCTTGCCGAACACCAGGTCCGGATTCTCTCCCGCCACCTTCTCGTACACGGGTGCGAACTGACGGCAGGGGCCGCACCAGGCCGCCCAGAAGTCGATCAGCACGAACTCGTTGTCCGTGACCATCTGGTCGAAGTTCTCCTTGGTGAGCTCCACGGTGCTGCTCATGGCGTGGTTCCCTCTTCCTGGTGTGGGGGTCCGGGCGTCGGCACAACACGGTCCGCCGGTCACGTATTCCGCGCCCCTACCCATGTGGCCACCGCGCACACCACCCACCAGACTGACACCATGACCGAAACGCGATCGACGCAACCGAAATCAATCGCCTACGACGTCGTGGTGCTCGGAGCCGGGCCGGTGGGCGAGAACGTCGCGGACCGCACCCGCGCCGCCGGGCTCAGCACCGCGGTCGTGGAGAGCGAACTGGTCGGCGGTGAGTGCTCCTACTGGGCGTGCTCGCCCAGCAAGGCACTCCTGCGCCCGGTCATCACCCGGGCGGACGCCCGCCGCACCCCCGGCCTGAAGCAGGCGGTCCAGGGCCCCCTCGACACCGCCGCCGTACTCGCCCACCGGGACGACTACGCCTCCCACTGGAAGGACGACGGCCAGGTCCGGTGGCTGGCGGGCACCGGGGCCGACCTGTACCGCGGACACGGACGGCTCACCGGACCGCGCAGCGTCACCGTCACCGGCTCCGACGGGGAGGAGCGCATCCTCACCGTGCGGCACGCCGTCGCCGTCTGCACCGGGAGCCGCGCCAGGCTGCCGGACCTCCCCGGACTCGCCGAGGCCGGTCCGTGGACCAGCCGGGAGGCCACCAGCGCCCAGTCGGTGCCCGGCCGGCTGATCGTGGTCGGCGGCGGGGTCGTCGCCACCGAGATGGCCTGCGCCTGGCAGGCGCTCGGCTCACGGGTCACCGTCCTCGTCCGCGGCGGGAGTCTGCTCGAACGCATGGAACCCTTCGCCGGGGAGATGGTCGCCGAAGCCCTCACCGAGGCCGGCGCGCAGATCCGCACCGGCACCTCCGTGAAGTCGGTGACCAGGGAGAACGGCACCGTCCACGTCGTCACCGACGGCGGTGACCGGATCGAGGCCGACGAGATCCTCTTCGCCACCGGACGCGCCCCGCGCACCGACGACATCGGCCTGGAGACGATCGGCCTGGAGCCCGGATCCTGGCTCACCGTCGACGACACGCTGCGGGTCACCGGCCACGACTGGCTGTACGCCGTCGGAGACGCCAACCACCGTGCCCTCCTCACCCACCAGGGCAAGTACCAGGCGCGGATCGCCGGCGCCGCCATCGCGACCCGGGCGGCGGGCGAGTCCGTACAGGCGGAGGACTGGGGCGCGCACGCCGCCACCGCCGACCACGCCACCGTGCCCCAGGTCGTCTTCACCGACCCGGAGGCGGCCGCCGTCGGCCTCTCCCTGGCCGAGGCGGAACAGGCGGGCCACCGCGTCCGCGCCGTCGACGTCGACCTGTCCGGTGTCGCCGGGGCCGGCCTCTACGTCGACGGCTACAAGGGCCGCGCCCGCATGGTCGTCGACCTCGAGGACGAGATCCTGCGCGGCCTCACCCTCGTCGGCCCCGGCGTCGGCGAACTCATCCACTCGGCCACCATCGCGGTGGCCGCCCAGGTCCCGATCGGCCGGCTGTGGCACGCGGTCCCGTCGTACCCGACCATCAGCGAGGTGTGGCTGCGCCTGCTGGAGGCGTACCGGGACGCCTGAACCGCCCACCACGACGACGACCACGCGGGTCGGACGTCCCGGGGC
>NZ_NEUB01000823.1 GCF_002910825.1 Streptomyces sp. SM1 | reverse complement strand
GTACGGCTGCTGGCCGTCGAAGCCGTTGAGGGCGATCACGAACGGCAGTCCCGAGTTCTCGAAGTAGTCGACCGCGGGGAAGCAGTCGGCGAGACGCCGGGTGTCCACCAGCACGATCGCGCCGATGGCGCCGCGCACCAGGTCGTCCCACATGAACCAGAAGCGGTCCTGACCGGGCGTACCGAACAGGTACAGGATCAGGTCCTGGTCCAGGGTGATACGTCCGAAGTCCATGGCGACCGTCGTGGTCGTCTTGTCCCCGGTGTGGGTGAGGTCGTCGATGCCTGCCGAAGCGGACGTCATGACGGCCTCCGTGCGCAGCGGGTTGATCTCCGAAACGGCCCCGACGAACGTGGTCTTGCCCACGCCGAAGCCACCCGCCACCACGATCTTGGCCGAGGTGGTGGCGCGGCTTTCGGAGACCGCCCCGCCGCTAGAGCTTGCGAAGTCCACTGAGCACCCTTTCGAGCAGTGTCACGTCCGGGGCGCCGGTCGTCTCGTCGCCGCCCGGCTGGTGTACGGCGACGAGTCCCGCCTCCGCCAGGTCGGCCACCAGGATCCGGGCAACACCCAGGGGCATGTTGAGGAGCGCCGACACCTCGGCGACCGACTTCACCTCACGGCACAGATGGCAGATGCGCTGGTGCTCCGGAAGGAGTCCCATGAGCGCGGCCGGGTCGGCCGTCGTACTGATCAGTGCCTCGATGGCCAGTTGGTAACGCGGCCTGGTCCGGCCACCGGTCATCGCGTAGGGACGGACCAGTGGCTGGTCGCCCTCGTCCTCGTACGGCTCCGCGTACGGATCATGAGAGGCGGTGGGCGGGGTCATGGATCCTCCGGGCGGGACAGCAAGTCGGTCAGTCAAGCCGTCTGACGGGGCCGGTGGGGGGAATGTGGCGGCCGGACGGTGATTTGGTGTGACGGGTGGTGCCGGGGCCGATCAGTGGAGCAGACTTCCCTGTAGCTCGGCGCGCAGGTCCGGGGTGAGGACCGCCCCCGCGCGGTCGACCAGGAGCGCCATCTCGTAGCCGACGAGGCCGATGTCGCAGTCGGGGTGCGCGAGCACGGCCAGGGAGGAGCCGTCGGAGACGGACATGAGGAAAAGGAATCCTCGTTCCATCTCGACGACCGTCTGGGCGACGCTGCCGCCTTCGAAGATCCTGGAGGCGCCGGCCGTCAGGGAGGTCAGTCCCGAAGCGACGGCCGCGAGCTGGTCCGCGCGGTCGCGCGGGAAGCCCTCCGAGAGCGCCAGAAGGAGACCGTCGGCGGACACGACGACGGTGTGGGACACCCCTGGGGTGTTGTCCACGAAGTTGGTGATCAACCAGTTGAGGTTCTGTGCCGCCTGGCTCATCGGGCTCAACTAACGCTCCTGCTGGTGAGTGGGGTGCGGGAAGCTGCCGGTCTGGTTGGACCCGGCCTGACGACCCTGTGCGATACCCCGACGGAGATTGGTCAGCCGGCCGCGCACGTCATCGGGGGCGCGCGAGACCTGAGGACCGCTCTGGTGCGATTGCTGCTGAGCCGTGCCCGGGACGAGGTTCGCCTTGGGCACCCGGCGCGGCAGGCCGGAGGTGGTGACGCCGCCCGCGGCCGGCTGCCGGACGCGTTCGGCCTGTCGGACCAGCTCGTCGTTGGGCGAGCTGCGCCAGGCAGCGGAGGCAGTCCGCTGCGGGCCGGTGGCCCCCTGCGGCTGCTGCGGTTGCTGGGGCTGGGACTGCTGTTGCGGCTGCTGGGATGCCGGAGCCTGGCCGTTGCCCTGCTCCTGCGCGCCGCCGGCCCCGTGGAACCAGTTGGTCTCGAGGGTGTCGTACAGCGGTGTACGGCCGTCGCCCGGACCGGTCGCCGGCGGGAGCGCCCAGGCGTCGGACGCTCCGCGCCCGTCGTCGGGCCGCTGCTGCGGCGGGGCCGACGGAACCGGTGGGACCGGCTGCCGCGGCGCGACGGAACCGGCGCCGTGCGTGCCGTTGGTCTGCGGACGCTCGAACTGGCCGGTGGAGCCGTTGTCCTGGCGGGGGGCCGGGTACTGGCCGGTGGAGCCGTCGTCGTACCCCTGCGGTGCGGGGAACTGGCCCGTCGCTGACGGGTTCTGTCCGCCCTGCGGAGTCCCGAAGATGTCACCGCGGACGAACTGGCCCGTGTTCTGGGCGTCGTTCGTGGCGGGCTGGGAGTACTGCCCGTTGTTCTGCCCGTTGTTCGTGCCGGGCTGGGAGTACTGCCCGTGGTTGCCCGGCTGGGCGTACTGGCCCGTGTTCCGGGCGTCGTCCGCGCCGGGCCGGCCGTACTGGCCGGTGTTCTGCGGGGCGTTGGAACCGTAGGCCGGCGCGCCGTTGTTCTGGCGCTCGTCGAACCGGGGCATCTCCGACGTCGCGCCGGGACCCTGCCGGTCGTCGTACCGGGGCATCTCCGACGTCGCGCCGGGACCCTGCCGGTCGTCGTACCGCGGCATGGCCGAGGTACGGGAGACATCCGGCTCCTCGTGCCCGCGCGGGGCGTCCAGCGAGGCACGCGACACCGGCGGCTGGGCGTTCTCGTCGCTCCAGCTGGGCACCCGCGGCTGCTGCTGGTCACCGCCGGGCAACTCGGCGCGCGCACCACCGCCGCGGGGCGGAAGCTGCGGGCGACGGCCGCGCTCGGCGTTGCCGCGCTGCTGCGGAACCTGGCCCCGGCCGCCACCGAAGGCGTCCTGGCCGTCCTGCTTACCGTTCGGCCCCGGGGTCTGCATCCCCTGCTGCGGGGCGCCGGACCCCCCGAAGCCGGCTCCCGCGCCGGCGGGCGCGGGGCGGCCCTGCGGAGGGCCGGAGGGCGCACCATGGTCGAACAGCGAAGGGTCGCGCGAGGCCGAGTGGATGTCCGTCCGCTCTTCTGGCCG
>NZ_NEUB01000822.1 GCF_002910825.1 Streptomyces sp. SM1 | reverse complement strand
CCGCCTCGTCCGCCGCTTCGTCGGCGCGGCGGACGGCGTCGTCCAGGGCGCCGAGGTCGCCCTTCTCGGCCGCGCGCCGTGCGTCCTGGGCGGCCTCGGTGGCGTCGTCGACGACCCGGCTCAGCCGACCGAGCGAGCCGACCTTCTCGGCGATCTTCGCTTCGCCGTAGCCGGGGATGAAGAGGGAGCCGACGTTCCAGATGACGGTGGTGACGGCCCGGGTCTCGTTGCCGTCGTTCCACTGGTCCTCGACGTCGTCGCCGACGAAGGAGTCCCACAGGACGGTTCCGCCGGTGCCGAGCGAGGCGCCGCCCCAGTCCCGGATCGCGCCGAGGTAGTCGCCGTCGTCCCACATCTCACGGGCGTCGGCGGTGTTGTCCGTCCACTCGTCGCCCAGGGAACCGCCGTAGTCCATCAGGCCGTTCCAGGTGTCGACCGGGCTGGTCACCACGTCCCAGATGCCGGTGACGTCACCCCAGACGCCGTCGACGAAGAGGCCTCCGCCCACCTGCCCGAGCTGGTCCCCGGCGCAGCCGAAGAAGGCGCCGAAGCCGGAGAAGCAGCCCTCGTCGATTCCCTCGCCGCCGTCCTCCCCGTCACCGTTTCCGGCGGTCGGGTCCTCGTAGGGCGGCTCGTCGATCTCGTCCTCGGCGGCCACCGGGTCGACGACGGAGGGATCACCCCGAGGGCCGGCGGACGGGTCGCCGCCGGGGTCCGTGCCGCCCGGCTCTCCACCGGGGTTCCCCGCACCGCCGGTCGCCTCGCCCCCGGCGTCGGCACCGCCCCCGTCGCCTCCGTCGCTCGCGCCGTCACCGTCCTCCGCCGTGACCCGACCGTCGCCGTCGCCGTCGCCGCCGCCGTTTCCGGGCGCGGGACAGGCGGTCCCGGTGACACGGCACACCTGCGCCTGGACCTCGGTGAGGATCGTCCCGCCCAGGCCGGTGACGACGAGCGCGCCGATGATCGCCGCGACGACCGCGATCAGGCCCGCGTACTCCACCGCCGTCTGACCGTCGTCCCGGCGCCAGCGGATCATCCGGGACAGGGAGAACGGGCGGCGCTCCCGCCGGTCCGGTACGGCGAGGCGGAACCAGTCGCGACTCGCCGGGCGGGTCAGCAGGAACAGGACGAGGAGAGGGAGGAGCAGTTGGGTGAGGCCACGGGCCGATCCGTCGGCGACGTTGGACATCGAGCCGAGGACGAGCCACGCCTGTACGACGACCAGCCCGATCCAGACCGGGGCTCCGCCCTGCCGGCTGCGACGGGCCAGCCACCAGCCGAGCACACCGGGAGCGGCGGCGTAGGCCACCTGGGCGAGCAGGGTACCGTCCACCGCGTCGAACGACGCGGCGGTGAGGAGCAGGCCCGCGCCACCGAGCACGGTGAACGCGAACAGCGCGTGCACGAGCAGCAGTGCACGGGACAGAGGCCGGGGCATGTCCCGTCGCCCACCCCCGCCGTCCGGCACCCGAACCGCCCCGGACGCCGCTCCTCCCCCGGTCCAGGCCATGCCCCCCGCCCCCTCCGCAACTCCCCCGACGCGCACCGTGTTTCGTACACGGCACGGGCCCGAGGGTAGGGAGGGGAGGGTGTCGGGACATGGGCCCGTGGGCCCAAAGCAGCACCCAACCGCGCCCGGGCGCCGCGCGGCCCCGGGACCGCAGGCGTTGTCAGTCGGGCGCACTAGGGTCCGTGATCACGGTCGGCGCGCACCGTTGGCGCGGCTGTCACTGACGATCACGAAGGACGTGGGGCAACCTCATGGGTTTTGACGTCACCTACGCGGACTTCTCCGCCGAACCGGCCCGCCTTGTCAATGCGAAGGTCGAGCGTCAGCGGACGCGGTCCGCCGGGTCGCATCTGGCGCTGAACGCGGGCGGGAGTGTGACGCTGCGCTTCGAGGTGGCGGACCCGGAGGACGTCGAGCAGGCGACGCTCACCGTCACGGCCCTCGTCTCCAAGCTCGGCGCCTCGATCGGGTACGCCCCGATGGACGTACTGTTGCAGGGCGAGCCGCTGGTCGCGGACCTCACCGTGCCCGGGGGCGGGGACCTTCCGCAGGACAATGTCCTCGCCGTACCCGGGCACCTGCTGAAGCCGGGCACCAACACCCTGGAGATACGCACCTCGGGCAAGGCCCGGAGCATGCTGTGGCTCTACCGGATCACCCTGGACCCCGTCTGGGAGCGCGGCCGTTCGGAGCGGGCACGGACGGCGGAGGCGGCCCGCGACTCGGTGTTCTCCTACCGTACGGAGCGCCGCCTCGCCCACTCCTCCTCGTCCTCCTGGCAGTCGGCACCGCGCCTGCTCTTCCACCTCGACCGGGACGAGTGCTCCCTGCCCGCCCAGCTCGGCTGGCGCACGGCGGACGGCGCCGAGTCCGCGATCAGTTTCCAGTCCGACATGTCCGGCTTCCACGGCTGTTACCGCGCGGCGGACGGTACGGCGTACGAGTACCAGGGGCGTCTCGGCGACCGCAGGCCGTTCTCGCAGGAGACCGAGAACCTCTCCGCTTCCACGTCGCACCGCTTCCACACGGAGGAGGGCTGGGGCGGCGGCTGGCACACGTCCCACGAGCTGCGGCTGCTGGTGGACGACGGTGCGACGGCACCCGTCGAGCGGGTGAACTGGCATGATCAGCGTGGCAATTCGGGTGTGGCGGTGCTGCACGCCGCCACCACCGACGTCGCGGTGACCAGGGTCAGGGCGAGCGACGAGTACCGTCCGAACGGCGAAGTGGCCGGCAACCTCCGCAACGACCGCCGTACCAAGTGGCTGGCCGGCGACGACACCGCCCGGCTCGACTTCACCCTCACCGGCCCCGCCGCCGTCGCCTCGTACTCCCTGACGTCGGCCAACGACTTCCCCGACCGCGACCCCCGCGACTGGACCCTGTACGGCTCGGCCGACGGCAAGGCCTGGACGCCGCTGGACTCGCGCGCCGGTGAGACCTTCACCGGGCGTTACGAGACGCGGGAGTTCTTCCTCCGCGCCACCGCGCCGGGCTACCGTCACTTCCGTCTCGACATCACCCGCAACGCCGGGGCGAACGAGACCCGGCTGGCCCAGGTCTCCTTCGCCGAGGCGCCCGCCGGGCAGGCGTTCACCGGCTACTACCAGCGCCACAACGAAGGCCCCATCGGCTATCGCGGCACCCCTGTCGCCGTCCCCTCCTCGTCCACCGGCCTTCCCGCGTCGCCCCGCGTCGCCTCGGAGCTGGAATCCGCCGTGGCGAGCCTGGCCGAGACGGCCCAGACCCTCGCCGCCCTGGCCGCACAACTCCGCAAGCACTGACGCCGGGGGGCCGCCGGGGATACGTTCGGAGGGTTCGGTGGGTCCGGTGGTTCCGGCGGGTCCGGCGGCTTCAGCGGGCCCGGCGGCTTCAGCGGGCCCGGCGGCTTCAGCGGGCCCGGCGGCTTCAGCGGGTCCGGTGGTGTGGGGTCGGCCGTGGTTCACGGTGGAGGGGGCGGTCGGGGATGGGGCGCTGGCGTGACGGGCGCGGGGAGTTGACCGTGCGGGGGGACGGTGACGCGGGGCCCGCTGTGTGCGTCCCCCTGGAGATCGCCGGGTCCTACCGGGCCCGTACCAGGGGACTGCTGGGGCGGGACTCCCTCGACGGGGCGCTGCTCCTCTCCCCCGCCAACAGCGTGCACACCTTCCGTATGCGGATGCCCATCGACGTCGCCTATCTCGACCGGCGGCTCCGGGTCGTCGCCGTACGCACCATGCCACCCGGCCGGCTCGGGCTCCCCCGGCTCCGGGCCCGCCATGTGCTCGAGGCCGAGGCGGGGGCGATGGAGGGGTGGGGGCTGCGGGTGGGGGTGCGTCTGACGATCGACTTGGGAAGTCCATGAGTCCGGCCACGCACGCGGTCGCGTTGTACGCGCCGCCCGGGGTGATGAAGCCGCATGCGCCGAGTGCCTCGTGCGCCGGGCGGCGGTTGCCGGCGGAGGAGCGGATGGGCGCCCATTGACACCGCCTGGCATACGGTCCGGCCGTGCGCGAGGGCGGGTGGCCCGGGAAGGGACAGCGGAGTACGACGTCTTCATCTCGTACAGCCAGCGCCGCGACCGCGATGTCGCGGCCGTCTTCCAGCGCTGCATGGAGAACTTCGGGCGCCCCTGGTACCGGCCGGTGCGGCTGCGGGTGTTCCGGGACATCACGCATCTCGGTGCCAGCCCGGATCTGCGAGCCGACATCGAGAACGCCCTGGCCCGTTCGAACTGGCTCGTCGTGATGGCCTCTCCTCATCGCCGCCGCGTCCCCATGGGTGCGCGCCGAGATCGACTGGTGGGTGGCGCACAAGGGCGGCGAGCGCATGCTGATCGGGTGGTCCGACGGGCGCCTCGAGTGGAACCCGGCGACGCGGGACTTCGACTGGTCCCGGACGGACGCCTTGCCCCGAGAGCAGCTGGAGCGGGCCCTGACCGTCACGCCCGGGGCTCCACGCTGGGTGGACCTGAGATGGCTGCGCACGCAGATCGACGAGCGCGGCTCCGTCCCCTTCAACGATCGCCGGCTGTTGGCGGACGTCGCGGAGTTCGTCGCACCGATCCAGGGGCGGCCGAAGGCCGAACTCATCGGCCACCACGTCCGGCTGAGGAGACGACGAAACCAGTTGATCGCAGCGACGGTGACGGCCCTCTGCACGCTGCTGGCCACGGCGACGGGGCTCGGCCTGGCGGCCGACCGTCAGCTCGATCTGGCAGTCCAACGTCAACTGGAGGCCACTTCACGCCAGTTGGTTGCCGAGGCAGATTCCATCCGGTACCAGCATCCCGATGTGGCGCGTCAGCTCCTTGTGCAGGCATACCGCCTGTCGCAGACGGAGGAGGCCGTCGGTGCCCTGCTCGCCGGCGCGAGTATTCCCCGTGTGCTGCACACGGACGGCAGCTCGCGTGCCGTCGCGTTCAGCCCGCGGGGGCGGATACTGGCCGCCGCCTCGCACGGTGGCCTGACGTTGTTCGACGCGACGACGGGCAACGTCATGTCCGCCTTCGGGGGCCACGGGAACGGCACGAGGACAGTCGCCTTCAGCGCGGACGGCGATGTGCTGGCCGAGGGTGACTCGGCCGGACACGTACGCCTGTGGGACGTGACGGACGCACACAAGCCCAGGCCGCTCGGCTCCGCACGGCCCGTTACCGACGTGAAGGAGCTGTCCTTCGCCGGAACTTCCTCGCTACTGACGGTGGGCAACGGTCTGCGCGTGGTCGTCCTGGACGTCCGCGACCCGCGCCGCCCCGAAGTGACCGGCTATTCGTCCGCGTTCGAGTCGGCCCTCGGCTACGGCGCCGACGCGAGCCCGGACGGAAGGCTGGTCGCGACGGGGGCGGGAGACGAACGTGTGCGGATCATGAGCCTGTCCCCGGCCGGACGGCTGTCGTCCCTCAGTACCCTCGACACGCCGTCCTCCGCGGTGGTGTTCAGTCCCGCCGGCCACCTCCTCGCCACCGCCGGCGAGGACGGGACCGCCGCGCTGTGGGACATCTCGGATCCCCGGCACCCGGTACGGCGTGCCTCGCTCGACGGCCAGAACTCATGGAGCACGCCGGTGGCCTTCACCGACGACGGGAGGACACTGGCCGTCGCGGCGGGCAACGGGGCCGTCCAGTTGTGGGACATCTCCGACCCCGGCCGTCCCCTCCAGGGCGACCGTCTCACCGGGCACACGAACGCCGTCACCTCCCTCGCCTTCGCCCCGGACGGCCGCACCCTCGCGTCCGTGGCACTGGGCGACGCCGCCGACCCGGACGAGGCACGCCGGGCGGAGGGTGTCGTACGGGTGTGGAACGTCCACGGCTCCCGGGCCTCGTCGGCCTACGCGTCCCTGCCCTCCGGTCACCTGTCCTCCCAGCCCTTCGGCCCCGGGGGCCGGACCCTGGTGACCGGCCCCCGGTGCCCTTCACCAGGTGGGCGGGATCCCGGAACCCCGGCACCTGGCCACACTCCCCTCCTTCAGGAGCGGCGGCCAGACGTACTCCTTCAGCCCGGACGGGCGCACCCTCGCCACCGGCCACCCGCTGGGCCTCTGGGACGTGACCGACCCCACGGACCCGCGCGAACGAGGCCGCTTCGAGGAGGCCGAGGACCCACAGGGGGTGGTCCACGGACCCGACGGTACGGTCCTGGCCGCGGCCGAACCGCTCGGCCCTGTCCGTCTGTGGGAGGTCAGCGACCCGGACCGCCCCCGGGACCTCGGCACACTGCCCGGTTCCGGGTCCGGCTCGGCGGTCTACTCCGAAGCCGCGCCCGTCGCCTTCGCCGGGGACCGTGGGCTCCTGGCCGTGTTCAGCAAGGAGCGCGATGCCGTCCAGGTGTGGGACCTCGGCCGCACCGGCGGCCGGTACGACCCCGTGCGGACGGACGTGCTCCCGCTGAGGGACGCCGACCGTGTCACGGCCCTCGCCACCAGCCCGGAGGGGAACACCTTGTACGTCGGGGACTCCGCGGGCACCGTCACCGTCTGGGACATCACCGACCCGCACCGGGCCAGGGCCGAGGGCTCCGCACCGAGGCATTCGGGCGAGGTGACCCACCTCGCGGCGGATCCGGCACGGCCCCTGCTGGCCGGCGCGGACGACCACGGGGCCGTACGGCTGTGGGACGTCGCCGACGCGTCCGCGCCCCGGGAGGTGGCCCTGCTCGCCACCCACGAGCGCTACTCCACCACGGGGGTCGCCTTCAGCCCCGACGGGGGCCTGATCGCGGTCTCCACGGGCGACAGCACGCAGCTGTGGCGCACGGACATCGACGCCGTCCTCGGGCGGCTGTGCGCCGAATCGGAGCCGATCACCGAGTCCCAGTGGAGGCAGTACCTCCCCGACCGCCCCTACGATCCCCCGTGCCCATATCACCGCCCGCCGTTCGCACCGACCCGCCGCACTCGCGGGAGGACCGTGCACCGACCTTGGCGTCCAGGGCGGCGTCGACTACGGCGATGTTCCGGGGACTCCCGGCAGAGCCGTCACCGTCTGGCGGGTGGGCGACGACGGCATCCTTGAGGCGGGGGCGCCACGCGTCACCCCATGACATCCGCTGTGGAGGTTCCGTGAGTCTGGCCATGCACGTGGTCGCGTCGTACGCGCGGCTGAGGATGAAGCCGCGTTCGTCGAGTGTCTCCCGGGCCCGGCGGCGGTTGCGTGCGGCGAAGGGATCGGCGGAGCCGCCTGCCGCGCTGCTCAAGCGCCATGATGTCTCCGCCCGGCAGGTCGACGGGTTCGTGTCCTGGACCGTCTCCCCTCGCGGGCGGGAGACGTCCCGGGCCGCCGTCTACCTGCACGGCGGGGCGTACGTCAGCGAGATCGCCAGGCAGCACTGGACGCTGATAGGCGCGCTCGCCGACGCGGGCGTGCGTGCCGAGGTCCCGCTCTACGGCCTTGCTCCCCAGCACACCTACCGTGAGGCGTATCCCCTCGTCACCGAGGTGTACCGGGAGTTGCTGACCCGGACACCCGCCTCCGAGGTCACCCTCGTCGGCGACTCCGCCGGGGCCGGCCTGGCCCTGGGTTTCGCCCAGACCTTGCACACCTCCGGGCTTCCGCAGCCTCGCCGGCTGGTGCTGATCGCCCCCTGGCTGGACCTGACCCTCGGCAACCCGGAGATACCTGCCGCCGCACGCCGCGATCCCTGGCTGGCCCCGGTCGGGCTGGTCGAGGTGGGACGGGCCTGGGCGGGCGGCGACGACCCGACCGACCCGCGCCTGAGCCCGGTCAACGGCCCGCTCGCCGGCCTCGCCGCCATGGACGTGTTCGTCGGCACCCGCGACCTGTGCCTCCCCGACGTGCGGGTACTGCAACGCCGTGCGCTCGCCGAAGGGGCTCCGGTCAGCGTGACCCTCTGTGAGGGAGCGGTCCACGTGTACCCGCTCACACCCACCCCCGAAGGCCGCGCGGCGGCCACCGGGATCGTCACGGAGATCGCTCACCGGCCCCTGGCCGCTGCGGTGGGAAGAGACCCACTTCCCGGCCCTTGAGGTCATCGTCGGCAACGGCGATGACCTCCGGACCGTCCTCATCACCGACCTGCTGCCCGAAAGCTACGTCTGGGCCGATCGCCAGCTCGGCGCCGAGTGATCAGCTCCCCGTGCGCGGGAAGGAGATCTCGACCCTCCGGTTCTTCTTCCGGCCGGCCTCCGTGGAGTTGTCGGCGATCGGATACTGCTCTCCGTAGCCACGGACCTCGTACGTGACGTCCGAGTCGCTCAGTTCCTGGACGAGGATGCCGTGTACGGCGTTGGCGCGCTTGCGGGACAGGACGTCGCCGTGGGCGGAAGAGCCCAGGTTGTCCGTGAAGCCGAAGACGCGGATCCTCGCGGCGTTCTGCTTCTTGATCTCGTCCGCGATGGCGGCGATACGGGACTTCGCCTCGCCGCCGAGCTTGGCGCTGTCCTTGCCGAACAGGACCTCGGCCTGAAGTGCGAACGTGACGTTGGAGTTGGTGTCCTCGCGGCGTTCGTCACCGCTTTGGTCTTCGACGACCTGCTTGATGTCGAGAACCTTCGGCTCCGCGAGGGTGGCGCCCTCCGGAAGCTTGAGGTCGGGGTCGTTGGGGTCGAGTTCTACGGGGGCCGCAGCGGTGGCCTCGGTGCCGGGGGGAACGCTGGGGCCGTCGTCGGCGATTGCCACTCCGGGGCTGACCGCCAGGAGGGTGGCTACGGTTCCGATGAGGAGCAGGCGTTTGTGAGTCATCCTCTGCCTCAACCAGAGATCTGGATGGTGCCGCTGGCGAACGTCGGCAGTTGGAAGGTGACTTCGGGGGTCTCCGCAGGCGGTGCGGGGAACTGCATGAAGACAGACATGCTTTCCCCCGCCTTGATGGTTGAGAAGCCTGTGGTCGTCAACGGGCGACCGTCCGTGTCGCGCAGTACGTAGTACCGCTTCTTACCCGTCGAATCGACCAGCGTGGCACCGCCCAGCGACCTGCCGTTTCGAACGATCTCGGTCTCATTCCCGCTCAGCCCGGCCGGGACGACTGTGGTCTTGTCTCCTTCGTTCTTCAAATCGGCATTGACGGTGACAAAGCCTCCGGCGTCGCGTTGTGCTGAGGTAATCCGAAGGAGCAGTCCTCCCGACCCCCTCAGTTCGGCAAGAACGTCCTCCGCCTGCCCCTCTTGAGCACTTGGATCGGATCCATTGCCCTTGGACGCCGAGGCCGAAGTCTCCGGCTTCTTGTCGTCGCCTCCCCCACCGCCGCACCCGGCCACTCCGAGGGCCAGTCCGGCCACAGCGGTCAGTGCGACCATCCTCCTGCGGGCCTTCGTAGCGAACCGCATACTCATGCCTCTGCTTCCTTCTTTGTTCGTCGTTCGCTGTCAGTGGGTCAGATGGACGTCGAAGAGGTCTTCGGGCTGTGGGAGCAATTCCTCCGGGGCCTCGGGGTCCAGCTCCCACTCCGTTCCCATACAGGTGAGCAGAGGCAGCGCGTCCCCTGTCGGAAGTTCGAACTCGCAGCGAGGCTCGATCACCGCAGTGGCCTCTTCGCGCGACCGCTTGTTCTCAGTGCCCGGGACGATGGATTCGCCCACTGTCCCGTTCGTCACGACCTCGACCGTGAACCCCAGCAGGCCGTCAGGTACGCAGGACAGCACAGTTGCATCGTTCTGCGCTGCGAGTTGGTAAGAACGCCAGCACGACGGCCCTATTCCTGGCACGTAACCCGCGAAGATGTCCGCCCAGGCCAACGGATCATCAATACTCTTCGTCAGGGCGTCGGCGAGCTTCTCCCGCCTGTCCTGGGCTGCCGCCAGGGCCGCCGCGTCAGCGGCTGTCTGCGCGTCGTTCCGGTTCGCCGCGGCCTGACCGACTGCGAAGTACGCGAACGCGAGAAAGAGCAGGCCCCCCACCACCGTGATGTAGATGGGGAATGCCTGCCCTGCGTCGCAGTAGCGGCTGCGCCGGATCAGCCGACAACCTCCGCGACCTGCGCGGTGATCGCGTCGTAGATCGACTGCCCGATGTCCGTCCCCGTGATCGCCAGCACGATCGCCACGACCACCGCGATGATGCCCAGGTACTCCACCGCGGTCTGGCCCTTGTCGTTGCGGGCGGCGCGGGAGTGGAGGTAACTGACGGTCGTATTGATCCAGTTCTTCATGGTGGTCCCCTCCGGCTGATGCGGTGGCGGCCTCTTTCGCGGGGCCGCTTTCGACAGCAGTAACGTACGGCCGGGCACCTCGCCCGTCAGAGGGCCCCAGGGCCCAATCCGGGGCCCAATCGCGGGCCCAGCGCCTCTTCCCCCATGCCGTCACCGGAGGTCACCCCACCCCTCGACCCGAGCCCGGTGCCGTGCCGAGCCACTTCGCCGCGGCCTCGGAACGGCTTGTGCTGTGGAGCTTCGCGAAGATGCGGTTGATGTGGTTCTTGACCGTCTTCTCGCTGATGAAGCACGTCGCGGCGATCTGCTGGTTGTTCATGCCGGAGGCGATGAGGTCCATGATCTCCGCCTCCCTCGCGCTCAGTTGGAACCTGGACCTGTCGGGTGCGGCCGGGCGACCGCTTGCCCACCCAGACGACGACTGTGCCATATCCGGTTGCAGATGCGAAAGGTTTTCCGCAGAAGTAGGTGGGGGCGGGATGTGCGGCAGGCCGAATCGCGGCGACTGGCGATGAGTTGTGCTTCCGGCACCCAATCCCTCCGGCAACGGGTGCCCCGAGCCCGCCCTCTGTCGAAGTTGCGAGAGCAACGCACCTGCCGCTGTCGCGGTGAAGTGGGGTCGGCCCTCCTTGATGTCGCGCACCGCCGACACCAGCTGGTCCGCCGTGAACTCGCCGTGGACCAGATAGCCGCCCGCTCCCCTGCGCAGCGCCTCCTGGACGATCTCCGACTCCCTGCTGTACGTCAGCATCACGACCGGGGCGATGCCGACCAGGTGGGGAAGGGCGGAGATGCCGTCCACGCCGGGCATGCGGACGTCCAGGAGGATGACGTCGGGGCGATGGGCGCGGGCGGCCTCGTAGGCTTCCCGGCCGTCCGCCGCCTCCGCCACGACCGTGATGTCCTCGCGGCCGGTGAGGAGGGCCGTCAGGCCCGCGCGGACCACCGGGTTGTCGTCCACCACCACCACGCGGAGCGAGGCGGGGGGCGGTGGGGCGTACTCGAAGGGGTTCGGCGGTGTCGTCATGGCATGGCCTCCGTCGGAGTGGTCGGCGATACCGCCGCGAGCGGGAGTTCCAGGCGGACCTCCGTGCCCTGGGCGAGGGTGCCCCGTCCTATGCGGATGCGGGCGCCGACCGAGGCCGCCCGCTCCACCATGCCCACCAGGCCGAAGTGGCCCGCCCTGCGGAGGTGTTCCAGGTTCGTGCCGGGCGGGAGGCCGGCGCCGTCGTCGTAGACGCTGATGCGGAGCAGGTCTCCGTGGACGCCCGCCCGGACGTCGACCCTGGAAGGTCCCGCGTGGCGGTGGGCGTTCTCCAGCGCCTCCTGGGCGATGGTGAGGAGCTGGCGGGCCACGGCCGGGGGGACCGGGGGGACGCTGTCCTCGCCGGTGGGACCGTAGGACGCCGGCAGGCCCGTGCGTTTGCTGAAGTCGCGGGTGCGAGCGGCGAGTTCCACGAGCACGTCCGTGCCCTGGTCCGGGTCCGACTCCCGGCGGAGGTCGGCCAGGAGTTCACGCGATTCGGCGGCGGCTCTGCGGGCCGAGCGTGCCACCAGTTCCGCCTGCTGTCTCACCAGGTCCGGGTCGATGTGCGGGGCGTCCGTCGTGGCGGTCAGGCTGTCCGCCGCCAGGGCCACTCCGTGGAGGGTCTTGGCGACCGAGTCGTGCATCTCGCGGGCCAGGCGTGCCCGTTCCGCGCTGACCGCCTCCGTGACCGCCAGGCGGGCCTGGATCGCCGTCAGCGCCTGGGGCGCCCGGCCGAGGCTGAGCATCAGTTTGCGCAGGCTCGAGCCGACGGCTCCGGCGATCACGCAGAGGCCGGGGAGGAGGAGTGTCTGCGCCAGGTCCGTGTGCGGGTCCTCCAGGGTCGCGTAGACGAGCAGGAGGATCAGGCCCTGGAGGGAGGCGAAGACCGCGGCGCCGCGCCAGCCGTAGGCGAGGCCGGCGAGGAGGGGGGTGCAGACGCTGACGTAGGCGAGGGTCGTGTCCGGGCCGGCGGAGATCAGGAGCAGGGCGCCGAAGAGGGTGTCAACGGCCAGGAGGGTGGGGTGGCGCAGGAGGAGGGGGCCGAAACGTTCCCAGTCGCGGAAGAGGACGTAGGACGCCATGAAGGTGACGATCACCGCTGTGGCGACCAGGCGGGTGCCCCAGCCGGGGCCGGCGTTCAGGAGGGCCGCGGGGGCCGCGAGGGCGATCATCGCCAGCCTGAAGCCGAATGCCTGCCGGCAGAGGGCTTGGAGGGCGTTTGCCTGGATCTGCGCGTCGGGTGCGGGTGCGGGTTGTGGGGGGTGCGTCCGGCCTTCGGCCGGATCCGGGTTCCCACCCGCACCACCCGTGCGGCTCTCGTTGTCGGGTGCGGGTGGCCCCTGTGGGGCCCCGGCGCCGTCGGCGGCCGCCGCTCCGTGGGCCTGCGGGTGCGCTCCGGTCACCGGCTCCCATCCCGGCGGCAGCATCGGCGTCACCGACGTCACCGGGACGTCCGGGGCGCCCGTCCTCGCGGAGGGCGGGAGGACCGTGCCCGCCGGCGGGGTGGTGATCTCCGGCGGCCCGGCGGCCGGGCGGCGGAGCAGCCTCGTGCGTTCCCTGGTCGTCGTCATCTCAGCCGCCCCGTCCTACTCGCCCGTGATCGAGCCGAAGTCGGTGCCGGAGCCGAGGATCAGGCCGGCGCCGAGGAGGATCATCGTGGCCGGGACCATGAACGTGGTGATCATCATGGTGGCCTTGGGGACCGCGCGGGCCGCCTTCCGGCGGGCGTTCTGCGCGTCCGTACGGCGCATGTCCTTGGCCAGCGACACCAGCGTGTCGACGATCGGCGCGCCCAGCTCCTCCCCCTGCTGCAGCGCCGTCACGAACATCGCCACCTGCTCGGAGTCGTTGCGTCGGCGCAGCTCCGCGAACGCCTGCCTGCGGCTCATGCCGAGGTCCATCTGGCGGAGTGTGATGCGCAGTTCGTCCGCCCACGGGCCCTCGTACTTCATCGACACCCGGTCCAGGGCCTGCCGGAAGCCCAGGCCCGCGCTGACCACGACGGCCAGCACGTCCAGGAAGTCGGGCAGGGTGCGTTCGATGACGTCCTTGCGGATACGGATCGCCGACCAGATGCCGACCTCCGTCCAGAACGCCCCGAAGGCGAGCAGCAGCAGCGCCACGAAGAGCTGGCCGCGCATGAGGAAGACCAGGAAGCCGACGCCGCCCAGCGCGCCGTAGACCGCGCGGCGGGCGGCGTAGCGGTCGATGGTGAGGCCGCCGGGGTTGCCCGCCAGGTCGATCCTGCGCCGGTACCTGGCGACCCTCGCCGGGCCCATGAGGCGCAGCACGGCGGGGGCGTAGCGCATGCCCATGCGGTCGACGAGGGAGTCGACCGCGCCGGTGCGCGTGGATCCGACTTCCAGGGCCAGCATCAGGTCGCTGGGGAGTTTGGCCTCCGCGCGGTACATGCGGATGCCGGCGAAGACGCCCCAGACGGCGAGGCCCATCAGCAGCGCGAGCAGAAGTCCCATTCGGTCGGCCTCCTCGCCGGTCAGACGTCGATGCGGGACAGTCGGCGGATGAGGACGAAGCCCACGGCGTACAGCCCGAAGGCGATGATCACCGCGGCCTGGCCGGCCGGGGAGCCGGTCATGCGCTCGAGGGCGCCGTCCTTCACGCCGTTCATCAGGAACAACGAGCCGACGCCGAGGACGGGTACGGCGTACGACGTCATGCTGACCTGGGAGAGCTGGGTGCGGACCTCGCGCCTCGTCTCCTTGCGCTCCTCCAGCGTCTCCGTCAGGTTGCGCAGCGCGCTGACGACCTGGCCGCCCGCCCGGCTGGACAGCACCAGCGTGGTGACCAGGACGACCAGTTCGCGGGAGGGAAGGCGGTCGGCCAGTTCGCCGAGGGTGTCGTCCATGGAGGCGCCCATCGCCAGCTGGTTGGCGACCTTGGCCAGTTCCTCGCCCGCCGGGGCCTCCAGTTCCTCCGCCGCCATGCCGATGGCGGTACGGAGCGCCAGGCCGGCCTGGGTGGCGTTGGCCAGGATGCGGGCCAGCTCGGGGAGCTGGTTGATGAACTTCTCGATGCGTTTCTGACGCTGCCAGTTGAGGAACTGCCAGGCCGCCCCGATGCCGAGGAGACCGGCGATCGGGCCGAAGAAGGGGGCGAGGGTGGACTGGCCGATCAGCCAGAGGCCGGCGACGCCGGCGAGCATCGCGGCGACGAACTCGCCGGGGGTGATGTCCAGGCCGGTGGCCAGCAGGCGCAGTTCCAGCTTCCTGCCGAAGCCGGTGCGGCGCAGTCGGCGGTCCAGGGTGGGGAAGTGGCGGCGACGGCCGGCGACGGGGATCTGTCCGGTGGCCGAGAGGCGGGCCACCAGTGCCTGGCGCTGCGCCCGGCCGGAAGCGTAGGAATGCACACCGACGACCGCGAGGACACAGGTCAGCAGGGCGATGCCGGTGGTCAGCGTGGTCAGGTCGTGCAACTCCATGGACGGTTCCTACCTGGCTTCTCTGGTGGCGAGCTGGTCGGCGGACTGGGCGATGCCGAACGCCTGCGGGACGGGCTGGCTCGCCGTGTAGAGGCGGTCGGCGGTGCGGCGCGGGAGGGGGTAGTGCTCGAAGGCGCCGTAGACGCGGCCGTCGGCGGTCATCGGGCGGGCGTGGAAGCGGGCGACCGTGGCGAGCCGGTACGGCTCTCCTCCGTGGCTCTCCAGGAGGGCGATCTCGGTGATGCGGCGGGCGCCGTCGGCGAAGCGGGTGAGCTGGACGAGCACGTCGACGGCGCTGTTGATCTGGTCGTGCAGGGCGACGAAGGGGATCTCCACGTCGGACATGGAGGCGAGGGTCTGCAGGCGCATCAGCGCGTCCTCGGCGCTGTTGGCGTGGACGGTGGCGAGGGAGCCGTCGTGGCCGGTGGACATGGCCTGGAGCATGTCGAGGGACTCGCCGCCGCGGACCTCACCGACGACGATGCGGTCGGGGCGCATGCGCAGGGAGTTGCGGACGAGGTCGCGGATGGTGATCTTGCCCTTGCCCTCGACGTTCGGCGGGCGGGACTCCAGGCGGATGACGTGCGGCTGCTGGAGCTGGAGTTCGGCGGAGTCCTCGATGGTGATGATGCGCTCGCCCTCGGGGATCAGGCCGGAGAGGGCGTTCAGCAACGTGGTCTTGCCGGTGCCCGTGGCACCCGACACGATGACGTTGAAGCGTGCCTGCACCAGCCCCGCCAGCAGGTACAGCATCTGCTCGTCGAGCGAGCCGAGGCCGATGAGCTCCTGGAGGGTGAAGGAGCGCGGGAAGCGGCGGATGGTGAGGATGGCGCCGGTCAGGGACAGCGGCGGGATGATGACGTTGACGCGCTCGCCGGAGGGGAGACGGGCGTCGACCATCGGGTTGGACTCGTCGACGCGGCGGTTGACGGTGGAGACGATGCGCTCGATCGTCTGCATCAGCTGGTCGTTGGAGGCGAACCGCATGGGGAGCTGCTCCACGCGGCCGCCGCGCTCCACGAAGATGGCGTCGGGGCCGTTCACCATGATCTCGGTGATCGACGCGTCCTCCAGCAGGGGTTCCAGGATGCCGAGGCCGAGTGCCTCGTCGACGACGCGGCGGATCAGCTGGGAGCGCTCGACGGTCGACAGGACCGGGCCCTCGCGGCTGATGATGTGGCCGAGGACGCGTTCCAGCCGGGCCCGGCGCTCGGCCGCGGCCAGCGAACTCATCTCCGCGAGGTCGATCTCCTCCAGGAGCTTGGCGCGGTAGGAGGCGACCATGTGGCCGTCCTCGCCCCGCCCGGCCGTCTCCTCGGGGGAGTTGATGCGTGCCCGCAGGCTCATGAGTCCCGTGCTCCTCGTTCTTGTTCCTGGTCCCTGTTCCTCAGCACGTCAGTGGTCGACGGGCATCGTGGCGGTCTTGCGGGCGGGGCCGAAGTTCCAGCCCGGGACGATCGAGGGGATGTCGACCGTGGCGGTGACGGTGACCTCCTTGCCGAGCGGCACCGGCACACAGGTGGTGCGGTCGGCCAGCCAGGAACTGACGGCGGCCGAGCAGGCCCCTGCGGCGCCCTGGTCCAGCGACGCGCTGCGCGCTCCCGCCCGCGCCGCGGTGCCCGCCTGCTGGGCGGTGTAGGCGATCAGGCCGAGCTGTACGACGGCCATGCCGACGATGAGCAGGACGGGGAGGAAGCCCAGGTACTCGAGCGCCGCCTGGCCCCGGTCCCGGTCGCGACGCCGGATCCGGCCGCGCTCCCGCCGGCATGTGCCATGTCGGTACGGCATTCAGTCCTCCTCCTCGACCGCGCCCGCGTGGCCCGTCACCCTGAAGGGGAAGGAGACCGTGCCCGGGAAGAGGATGGGGACGTCGAGTTTCACGTCGGCGGTGACGAAGCCGCCTCCCGTCGCACAGTCCACGTTCGCTCCCCCCGCCCACGCGCCCGACAGCTTGTCGAGACCGGCCTCCTCGCAGGCTCCCTCGCGGGCGCCGCCCCGCTCCGCCGCGGTCGCCGCCCGTACCGCCTCGTCCGCAGCATTCCCCGCGAGCGTGAAGGTGTACCCCACGAGCACGAGCTGCCACAGCACCACCAGCGTGACGAGGATCGTCGGCGTCATGCCGAGGAACTCGATGGTGACCTGGCCCCGGTCACGGTCACGGTCGCCGGGCCGCCGTGAGGCCGTAGTCCGCATTCCTCTCATCCCCCGCCGTCCTTCCGCCTCCGGAAGCTCACCGACCCCCGGTCGCCGCGCAGCCGGCCGCCCTTGTGGGCGCCCTCGGCCACCTTGACCAGGCCGAGTTCGCCGGCCAGGCCCCACAGGGCCTGCTTCACCGTGCTCTTGTTCTCCAGCTCGTGGACGCGTCCGGCGTCCACCACTGCCTGGAGTTCCTTGAAGTGGGCGGGAACCGTGGTGGCCGCCACCGTCGTGCCGGTGATCCTCTGGATGAGCGGGGGCTGGATCTCGGTGCCCCGGGTGTGCCGGTTGACGACGATCGTGGTCTCCTCCGCCTTGCGGATCTGCAGCCGGTCCCACATCCGCACGGCCCGCTTGGCGCCCCGTACGGCGACCACGTCGGGGGTGGTGACCAGCAGGGCCCGCTCGGCCATCTCCACGGCCGCCGCGCCGGCCCCGCCGAGCTGGGCGCCGCAGTCGATGACGACGACCTCGTAGCGGGAGCGCAGGGCGCTGACGATCTGCCGGGTGGCGCGGTCGGTGACGTCCTCGCCGCGTTCGCCCTCGGCGGGGGCGAGCAGCAGGGCGAGGCCGGTGTCGTGGCGGAAGACGGCGTCGGCCAGGACGCGCGGGGAGATGTCGCCCACCGCGGCCAGGTCGACGACGGAGCGGCGGAACTGGACGTCCAGGTAGGAGGCGATGTCACCGGTCTGGAGGTCCATGTCGACCAGGGCGGTGCTGCGGCCGGACGCCTGGGCGGCGAGGGCGAGCTGGACGGCGGTCAGTGTCGTGCCCACGCCGCCCTTCGCTCCGCTGACGGTGACGACGGTGCCGCCGATTCCGGTGAACACGTCGACGCCCGCGCCCAGATGACGGCGTACGCCGACCGACCACTGGGCGACGGCCTGGACGCGGCTGGCGAGCTCCTCGTAGCTGAGCGGGAGGGCGACGAGGCCGCGGGCGCCGTAGTCCATGGCGGCCTGGAAGAGGCCGGGGCTCGCGTCGGAGGTGACGAGGATGACGCCGACGGAGGGGAAGCGCAGGGCGACTTCGCGGATCAGCTCCAGGGCGGGGACGGGGCCGATCCGTTCGTGCACGACCACGACCTCGGGGAGTTCGTCGACGGACTCGGCGGCCAGGCGTGCGAGGGTGTCGACGAGCTGGGTGGAGTCGGCCACCGGGGCCACCGGCTCGGCGTCGGGAAGCTGGCTGAGCAGCGTGGTGATGGACCGGACCGCGTCCGCGTCGCCGACTGCCGGCAGGATCCTGGTGGGCATGCGGCTCTCACTTGTCCTTCGCGAGTTCGTACGTCCGGTCCTGCTCGGGGACCGTGGTGTCGCTCCCGGGTGCGACCAGCGCGAGCCGGACCCGCTGGGCGAACGACTCGGCGTAGGTGATGCGCTGGGCGTCGATGGCCGACAGCGCGAAGGTGATCGGTACGGCGTCGGTGGGCTGCCGGCCGCGGTCGCTCTCGTCGGGCTGGAGGGCGGTGAGCCGGCCCACGTCGAGGACCTTGGCGTTGGTCACGATGATCCGGGACTGGTCCGGGGAGCCCTCGCGTTCGCCTTCGAAGGTGGCGTAGACGTTGACCGCGGCGCCGGGGGTGATCTTGCCGGCGACGCCGGTGGCCGCGTCGATCATGATGGCGACCTCCTGCTGGCCCGGCCGCAGTTCGGGCTGGTTCACGACCATGTCGCTCTGCAGCAGGGAGCCCTGCCGCAGGGTGGTGACGGCGGTCTTTCCGCGGATGTCGTCGAGGTCGGTGACGGCGTTCTCCGAGAGCCAGCGCTCGGGCATCGAGATCTTCTCGAACTGGTCCGTGCGGAGCGCGGTGTAGGGCGCGATGTCGGACTTCAGCCGGTAGGCGGTGACCTCGGGGCCGACCTTGGACTCCACGTCGTTGATGACGGAGAGCACGCCGGCGAACGCGCCGAGGGCGCACAGGACCGACAGGAGCAGGAGTATCACGCCTCGGCGCTGACGGGAGTTCATAGACCGTACAACCTCATCGGTGATGTCGGGCCGGCTGGTGCGGTGGTCGAACGGGTCAGGTGCGGTGGGTGAGGGCGGGTGGGCCCTCGGGGGCGGGCGGGGTGGCCGAACAGAACACGCACCGGTCGCCGATGACGTCGATGCCGCACCAGTGGCAGGTGCCGCGCCGTACGGAGGTGACCAGCTGGTACAGGACGGACAGGTCGGGCAGGTAGGTGCAGAACTCGATGACCTTGCCGGTCCCCCACCAGCCCGGGGACTCGGCGGGCAGCGGTGTCTCGCGCAGTCCCTGCACCTGCCAGGCGGGTGCCAGGGTCGCGCTGACCCAGTCGGACTGGAGCTGGCCCTTGGCGACCAGCATCCAGGTGCCGAACTCGGGGCCGTCGAGGGCGGTTTCGGGGCCGAGGCGGACGAGCTGGGGCTGCGGGTGGGCGAGTACGGCGAACTGGCTGCCGGGCATCCAGGACTTGGCGTGCTGTTTCAGGTTCACGGGGACACGGTCGAGCCGGGCGACGGAACCGAGCAGCGCGCCGGAGTGGATGTAGTGGATCAGCAGACGGCCGGCCGAGGCGAGGACGCCGGGGCTGAGGTCGCAGGAGGCGAGCTGACGCAGCTGGCGGGCCAGGACCGCCAGTCCGAGCGGTGGCAGATCGGGGCGGAAGAGGGCTATCCGGTCGCTCTCCAGGAGGGAGCGCAGGGTGTGCAGCCGGCGCCGGACGGCGGTGGGGGTGGCCTGCGAGCAGACGACGATGACGTGGCCGTGCTGCTCGATGAGCAGTTGCAGGTCGGACAGCACCTGTTCGAGCGGGCGGGTGTCGATGTCCCGCAGCACGACGGCGGGCAGGGTTCGGTCGTCCTGGGCCGGTAACGCCATGTCGGCGCCGGTCACGGCAATGGCAGTTGGCACGCGCGGCTCCCCGTTCTCCCCATACCCGGCAGCCCGCCGGGGTGTTACTCCGATGCACTCCGGCGACTTCACTGCGTGACTACGTGAGCACTGTAACCGCGGGTCCGTGACCGGAGAACAGCGTTTGAGTAGCTGAACAGCAACTACTGGTGCACAAGGTGCGTCAAATCGGGGCAGGCCGAGCATCTCACCGGTCTCGATCCGGACCCAGTGGCGCGGATCCCGTACGCCCGACTTGACGCCGGGCCCGCCCCGGGCCCTCCCACGCCTCCCCTCCGGCGGCAAGCCTACTCCCGCACCGATGGCGGCATTTCTGGTCCGGACCTATTGACAAGGGTATTGGTCTGGACCACCTTGGTCCTCCAACGGTGGCCACCGTCGCTCCCTCCTCACCGACTTCCCCCACCGGAGGCCCCAGTGGACCACGCACCAGGAACGCCCGGCCGCAGCAGACGCGTCTGGGCCGGAGCCCTCGTCTCCGCCCTCGCCCTCGCCCTTCCCCTCGCCGGCGCGGGCCAGGCATCCGCGGCGGACGTCAACAACGCCAGGAACGCCGGCTTCGAGGCGGGCCTGAGCAACTGGACCTGTTCCGCGAACAGCGGGAGCACCGTCTCCTCCCCGGTGCACGGCGGCGCGTCCGCGCTCAAGGCCACCCCGGCCGGCCAGGACAACGCCCGCTGCTCCCAGAGCGTGGCGGTGAAGCCGAACTCCACGTACCGGCTGAGCGGCTGGGTGCAGGGCGGGTACGCCTACCTGGGCGTCACCGGCACCGGGACGACGGACGTGTCCACCTGGACCCCGGACTCCGGCAGCTGGAAGCAGCTGTCGACGAGCTTCACCACCGGCTCCTCCACCACCTCGGTGACCGTCTACACCCACGGCTGGTACGGCCAGGCGGCGTACCACGTGGACGACCTGTCGGTGTTCGGCCCGGACGGGGGCGGCGGCGACCCTGAGCCCACGGTCCCGGGTGCCCCGGGCGGCCTCGGTGTCTCCGGTACGACCTCCTCCTCGGTGTCACTGGCCTGGAACGCGGTCTCGGGGGCGACGGGATACACCGTCTACCGCGACGGTACGAAGGTGACGGCGGTGTCGGGCACCTCGGCGACGGTGACCGGGCTCGCGGCCTCGACGTCGTACTCCTTCCAGGTCGCGGCGACCAACGCGGCGGGCGAGTCGGCGAAGTCGGCGGCGGTGTCCGCGCGGACGAAGGAGAGCGGCGGGGGCGGTGGCGGTGACCTGCCCAGGCACGCGGTGACCGGCTACTGGCAGAACTTCGACAACGGCGCCGCGGTCCAGCGGATCTCCGACGTCCAGTCGCACTACGACATCATCGCGGTCGCCTTCGCCGACGCGACGGGCACCCCGGGCGCCGTCACCTTCAACCTGGACTCGGCGGGCCTGAACGGTTACACCGTCGAGCAGTTCAAGGCGGACATCCGCGCCAAGCAGGCGGCCGGGAAGAAGGTCATCATCTCGGTCGGCGGCGAGAAGGGCACCGTCTCGGTGAACGACTCCGCCTCCGCGGCGAACTTCGCCGACTCGGTGTACGCCGTGATGCGGGAGTACGGCTTCGACGGCGTCGACATCGACCTGGAGAACGGCCTCAACGCCACCTACATGACGCAGGCGCTGCGCTCGCTGTCCGCGAAGGCCGGCCCGTCCATGATCCTCACCATGGCCCCGCAGACCATCGACATGCAGTCGACGTCCGGCTCGTACTTCCGTACCGCGCTGAACGTGAAGGACATTCTCACGGTCGTCAACATGCAGTACTACAACAGCGGTTCGATGCTGGGCTGCGACGGCAAGGTCTACGGCCAGGGCTCGGTGGACTTCCTGACCGCGCTCGCCTGCATCCAGCTGGAGGGCGGCCTCGACCCGTCCCAGGTGGGCCTCGGCCTGCCGGCCTCGACCCGGGGCGCGGGCAGCGGCTACGTCTCCCCGTCCGTGGTGAACAACGCCCTGGACTGCCTGACCGGGGGCACCAACTGCGGCACCTTCAAGCCGTCGAGAACCTACCCGTCCCTGCGGGGCGCGATGACCTGGTCCACCAACTGGGACGCCGCGGCGAACAACGCCTGGTCGAACGCGGTGGGCCCGCACGTCCACGCCCTGCCGTAACCGCCCGTCCCGCTCCGCGAACCCCCGCCCCCGCTCACCTCACCGTGAGCGGGGGCGCCGGCGTGCGCCCGGTGTCAGAAGAACTGGGCCCACGGCTGGTCCCAGACCTGCTTGGCGCACAGCACCAGGAACAGCAGGCCCGCGACGGCCAGCATGGTGTTGCTGAGCGGCCCGTTGCGCCACTCGCGCGGCGTGCGGGAGGAGTTGAGCAGCCACATCAGGGTGAGGGCGAGGAACGGCATGAAGGCGGCGCCCAGGACGCCGTAGATGATGATCAGGCGGAAGGGCTCGTCCTGGAAGAGCAGGATCATGGGCGGGAAGGTGAGCCAGAGCAGGTAGGCGCGGAAGGCCCAGGAGCGTTCCCGGCTCCCGGAGGCCAGGATGTCGCCCCGCGCCTCCCGTTCGCCGCGCCGGCGAGCCAGGAAGTCGGCGAACATCAGGCTCACGCCGTGCCAGACGCCGATCAGGGAGGTGAAGGAGGTGGCGAAGAAGCCGATCAGGAAGAGTTTGCCGGTGGCCGTCCCGTACTGCTCCTCGAGGATGCCGCCGAGCTGCATGAGGCCCTTGTCGCCGCTCGCGATGGCGATGTTCGCCGAGTGCAGCAGCTCGGCGCCGACGAGCAGCATCGCGACGACGAAGATGCCGGTGGTGGTGTAGGCCACCCGGTTGTCCAGCCGCATGACCTTCATCCAGCCGCTGCCGGTCCAGCCCTTGGCGTTGACCCAGTAGCCGTACGCGGCCAGCGTGATGGTGCCGCCGACGCCGCCGATCAGGCCGAGGGTGTTGAGGACCGAGTCCTTCTCGTCCGGGATGACCGGGAGGAGACCGGCGAAGGCGTCGCCCAGGTTGGGCGTGACCCGGATCGCGAGGTAGACGGTCACGAGGAACATGACGCCCACCAGGACCGTCATGACCTTCTCGAAGACGGCGTACTTGTTGAACCAGACGAAGGCCAGGCCGACCAGGCCGCAGGCGATGGCCCACCACTCGAGGTCCATCACGTCCGGGAAGAGGGCCTGGAGCGGCAGGGCGCTGGACGACATCGCCGCCGCGCCGTAGACGAAGCCCCAGATCACCGCGTAGACGGCGAAGAACCAGGTCGTCCAGCGGCCGATGCTCGCCCAGCCGTCGAAGAGGGTGCGGCCGGTGGACAGGTGCCATCGGCCGCACGCCTCCGCGAGGGAGATCTTCACCAGGCAGCCGATGACCGCGGCCCACAGCAGCGTGTAGCCGAAGTTGCTGCCGGCGATGAGCGTGGCCACCAGGTCTCCGGCGCCCACACCGGTCGCGGCGACGACGATGCCGGGGCCGATGTGGCGCCAGCTGGATCTGCGGGGCCGGGGGCCGGGCGCGGTCGCCGCCCCGGTGTCCTGGGTGTTTCCCGTGGTGTCCGCCATAGGGTCAAGAAAGCGGACGGGTGGCCGTCGGGCAAGGGGGCGTGCGGGGATCTTCACCGGATGCGTCCGGTCGGACCGCGGGCCGAAGCCCGCCCACATCTTGACCTGATCATGTCAGCCGCTGACGATGGGCGCACCGCACCACGCACGTCGCCATGAACCACCCCCACCTCCCACAAGGAGACTTCATGCGACACCGCCCACGCGGCAGACGCTCCGCCGCGCTCGCCGTGCTCCTCGCCCTCGCCCTCGCCGCACCCCTCTCCCTGACGGCCACCCAGGCCGGCGCCGACAGCGCCGACCGCCCGGCGCCCTCGGCCGACGACATCCGCCAGTACGAGATCCACCGCCACACGACCGCCCTGACCCGTACGGCGATCCAGCGCTCCGGCGTCACCGTGGACGAGGCGGACGAGGAGACCGTGGTCGTCTCCGGACGCGCGGACCAGATCCGCACGCTGCGCGAACAGGGCTACGAGGTCACGCCGCTGGGCGCGGCACCGGACCGCTCGTCGGCCGCCGACGGACCGCGCCTGTACGACTTCCCCTCGGCCGACTCCCGCTACCACAACTACGCCGAGATGAACGCGGAGATCGACCAGCGGCTCGCGGCGTACCCGTCCATCATGAGCAAGCGGGTGATCGGCACGTCCTACCAGGGCCGGAACATCGTCGCCATCAAGATCAGCGACAACGTGGCCACCGACGAGAACGAGCCCGAGGTCCTCTTCACCCACCACCAGCACGCCCGCGAGCACCTCACCGTCGAGATGGCGCTGTACCTGCTGCGCGAACTCGGCGCGGGATACGGCAGCGACTCCCGGATCACGAACATGGTGAACGGGCGGGAGATCTGGATCGTCCCCGACCTCAACCCGGACGGCGGCGAGTACGACATCGCCTCCGGCTCCTACCGCTCCTGGCGCAAGAACCGCCAGCCCAACTCCGGTTCGTCGTACGTCGGGACCGACCTGAACCGCAACTGGGACTACCGCTGGGGCTGCTGCGGCGGCTCCTCCGGCTCCAAGTCCTCGCAGACCTACCGGGGTTCGGCCCCGGAGTCGGCGCCCGAGGTGAAGGTCGTCGCCGACTTCGTACGCAGCCGGGTCGTCGGCGGGGTCCAGCAGATCACGGCCGGCATCGACTTCCACACCTACAGCGAGCTGGTCCTGTGGCCCTTCGGCTACACCTACTCCGACACCACGACCGGGATGACGGCCGACGACCACGCCGCCTTCAAGTCCGTCGGCCAGAAGATGGCCGCCAGCAACGGCTACACACCCCAGCAGTCCAGCGACCTGTACATCACGGACGGGTCGATCGACGACTACCTCTGGGGTGCGCACAAGATCTTCGGCTACACGTTCGAGATGTATCCCACGTCGTCCTGGAACGGCGGCTTCTACCCGCCCGACGAGGTCATCGAGCGGGAGACGTCCCGCAACCGGGACGCCGTGCTCCAGCTCCTGGAGAACGCGGACTGCATGTACCGCTCCATCGGGAAGGAGGGGCAGTACTGCGGCTAGGCGCCGGCCGGCGGACCGGATGACCGGGAGGGAGCCACGTCGGCTCCGACGGGCCGGACCGTCCCGGTCGCGAGGCGGTCCTGCCCCTCGGGCACGGGCAGGACCGCCAGTGCGGTGTCCGCGACGCTCCGCAGCGTCTCCGGACCCACGCGGACCCCTTGCCTGCTCGACGCAGCGGGGCCGGACGCCGACCGGTTCGCCGAGGATGTCGTGCCACTGGGGCGGCCGGCCGACCCGGGGAGATCGTCGAGGCCGCCCTCTTCCTGGCTTCGGACGCCTCGTCGTTCGTCACCGGCGCCGAACTCTCCGCCGACGGCGGCTACACCCGGGCCTGAGCGACCGCCGACGGCGGCTACACCCGGGCTGAGCGATCGCCGGTGGTGCGTGCCCGGTTCCCTCGACGCGACGGGTGGTCACACGATCCGCCGGACAGGGCCCGGCGGCGCTCAGGACTTCTTCCTCCCGGCGCCGGCCTCGGGCTCGGGCTCGGGCTCGGCATCGTCGTCGGCGGCGTCGCTCCGGGCGTTCTCCGTGTCCTCGGCGGCCTCGGCGTTCTCGGCGTTCTCCGTGAGTTCGGCGGGCTCGCCGGGATCGGCGTCCTCGCCGGGATCGGCGTCCTCGCCGGCCTCCTCGTCGAAGTACGCGTCCAGGACCGCGTCCAGTCCGGTGTCCCACTCGGTGAAGCGGCCGCGGGAGTCGGCCTCGATCTCGAGGGGGTACCAACGGCGGTCGGGGGTGTGGACGGTGACCGTGAACCGCTTGCCGAAGCGGGCGGTCTCCGTCTCCACCGCGCCGATCTCGTCCCAGCGGAACTCGCACTCCTGGTCGTCCAGGCGCAGCCGGACACCGCTGTGGTCCGCGATGATCCTGGCGCGGCGGTCGGACGCCTCGAAGACGGGGCCGTCGGGAGCGGGTTCGGGGTTCTCCCCGGCGTCCTCGCGGACCTCGGCGGCTTCTGCGGCCTCGGAGTCCGCGGAATCATCCGTGGGCCCCTCGGCGGGCTCCGGGGCTCCGGAGTCGTCGGCGGCCTCGGCTGCCGTGTCGTCCGCCGGATCGTCCGCCTTCGCCTTCGCGTCCTCCTCCCGGCCGGTCGCGGGCGAGGTGAGCCCGGGGATGAATGCCGGGTCGAACCCGGCGCCTTCCAGGGGCTGGCTGCTCGAACCTATACGCTGCTCCACACCGCAGGAGTATGGTCGACAAACCTGTGCCGGACACAGCCGGCCCCCCACTTCGTTATCAGACGCCTACACGGGCGTCACGGCTCACACGACGAGGCTGAGCGCCGCGGCGACCACGAATCCGGCCACGGACAGCACGCTCTCCAGCACCGTCCACGTCCTGAGCGTGTCCCGCTCGCTGATGCCGAAGTACTTGGCGACCATCCAGAAGCCGCCGTCGTTGACGTGCGAGGCGAAGATCGAGCCCGCCGAGATGGCCATGATGACCAGCGCCACGAACGCCTGCGAGTGATCGCCCTCGGCCAGTAGCGGGGCCACGATGCCCGCCGTCGTGACGATCGCCACCGTCGCCGAGCCCTGTGCGACCCGCAGCACCACCGAGATCAGGTAGGACAGGACGATCACCGGGAGGCCGACGTCGTTGAAGGTGTCGGACAGCGCCTGGGCGACCCCGCTGCCCTTGAGGACCGCGCCGAAGACGCCGCCCGCGCCGACCACCAGCAGGATGTTGCCGACCGGCTTCAGCGAGGACGCCGAGACGGTCTCCAGGGACTTGCGCGACCAGCCGCGCCGGATGCCCAGCAGGTAGTAGGCGAGGAACAGGGCGAGGGTGAGCGCCACGAAAGCGGGTGAGCGCGGTCTTCTCGGTCATACGGGACTGTCCCTACTGGGGTTCTGCCGGAGCGGCCGGTGTTCTGCCGGAGTACTCGCCGCTGACGGCGTCCGCCGTACGGCGCACCAGCGGGAGCAGGGTGAGGAGTTCGTCGGCGGTGACGACGACGTTCGGCGCGGAGACCGACATCGCGGCGACCACCTTCCCGTCGGCGCCGCGGATCGGCGCGGCGACGCAGTTGATGGACTCCTCGTGGCCACCCAGGTCGGTGGCCCAGCCCTGTTCGCGCACCTTGGCCAGTTCCTGGAGGAACGCGGCGGCGTGGGGTGTCGAACGGGGCGTGTACATGGGGTAGTCGAGCTTCTCCGCGAGGGCGCGGCGCTCGTGCTCGGGCAGGTCGGCGAGGAGGAGTTTGGCGACGGCCGCGACGGTGATCGCGACGGGCTTGCCGATCCGCGAGTACATGCGGACCGGGTAGCGGCTCTCCACCTTGTCGATGTAGAGGACCTCGTTCTCCTCGTGCACGGCGAGGTGGACGGTGTGTCCGCAGGTCTCGTTGAGGCGTACGAGGTGGGGGTGGGCGATCTCGCGGACGTCGAGGTTCTCCATCGCCTCCTGCGCGAGGGCGAAGAGGCGGGCGCCGAGACGGTAGTGCTGGTCGGCCTGGCGGTAGACCATGCCGTGTTCGTGGAGGGTGCGCAGGAGGCGGAGGGCGGTGGACTTGTGCACGCCGAGGCGGTCGGCGACCTGGCCGAGGTCGGCGGGGCCCTCCGCGAGCAGCGGGAGGATGCTCAGGGCGCGGTCTACGGTCTGGCTCATGGGGTGCGTGCCTCCTTCTCGGGCCCCGGGTGTTCTTCGGCTCGTGTCCAGCCGGAGCCGAGTCGCAGTCTCCCCCACGCGGTGTCGTCGAGGGCGGCGAGGCGGTCGGCGAGGGCGCGGGCGGGGGGTGGGGCGAGGTCGCCGGGGGCGGTGAGGGTGGCTGCCGCCATGAGGTGGCCGTGTCTGAGCCGGTCCCGGAGGGGGAGGTCGCGGAGGGTTGCCGAGAGGAAGCCCGCGGCGAAGGCGTCGCCGGCGCCGGTCGTCGCGACGACGTCGACGTCGAGGGCCGGCTCGGTGGCGGCCGGGCGGGGAGATGGTGCGCGGCCCGGCGCTTGCGGGATGCCTCCCCCACTCTCGGCTGCGCTCGAGCGGGGGGACCCCCATGAGCGGGAGGTGCCCCCATCGCCCGCCCTCCCCATGAGCGGAGGAACCCCCGGCGCCCTGGGGGTCCCCCCTCCGGGGGAGGGGCGACCGCCCCCGGGGAGACGGGTTCGGCCGTCCGCGGAGGGGATGCCGGCCTCGCCCGCGGGATCGTGGAATGCGACGGCTCCCCGCGATCCCTGCTTGACCACCAGCATCTCCGGCTCGGGCAGAGCAGCTCGGATGCGGGTGGGGCCGCCTGTGATGCCCCAGGCCTCCTCCGCCTCGTCCTCTCCGATGAAGACGAGGTCCGCCCCGCGCGCCAGTTCCAGCAGGATCTCCGGGCCGCGGCCGTCGCTCCACAGGCCGGGGCGGTGGTTGACGTCGAAGGAGATCATGGGGCGGGCGGGGCGGGGGGCGGTCAGCTCGCGGATCAGGGCCAGGCAGCCGGCGGAGAGCGCCGGTGTGATGCCGGACAGGTGCAGGACGCGTCCGGCGCGTACGGCGTCCGGGTCCACGCCGGCCGGCGACATCGCCGACGCCGCCGAGCCCGACCGGTAGTACGCCACCTCGTGGGCGTCGGTCGAGCGGTCCCCCGCCGTGCGGAAGTAGACGCCGGTCGGCCGGTCCGGGTCGCGGCGGACGTGGGACACGTCGACCCCGTATCCGCCGATCGTCTCGAGGAGGTGGTCGCCGAAGCCGTCGGCGCCGACCCTGCTGATCCACCGCGCGGAGTGTCCCGCGGCCGCGAGCACGCACGCCACGTTGGACTCCGCGCCGCCGATGCCCCGCTCGAAGGACGGGACGTCGGCGAGGCGGCCCGGCCGGGAGGGCAGGAAGGTCACCATGGACTCGCCGAGCGCGACGACGTCCACGACGTCGGGGCCGTTGCGGGGTCCGGTGACGGTCACGATGGCGGGGCTCCTCGTCCGGTGCGGGGTGAAGCGGTGTCCGTTGACCCCGCGTGGCCGAGATGTTAGACAGCGGTCAGCGATATACGCAACGCGTGTTGCACCCTATGCAACGCAACTGAACAGGGAGGCTCTGATGGTCCTCGACGCTCTCGCCCACCTCACCGAGGAACGGGTGGACCACCGTTTCAAGGGCCTCCCGCCGGACGCCGGGGGGCTGACCGTCGGCGAACTGGCCGCCCAGCGGCGCAACCTCTTCACCGGCGGCTTCACCACCCCCGTGCTCGCGCTCTCCGCCGAGCGACTGGAGCACAACCTGAGGCTGATGGAGACGTACGCGGCCCGGCACGGGCTCGCCTTCGCCCCGCACGGCAAGACGTCCATGGCCCCGCAGCTCTTCCACCGCCAGATCGAGCACGGGGCATGGGGCATCACCCTGGCCGTGCCGCATCAGGTGCGGGTGGCGCGGGCGTACGGGGTCCAGCGGGTGTTCCTCGCCAACGAGCTGGTGGACGCGGCGGCCCTGCGGTGGATCGCCGCCGAGCTGGACGCCGACCCCGGATTCCGCTTCCTCTGCTACGTCGACTCCGTACGCGGGGTCGAACTGATGGACGCGGCGCTCGCCGGGGCTTCCCGCCCCGTGGACGTCGTCGTCGAGCTCGCCGCCGGCGAGGGGGCGCGCACCGGTGTGCGGACGGAGGCGGAGTGCGCTGCCGTCGCCGACGCCGTGGCCGGGGCGCAGTCGCTGCGGCTGGCCGGGGTCGCCGGATACGAGGGCGAGGTGCCGCAGGCGGATCCGGAGCGGGTGCGCGCGTGGCTGCGGCGGCTGGTGTCGCTCGCCGCGGACTTCGACGGGGCGGGGCGGTTCGCGGGGCTCGACGAGATCGTGGTGAGCGCGGGCGGCAGCGCCTGGTTCGACGCGGTGGCGGACGTCTTCGCCGAGGTCCCGGAACTCTCGCTGCCCGTGCTGAAATTGCTGCGCTCGGGCGCATACGTCTCGCACGACGACGGCCACTACCGCAAGCTGACGCCCTTCAACCGGGTCCCGGAGGAAGGCGCGCTGGAACCGGCGTTCCGGCTGTGGACGCAGGTGGTGTCGCGCCCCTCCCCCGAGCAGGCGTTCACGAACGCGGGCAAGCGGGACGCGGCCTACGACCTCGATCTGCCGTTCGCCCAGGTGGTGCGCCGCCGCGGCGTCGAGCGCCCGGCCGAGGGGATCTCGGTGACGGGACTGTCCGACCAGCACGCGTGGCTGCGCACCACCGGGGACACCGGCCTGGAGGTGGGAGACTGGGTGGGACTCGGGTTGTCCCACCCGTGCACGTCGTTCGACAAGTGGGTGCTCATCCCCGTGGCGGAGGCGGACGGCACGGTGGTCGACTACATCCGTACGTTCTTCTAGGAGGCCGGCGCATGGAAGAGCTCGTCATCCGGGACGCGGACGTCGTGGACGGCTCCGGCGACTACTCGTACCGCGCGGACGTGGTCGTGGACGGCGGCCGCATCGTCACCATCGTGAAGGAGGCGGCGGACGCGGGCTGTCAGCGCCCGAAGGCCCGCCGCGAACTGGACGCCGAGGGGCTGGTGCTGGCGCCCGGTTTCATCGACATGCACGCCCACAGCGATCTGGCGCTGCTGCGCGACCCCGACCACAGCGCCAAGGCGGTGCAGGGCGTCACCCTCGAAGTCCTGGGCCAGGACGGGCTGTCGTACGCCCCGGTCGACGACCGCACACTCGGCGAGGTCCGCCGGGCGGTCGCCGGCTGGAACGGCCCGGGCGACGACATCGACTTCGACTGGCGGTCGGTCGGCGAGTACCTGGACCGGCTGGACCGGGGCATCGCGGTCAACGCCGCGTACCTGATCCCGCAGGGCACCGTCCGCGCGCTCGCCGTCGGCTGGGAGGACCGCGAGGCCACGCCCGAAGAGCTGGACCGGATGCGGCAGTTGGTCGCCGAGGGCATGGAACAGGGCGCGGTCGGCATGTCCTCGGGGCTGACCTACACACCCGGCATGTACGCCAAGGGTGCCGAACTGACGGAGCTGTGCCGGGTGGTGGCGTCGTACGGCGGCTACTACTGCCCCCATCACCGCTCCTACGGCGCCGGCGCGCTGGAGGCGTACGCGGAGATGGTGGCGCTGGCCCGGGAGGCGGACTGCCCACTGCATCTCGCGCACGCGACCATGAACTTCGGGGTGAACAAGGGGCGCGCGCCCGAACTGCTGGCGCTCCTGGACGAGGCCCTGGACGCGGGCGCCGACATCAGCCTCGACACCTACCCCTACCCCCCCGGCTGCACCACGCTCGCGGCGCTGCTGCCGAGCTGGGCGAGCGAGGGCGGCCCCGAGGAGACGCTGCGGCGGCTCGCCGACGAGGGGACCGCCGAGCGGATACGGCACCATCTGGAGGTCACCGGCTCGGACGGCTGCCACGGGGTGCCCATGGAGTGGGAGACCATCGAGATCTCCGGCGTCGGCGATCCGGCGCTGGGCGAGTACGTGGGCCGTACGGTCCTGGAGTCGGCGCGGGAGCGCGGCGAGTCCCCCTGGGCGGTGGCCCGGGAGCTGCTGCTGAAGGACCGGCTCGCCCCGACGATCCTCCAGCACGTCGGGCACGAGGAGAACGTCCGGACGATCATGCGGCACCGGGTGCACACCGGCGGCTCGGACGGCATCCTCCAGGGCGCCAAGCCGCACCCGCGCGCGTACGGAACGTTCCCGCACTATCTCGGGCACTACGTGCGGGAGTTGGGGGTGCTGTCGCTGGAGGAGTGCGTGGCGCGTCTGACCGCGCGCCCGGCGGCGCGGCTGCGGCTGCCGGACCGGGGGCTGATCCGTGAGGGGTACCGGGCGGACCTGGTGCTCTTCGACCCGGGGTCGGTGGCCGCGGGGTCGACCTTCGCCGAACCCCGGACGCTGCCGACGGGCATCCCGCACGTCCTGGTCGACGGGCGGTTCGTGATCGAGGACGGGCGGCGCACGGACGTGCTGGCGGGCCGGGCGGTCCGCGGAACTCCCCGCTGACCGCCCGCCCCACGCCGTCTACGGCTTGGGCACCGCGCAGCCGCTCGCACTCAGCTCGAGCCTGTTGTCCACGCCGAAGCAGGCCGGGAACAGGTACGTCTGCTGGGCGTAGTTGATGCCCTGGCGGACCGTGACCTGCCCGTTCTCGTCGACCTCGCACGGGTTGTTGACCGTGCAGCGCTCGCCGTCCTCGTTGCCGGTGTTGTTGACGGCGACCACCTGGCCGGTGGCGCTGTCGACGACCGGTGAGCCGGAGGTGCCGCCGATGGTGTTGCAGGCGGAGGTGTAACGGACCGAGTCCTTCCAGGTCCAGTCACCCTCCTTCATGCGGTACGCGAAGCCGTCTACGGAGCAGTTGTAGATCCGCTTCCAGTAGCCGGAGACCACGCTGATGGCCGTACCGGCCGCCGGGCGGGTGTCGCTCAGGGTCAGCGGGTCGATGCCGTACGAGCTCTTGATCTGCGCGTACGTGGTGCCGAGCCGGTAGATCGCGGCGTCCGTGTCGGTCATGGTCCCGTAGAGGAGCCGGTCGGCGCGCAGGGTGGCGACCCGGGAGCCGGAGGAGTTCAGCAGTCCGAAGCTGCGGCTGGACGCCCGGTCGACGAGGACCTGGCCGGGCGCGGGGAACCCGCTCTCCAGGCAGTGGCCGTTGGTGAGCACCAGCGCCGGGTCGTCGGCCGCCGAGTCGGGCATGCGGATGACGGAGCCGGAGCAGTTGCTGAGCGAGACGGTACCGGCGAAGTTCACGGCGCCGGCTTTCGGCGCCGTGAGTGCGGACAGGGTGTCCACCGCGGTCCCGACCGTGTCGTTGACGACGTCCGTCAACGACGTGGTCGGGACCGCGCCCGAGGTCGTGTCCGCGCCCGTGAGGGAAGGCGCGGCGGCGACCGCGGGGGTCGCGCCCGCCCCGGCGAGTGCCAGGGCACAGAGCGCGACGACGAGAGGCTTTCTCATGGGGGTCCCCTCTTGCGGCGTCGGGCGGCCGGGGATCCCCCGGCCACCCACAGGATTGTCATGCGCATTGTCATCATGCGGACGACGCGGGGGCAAGAGCTCATTTTCCGCCAGCAACACGCGAGG
>NZ_NEUB01000821.1 GCF_002910825.1 Streptomyces sp. SM1 | reverse complement strand
CCTCCCGGTGAGCCTTCGCCAACTCCGCGTACATCGTCCCGTTGAGGGTCAGCCCCTCCCGTTCCTCCGCGCTGAGCTCCCGCCGCACCTTCGCGGGCACCCCCGCCACCAGCGACCCCGGCGGCACGACCATGCCCTGCGGCACCAGCGCCTGCGCGGCGACGAGGGAGCCCGCCCCGATCACCGCACCGTTCAGCACGGTCGCCCCCATTCCCACCAGACAGTCGTCCCCGACGGTCGCCCCGTGCACCACGGCGTTGTGCCCGATGGAGACCCGCTCGCCCACGGTCACCGGGAAACCCGGATCCGCATGCAGCGTGCAGTTGTCCTGCACATTGCTGGCAGCGCCCACAGAGATCCGTTCCACGTCGCCCCGGAGCACCGCGCCGTACCAGACGCTCGCCCCCGCCTCCAGCGTCACGTCCCCGATCACGCTCGCCGTCGGCGCCACGAACGCCGCGGCCGCCACCTTCGGTTCCTTGCCGCCGATGCCTGTGATCAGCGCCCTGTGCGTCATCGTCGCCTCCTTGTCGGTACCCGGGACGGAACCGTACGCCACCGGCGTGGGGCGAAGATCACAGCCCGTCGACGCGGTACCGGCGCCGTGCGCTCAGTACGGTGAACGCGTGCCGAAGCGCAAGAACACGTTCTCGTCCATGCCGCGCCGCCTCGCTCAGCGCGCGGTCCACGCGGGCTGGGCCTGGGCGCGGCGCACGGGCTCGGTCACCGCCGAGCACCCCGGCCGCTTCCGCTTCGCCGCCATGGGAACCGGCACCAGGCTCGCCTTCCCGCTCGGCACGGTGTTCGGCGAACCCTGGATCCGGATCGGCGCGCACTGCATCGTCGGCGAGCAGGTCACCCTCACCGCCGGCCTGATGCCCGGCCTCGACCTCGGTCCCGAGCCGATCCTGCGCATCGGCGACGGGGTCGTCCTGGGCCGCGGCAGCCATGTCATCGCCGACACGGCCGTCACCATCGGCAGCGACTGCTACTTCGGGCCGTACGTCTACGTCACGTCCACCAACCACTCCTACGACGATCCGCACGAGCCCATCGGCAAGCAGTGGCCCCGGATGGAGCCGGTGGAGATCGGCCCCGGGTGCTGGATCGGCACCGGCGCGGTGATCCTGCCGGGCGCGCGGGTCGGACGGAACGTGGTGGTGGCCGCGGGCGCGGTGGTCCGGGGCACGGTGCCCGACCATGCCGTGGTCGCGGGCGCTCCGGCCCGGGTCGTACGCCGCTGGACCCCCGCCGACGGCTGGCAGCCGCCCCTGCGCACCCCGGCGCCCGTGCCGATCCCGGAGGATGTCACCCCGGAGCAGCTGCGGGCCCTGTCGCTGCTGGACGAGGAGAGCGTGGCCCGGCTCGCGGAACTGGACGTGGCCGGCCCGGCGCGGGTCGCCGAACTGGAACCCGGGAGCTGAGAACCCGCCCTCCGCCACCGGCCGCACCGGCCCCGCCGGGACGAGTCCGGCACCGGCCTCCCAGGACCGTGCGGCCGCCGTTCACCTGGCCGGCCCCGGACGCGGGGGCGGTCACACGGTGCGGAGCGCGGAGAGGACCGCGGCCAGGGCGAAGAGTGCTGTCACGGCGGGCTCCGCAGTACAGTGCGGTGCACGCTCGGGTGCGCCACACCGTGGTCGAGCAGGCTGAACCCTGTCATTCACCACAGTGGACCGAAGGGATGGGACGTGTCGGATCTCGAGCTGCTGACCCGGTCGCTGGCGCGGAACGTCAGACGCTGGCGCGCCGAGCGCGGATTCACCCTCGACACGCTCGCCGCGCGGGCCGGGGTCAGCCGCGGCATGCTCATCCAGATCGAGCAGGCCCGCACCAACCCGAGCATCGGGACCGTCGTCAAGATCGGTGACGCACTCGGCGTCAGCATCCCCACACTGCTCGACTACGAGCAGGGCCCCAGGGTCCGTGTCGTCCCCGCGGACCGGGCCGTGCGGCTGTGGCACACCGAGGACGGCAGCTTCAACCGGCTGCTCGCCGGCACGGAGGCCCCGGGGCCGCTGGAGATGTGGGACTGGCGGCTGATGCCGGGCGAGAGCAGCGACTCCGATCCGCACCCCGCCGGCACGGTCGAACTCCTCCATGTCACGGCGGGCGAGCTGACGCTCACCGTCGACGGGGCCGAGCACCGCGTACCGGCCGGTGCCAGCGCCTCGTTCGAGGCCGACACGCCTCACACGTACGGCAATCAGGGCGAGCGGCCGATGGAGATGATCCTGGCCGTCTCGGTGCCGGCCGTCCGCTGAGACGCCCCTGCGACGGCCGTGGAACGGCTGTTACGGTGCGCGGATGCGCGCACCCATCGGCGACTTCGACCACGCCACCCCCGTCACCGACTGCCTCGACGAGCTCACCGGCCCGGTCGCCGCCGCGGTCCGCGCCTGGAGCGGCGGCGTCCCCGCCGACCGGATCCTCTACGTCGACACCGACCCGCGCTGGGCCGACACCGCCGTCTTCGTCGAGCACTACGGCCGGGACCTGCTGGAACGCTCGGCGAACTGCGTGGTGGTGGCGGGCCGGCGCGGAGCCGCGAGCACCCTCGCCGCGTGTGTCGTGCTGTCCACCACCCGGCTCGACGTCAACGGCGTGGTACGCCGTCACCTCGGCGCCCGCAAGGCGTCCTTCGCCCCGATGGACACGGCCACGGGGGAGACCGGTATGGAGTACGGCGGCATCACCCCCGTCGGACTCCCGGGAGGCTGGCCGGTGCTGGTCGACGCGGCCGTCGTGGATCTGCCGTACGTGCTGGTCGGCAGCGGGCGGCGGCGCGGCAAGCTGCTGGTGCCCGGCAAGGCGTTCGCGGAGCTGCCGGGAGCGGTCGTGCTGGAAGGGCTGGGGACGGAGCCCGGGGCGGCCTGAGGGGTCAGCCCACCGTGTGGTGGGCCAGCGGCAGATGCGGGTCCTCCGCTCCCGGCACCGGTTCCGGGTCGGCGTGGACCAGGGCCGCGGTCAGCCGGGGGACGGCGTGCAGCAGCGCGTGCTCCGCGTCGACCGCGATGCGATGCGCCTCGCCCACCGTGACCTCGCCGTCCACCACGACCGCCACCTCGGCGCGCAGCCGGTGGCCGATCCAGCGCAGCCGCAGCTCACCGACCCCACGCACGCCCGGAACCCGCGTCAGCGCCCGCTCGGCCCGGTCCACCAGCGCAGGGTCCACGGCGTCCATCACCCGCCGCAGCACCTCCCGCGCGGCGTCCCGCAGCACCAGGACGATCGCCGCCGTGATCGCCAGCCCCACCACCGGGTCCGCGTACCGCCACCCCAGTGCCGCGCCGCCGGCGCTCAGCAGTACGGCCAGCGAGGTGAACCCGTCCGTCCGGGCGTGCAGTCCGTCGGCCACGAGCGCGGCCGAGCCGATGGAGCGTCCGACGCGGATGCGGTAACGGGCCACCCACTCGTTGCCCGCGAACCCGACGAGCGCCGCGACGGCGACCACCGGGAGGTGTCCGACGGGGCGCGGATCGAGCAGCCGGCCGAACGCGGTCCAGCCGGCGAAGGCCGCGGACGCGGCGATCGTCAGCACGATCATGATGCCGGCCAGGTCCTCCGCACGCCCGTAGCCGTAGGTGAAACGGCGGGTGGCCGCACGCCGGCCCAGTACGAAGGCGATGCCCAGCGGTACGGCGGTGAGCGCGTCGGCGGCGTTGTGCACCGTGTCGCCGAGCAGTGCCACCGAACCGGAGACGGCCACCACGGCCGCCTGTGCCAGCGCCGTCGCGCCGAGCACCGCCAGCGAGATCCAGAGCGCGCGCATGCCCCGGGCCGAGGACTCCAGGGCGGAGTCGAGCTTGTCCCCGGTCTCGTGGGAGTGGGGGCTGAGGCGACGGGCCAGACGCCGGAGCGGCGAAGTCCGGTGGCCCGGGTGGTCGTGATGGTGTGCATGATCGTGCGGGTGCGGGTGCGGGTGCGGGTGCGGGTGCGGGTGCGGGTGCGGGTGGTCGTGGTGGTGCCGGTCGCTCACGAGGGTCCCCTTCCGGTGCGCGCGGTGGACGCGCTGGTGTCCACGGAGCCATTATGTGCGTATGAGCGCACGCATGCACCTGTCACCTGCGCACGATGCGCATCCACACCCTCCGGGCGAGGAGCAGTTCACGCTCGCGGCGGAGCTGCTCGCGCTGCTCGGGGACCGCACCCGGCTGACCCTGCTGCACGCCCTGAGCGGCGGCGAGGCCGATGTCACCACGCTCACCCGGGCCTGCGGGGCGGCACGGCCGGCGGTCAGCCAGCACCTGGCGCGGCTGCGTCTGGCGGGACTGGTGGACACCCGCAAGGAGGGCCGCCGGGTGATCTACTCCCTGCGCGACGGCCATCTGCGGAGACTGGTGGACGAGGCGCTGAACGTGGCCGACCACCGGATCGGCGGCCGGCCCCCGCACGACTGACCGCGGCCGGCCGCGGTGCGACGCGCGGGGACCGGTCTCAGTACCGCGCGGCCGTGCCCAGGTACTGCTCCGCGAAGGACGCGGCGGCGGTGGGGGAGGTGAACAGGCGGCGCAGCCGGGCGAGGGTGGTGCCCGCGCGGAACGGGTCTCCCGCCGCGCTGCCGTGGTACAGCTCGGAGAGCCACTGTGAGAACTCCTGGTAGTCCCACACGCGCCGCAGGCACTCCGCGGAGTAGCCGGTGAGTCCGCTGTCGTCACCCGCGGTGAGCCGGGCGGCCAGGGAGTCGCCGAGCAGGAACGCGTCGTGCAGGGCGAGGTCCCTTGGCGGCGATCGGCGCCATAAGGTGTGCCGCGTCCCCGGCCAGGAAGAGGCGTCCGGACGCCATCGGTTCGGTCACGTAGTCGTGCATGTCCAGTACGCGCTTCCCGATCAGCCTCCCCTCGACCGGCGGGGCCGCCCCCGCCGCGCCGAGCCGGCGTCGCAGCGCCGCCCAGACACGCTCGTGCGGCCAGTTCTCCGGGTCGTCGCCGGGCGGACACTGGAGGTAGTAGCGGGTCACGCCGGGGCTGCGGGGCATCTGACCGGCGAAGCCGTCCGGATGGCAGCCGAACAGCACACAGTCGGCGGACGGCGGCGCCTCGGCGAGCAGGGCCAGCCAGCCGATGCCGTAGTCGTGCCGCGCGACGCGCGCCCGTCCGGTCGCGACGGACGTCCTGGTCACCCCGCGGGCCCCGTCGCACCCCGCGACGAACTCGCAGGACACGACCTCCCGCCGCCCGCTCTCCGGGCAGAGGTACGACACCGACGGACGGTCGCCGTCCAGGTCGTGCAGCCGGACGTCCCGCACGCCGAACCGTATCCGTCCGCCCCGCACGTCCGCGTACTCGCGCACCAGGTCCGTCACCAGCAACGGCTGCGGATAGACCCAGTGGTGACTGCCGCTCAGCTCCCGGTTCGCGAACCGGTGGCGCTTCCCGTCGAAGCGGAACTCGCACGCCGTGTGGAGCTCGGCCCGTACCAGCAGGTTCGCCGCGAGCTCCCGCCGCTCCAGACCGCGTACCGCCCACTCCTCGATCACCCCGGCCCGGGGCCGCCGTTCGATGAACTCCCGGGTCTCCGTCTCCAGGACCAGACAGTCCAGACCGGCCGCCCGCAGGATCGCCCCGACGGTGAGACCGGCGGGTCCGGCACCCACGACGACGACCGGTAAGTGCTGCGGGGCAGGAGGGCCGCCCTCGGGCGAACTCTGGGTCATCGCGCCATTATGGCGGCGTGGCGCGCCCGGAACAGGCCCTATCCGAGCCGGGGTATCTCGATCGCCGGGCAGCGGTCCATGACCATCTCCAGGCCCGCCGCGCGGGTCCGCTCGTAGGTCGCCTCGTCGATGACGTCGAGCTGGAACCACACCGCCTGCGCGCCCTTGGCCACTGCCTCGTCGGCGACCGCCCCGGCCAGCTCGCTGTTGACGAACACATCCACCACGTCCACCGAGAAGGGGATGTCCGCGAGTGAGGCGTGGCCCTGCTCGCCGTGCACGGTCTCCGCCTTCGGGTGCACCGGCACCACCCGCTTGCCGAACCGCTGGAGCACCTGGGCGACGCCGTACGCCGCGCGCCGGCGGTTCGACGACAGGCCCACCACGGCCCAGGTGTCACCGAGTCCGGTGAGGATCTTGCGGACCGTTGCCTCGTCGCCGTACACCGTCGGGCCTCCCGGGAATCTGGCTCGTGACCCGTGTTCATGTGTCCCGAGCCGTGAAAGAACTGTCGCTCCGCACAACGAAGCGGAACCCGCGGTGATTCCCGTTGCCGCACGCCACTCCGAGGGCGGTGGACTGTACCGCTCGCAGGGCCGACCGGCGCCGGGTTTCGCGCACGGCACCCCGAAAACCGCCCCAGATACCTGTGTACGCCCCCTCGCGCGCCTAGGCTCGCCTCGTGCTGCGCATCACCGACGCCCGAACCGGCCAGCCCGTCGACGCCGCCCCCGCCCGGCGGGGCCTGACCCGTGTCGAGGCCCACACCCAGGGGCTCGACCCGACGAACCTGCGTGTCCTGCTCGTCGCCGATCTGCTCGTCCGAGCCCTGGAGCTCGGCGGCACACCCGTGTGGGCGCTGCTCAAGGGCGAGCGGCAGCAGGCGGAGCTCCGCGCGGCCGGTGCGGCCCTCGGGGTCCGTCCCTTCGAGGACGGCCGGGACTCCGGTACCGGGCTGGGCGAGGCACAGGTGCTGCATGTGGTGAGCGAGGGCGGTGAGACCCCCGATGGGGTGCGTGTCCGCGTGGCGCCCGTGCGCCGGGAGGCCTCCGGCCCACCGGACGGCACCGACCCCGCCGTCCTGCGCCTCACCCTGCTCGCGCACCCCAGGAACCGGACCGTGACGGTCGGCCCCGCCACCCTGGGCGAGGCCGGCGACACCCTCGGC
>NZ_NEUB01000820.1 GCF_002910825.1 Streptomyces sp. SM1 | reverse complement strand
GTTCCGCCGGGGGGCGGACGCCGGCCGCCGGGACGTCGAGGCGGAGATCGCCGAGCGCGGCGACACCGGTCGCCGGCAGGCGCCGTCCGGCACGACCGCACCATCCGAAGAAGCCACGGGGAGCACCGTCGAGGAGGCAAGCAGTTGACCGCGCCCAGTACCTTCGGACCGAGCAGTGAGGCCCGCAACCTGCACTGGCTGCTGACCAACCTCGTCGAGGAGGTGCCCGGCATCCTCTCCGTCGCGGTGGTCTCCTCCGACGGGCTGCTGCTGCTCTCCTCCGACGACCCGCTCCACCAGGCCCGGTCGACGGCGCGGGAGGACACCCCCGTTCCGGCGGCCCGTGGCAGGCGGAGCGGGAAGCGGCCCGGCCCGCGGGGCTCCGCCGCCGACCTGGCCACCGTCGTCTCCGGTATCGGCAGCCTCACCGTCGGCGCCTCCAGGCTGATGGACTTCGGTCCGGTCAAGCACACGATGGTCGCCATGGACGAGGGGAGCCTCTTCGTGATGTCGATCAGCGACGGTTCGCTGCTCGGTGTGCACGGCTCCGCGGACTGCGACATGAGTGTGGTGGCGTACCACATGGCACTCTTCGTCGGCCGGGCCGGCCACGTCCTGACCCCGGAACTCCGCAGTGAGCTGCGCAAGAATCTGGAGACCGAGACCAGCGGGAGCCGCCGATGAGCGCCAGGTCCAGGAAACAGAAACAACTCCCGGTCCGCGGCGGCGACCGCAAACCCGCCCGGGTCCGCCCCTACTCGCTCACCGGCGGCCGGACCCGGTTCGGCCACGTGCTCCTCGTCGAGACGTTCGTCGGCGCCACGGCCGGCACCGCCGCCCTCGAAGCCGCCGAGCAGCGCAAGGAGCTGACGGCCGGGGGCCTCACCTCCCGGGTGATGCCGGAGATGCGGGCCATCGTCGAACTGTGCCGCCGTATGCGCACGGTCGCCGAGATCGCCGCGCTGCTGAGCATGCCGCTCGGGGTGGTCCGCGTGCTGCTGAGCGACCTCGCCGACCAGGGAAAGATCCGTGTCTACGGAACGGGAACCGGCCATGGCACGGGCCGCCCCGACCGCGTACTGCTGGAAAGGGTGCTGAGTGGACTCCGTCGTCTCTGACGCCGCTCACGGCGTCTCCCCGCTCGTCGAAGGAGACGAGCCCCTGCTGCCCTGGCAGACGGACCCCACCCGCGCGCCGATCGCCACGAAGATAGTGGTGGCGGGAGGCTTCGGCGTGGGCAAGACCACGCTCGTCACCGCCGTCTCGGAGATCACGCCCCTGCAGACCGAGGCGCTGATGACCGAGGCGAGCGCCGGGACCGACGATCTCACCGCCACACCGGGCAAGACCACCACCACCGTGGCCATGGACTTCGGCCGCATCACGCTCGACGACGACCTGGTGCTCTACCTCTTCGGCACCCCCGGTCAGCAGCGGTTCTGGTTCATGTGGGACGACCTGGTGCGCGGTGCGATCGGCGCCGTCGTGATGGCCGACACCCGCCGTCTGAAGGACTGCTGGCCGGCGCTGGACTACTTCGAGAGCTGCGGACTGCCGTACGTCGTCGCGGTCAACCACTTCGACGGCAGTGAGCACTTCGACGCCGAGGACGTACGGGACGCGTTGACGATCCCCGCGCGCATACCTGTAATGATCATGGATGCGCGCCGCCGGATCTCGGCCATCGAGACCCTCTTGTCCCTCGTGGGCCACGCGCTCGACGAAACCCCGGAGTAGGAGACACCCCCGTATGCGGAAGATACTCGTCGTCGGAGCCGGCCAGTCCGGTCTCCAGCTCGCCCTCGGCCTCCAGTCGCACGGGTACGAGGTCACCCTCATGTCCAACCGGACCGCCGAGGAGATCCGTACCGGGCGGGTCATGTCGACGCAGTGCATGTTCCACACCGCCCTGCAGCACGAGCGCGACCTCCAGCTGAACTTCTGGGAGTCCCAGGCCCCGAAGATCCAGGGGCTCGGTGTCTCGGTCGCGGCCCCCGGCTCGTACGACCCGGGTCCGACCCAGCGCGCGATCGACTGGCTGGGCAGGCTCGACGGCTTCGCGCAGTCGGTCGACCAGCGGGTGAAGATGGCGGGCTGGATGGAGACCTTCGCCCAGCGCGGCGGCCGGCTGGTCATCCACGGCGCGGCCGTCGGCGACCTCGACTACTTCTCCCGCGCGTACGACCTCGTGCTCGTCTCGGCGGGCAAGGGCGAACTCGTGCAGATGTTCGGCCGGGACGCGGAGCGCTCCCCGTACAGCGAGCCGCAGCGCGCCCTCGCGGTGGCCTACGTGCACGGCCTCGGCCCGCGTCCGGAGCACCCGGAGACCGAGGCGGTCCGCTGCAACCTGGTCCCCGGTGTCGGCGAGATGTTCGTCATGCCGACGCTCACCACCTCGGGCCGCGCCGACATCCTGTTCTGGGAGGGCGTACCCGGCGGCCCGCTGGACGCGTTCAGGGACGTCAAGGACCCCGCCGAGCACCTCTCCCTGACCCTGGAACTGATGAAGAGGTTCCTCCCGTGGGAGTACGCGCGGGCCACCAGGGCCGAACTGACCGACGCCGGCGGCACCCTCGCCGGACGCTACGCCCCCACCGTCCGGAACCCCGTCGGCCGGCTGCCCTCCGGCGGTCTCGTCCTCGGTGTCGCCGACGTGGTCGTCGCCAACGACCCGATCACCGGCCAGGGTTCCAACTCCGCCTCCAAGTGCGCGGCCGCCTACCTCGCCTCGATCCTGGAGCACGGCGAGAAGGAGTTCGACGAGGCCTGGATGCGGGCGACCTTCGACCGCTACTGGGAGACGGCCCGCCACGTCACCAAGTGGACGAACGCCATGCTCGCCCCGCCGCCGGAGCACGTGCTGAACCTGATCGGCGCGGCCGGACAGCTCCAGCCGGCCGCCGACCGCTTCGCCAACGGCTTCGACAACCCCGCCGACTTCGAGAACTTCTTCTACGACCCCGAGAAGACCGGCGCCTACCTGGCGGAGCTCTCGGGCGCGTAACCGGCCGCGTACCCGGTGTCGGACCCGTCCGTCGCCCCCTCGGGGAGCTCCGGCGGCACATACCCTGCCAGGGGCTCCCCGCCCGGGTCGGGGCGTACGGCGCCGAGCACCGGGTTGGCCGCGATGGGGGAGACCTTGATCCGCGCGCCCGGGCGGGGCGCCTGCACCACCATGCCGTCGCCCAGGTACAGGGCGACATGCGTGGCCTCCGGGAAGTACACGACGAGGTCTCCCGGCCGCAGCTCCGCCAGCTCGATCCGCTCCAGCCGGGCCCACTGCTCCTGGCTGGTCCGGGGGACCGGCGTCCCGGCGGCGCCCCACGCCTCGGAGGTCAGCCCCGAACAGTCGTACGCGGCAGGCCCCTCCGCCCCCCACTCGTACGGCTTCCCGAGCTGCTCCACGGCGTACCGCACGGCCCGTTCGCCCGCCGCCGTGGGATGCGTGCCGCCGCTGCCCAGCGAGCCCGAGGCGACCAGTTCCTGCTGCGCCCCGGCGATCCTGCCGCGTTCGAGTTCGGCCAGCGCGGTGAGCTGTTCGGCGGTGAGCGAGGCCAGCAGTTCCTCGACGTCGTGGAGCCGGGACCGTACCTCCTCCCGTTGCCTCTCGCTCCGCTCGGTGAGGACCCGCCGGTCGTCGAGGGCCTTGCGCGCCCGGCGGGCCATGGCGCCGGCCGTCCGCTCCTCGCCGGTGAGCCGGCCCACCGTCTCCGCCCGCTCCCGCGCCAACTGCCCGATCACATGGCCCTGGTCGATCGCCCGCTGCGGATCGCGCGCCAGCAGCAGCCGGATGTACGGGGAGAGACCGCTGACACCCTGGTACTGCTGCCGGGCCAGCCGCCCGGCCGCGCCCCGGCTGTCGTGCAGGGAGGCCCGGGTACGGGTGAGGGCGCGCTCCAGCCGTTCGGTCTCGGCGCGCTGCTTCTTCAGCCGCTCCTCGGTGGCGTTGTGCGTCTCGGTGGCCTTCTCGGCCTCCCGGTACAGCGTCTGAAGCTCCGTCAGCAGCCCGGCCACGGAACGCCCGCCGGGTCCGCCCGAGCCGCCGCCCGGTTCCGGGACGGCCACCGCGGACACGGGCGCGAGTACCGTCCCGGCCGCCAGCGCCGCCGTACACACCAGACGCGGAAGCACTCCTGACACGCCATCACCTCCGACGCGGGGGCTCGCTCGTCCGCTCCGCACCGCGAGCATCAGGCGGGCCGCCGGAACCCGCTCGCCGAGTGTGCGCGGTTCGGCGGAACGGGGTCACCCGTCCGCGTCGTCCGGTTTGCCCTTCGGCGTGGCGTCCGGAGCGGGCGCGGGCTTCGACCACGGCCACCTCAGCCGGCCGCCGGCCTGTCCCGTCGGGTCGTGGAGATACTTCCACCCCCGGGTCAGCCCGGTCCGTGAGCTCTGCCCGCGGGGCACCCGCCGGTAGACCAGCACGGTGGGCGGACCGCCGTCCGGGGCGGGGACGGGGATGCGGTACGTCTTGGGCGGGTGCCCGGTGATGCCCAGCAGCACGGGCAGCACCCGCCCGTCCATGGGCCCGCCCTCGAAGGGGGTGTCTTGGCTCTTCACCTCACCAGTTTCGGCCATGGCGCACGCGACCGTCCGCGGCGGCCCCCGGTGACCGGCCGTTCGGTGGGGGAGGGCCCGGCCGGTCGGTCACGTGGCTCCGGTACCGGGTGGCCGGGGGCTCGCTCCCGGGCGGCGAGGGGGCGTTCCCGGCCGGCCCGTCAGAGGTCCGTCGCCAGCCTCCGCACCAGCGCGTCGGTCTGCGTGTCGCGCCGCGCGGTGACCTCCAGCACCGCCACGAACTGCTCCACGAGCCAGTCCCGCAGTTCCTCCAGCGGCGGCTGCTTGTCCTCGTCGAGCCAGATCAGCGAGGCCGCCTCCACCGCGGTGATCCACATCCGGATGGTCATCCGCAGCCGGGGCCCGGGCCCGGTGACGTCGAGATGGCTGAGGATGTGCTCGGCGGCCGCCCGGCGCACTCCGTCCACGATCGCGGTCGTACGGGAGGTCTCCACGACGCTCCCGCCCTGGAGCAGTGCGCTGAAGCCGGCGTCGTGCTGGTCGACGAAGGTGAGGTAGCGGTCGACGGCCCGGGACAGCCGGGGGAGCAGGGGACCCTCGTGCGGTTCGTCGAAGCAGTCCCGCAGTTCGTCGGCGGCGGAGGTCAGGGCCGCCTCGTACAGCTGCTGCTTGCCGCCGGGGAAGTACCGGTAGACCAGGGGCCGCGACACCCCCGCCGCCTCCGCCACGTCGTCCAGGGACACGCCCTCCGGGACGCGGTGGGCGAAGAGGGACAGCGCGGCCTCGAGCAACTGGCCGCGGCGCTCCTCGACACTGAGCCGCCGGTAGGCGGGGGTGGACGCCTGCGAGGTCATACCCGCAGCGTAACCGTCCGCCCACGGCGCCCGCCGGGCGCCCGGCCGGCCTAGGCCAGCAGCCCGGACGACTTCCACAGCCGCCGCCCGGCCCCGCGCAGTACGCCGATGTCGTCCAGGAAGTCCGTGAGCCGCTTCGAGCCCTGCTGCATCACGTCCCGCCGGTGTCCGCTCGCCTTGACCCGGGCGACCGCCTCGCGCCGGTCGAGGCCGACGCTCGTGTACACCTCGGGGTTCACGAACGCCACGGAGAACACCCGGGCGAACTCCCCGGAGGTGATCCGGGTGAACTCCTGCGACCACCTCGGCGCGGTCACCATCTGCCGCCGCAGCTCCTCACGGGCGTAGCGCACGTGCCGGGCCTCCTCGACGACGTGGATGCGCGTGACGCCCCGGATCAGCGGCTGGACCCGCTCGTCCGGGAAGGTCAGCCGCTGCATCCAGTCCAGGACCTCCTCGCCGAGCAGGGTCGCCGTGAAGGAGCCGGGTGTGGTGGAGATCGTCTTGAACAGCCGGCCCAGGTTCTGGTGCGCCCGGCTCACCGGGTACCAGGGCGTGTCCCCGCGGGTGATCAGACGGGCGAACATCTTCGAGTGCCGGCACTCGTCCTCGATCTCGGTGAGCGCGTAGCGCACGTGCGCGCTCGTGGCCGCCTTGTCGTAGATGTGCCGCACCAGCAGCTGCATCAGGATCAGCTCGAACCAGATGCCGAGCGAGGCGAGCGCGGCGGCCTCGTGCCGGGAGAGCCGGATGCGCTGCTCCTCGCTCATCCGCCGCCACATCGGGGTGCCGTACAGCGACACCAGCTCCGGGGGCCAGAACCACTTGCCCTCCTCGAAGGGCGCCTCCCAGTCCAGCTCCTTGTCCGGGTCGAAGGAGTGCTTGGCGGACGACTCGAGCAGCCGCTGGGCCACCTGCTCGCGGTCCTTGAGCAGCCCGAGGGCATCGCGCAGACCGTCGACCGCGTCCGCATCCGTCAGGGTCGTCATGGCGGTTCCACCTCGTGGGCGTCTCGTGTTACCGGCGGGTCACCCCTGTATGAGACTGCCTGTCAGCAACGGCGTCAATCCCTCGGGCGGGAGTTGTCGACGGGCGGTCCGCCCGGCGGCACCGTCAACGGCACGCCTTTCCGTTCGCCTCATGGAGTGCCGTCCCGCTGTTCGCTCTGGGTAGGCTGGCACTGCCGGTCGGACTGCAGCACATGGGAGCGATCATGAGCGCCGCACACGACTACGGGCTGGACGACGACTACGAGTGGCCGCGTCCGCCCGCAGGTGGCTGGACGGCGGATGACCTGGACAAGCTCCCCAACCTGCCTCCGCACACGGAGCTGATCGACGGGAACCTTGTTCTCGTGAGTCCGCAGACCAACTTCCACTCACGCGTCATCCGTCTTCTGGACAACGCCCTGCTGGCTCAAGCACCGGACGAGTTCGACGTCCAGCGCGATATGACCATCAAGCTCGACAGGCGTAACCGTCCGGAGCCCGACGTCATGGTGTCCAAGGCGGACGCCGATATCGGCCCCGGCCAAACCTGGTACCGGCCGGAGGATGTCCTGATCGCCGTTGAAGTGGTTTCCAAGGACTCGGAAGAGCGGGACCGTGAACTGAAGCCGCGGAAGTACGCGACGGTAAGCATTCCGCACTACTGGCGTGTCGAGCAGAATGACGGGCTCCCGGTGGTCTACGTCTACGAACTCGACCCGATGACCAAGTCTTACGTACCCATGGGCATTTTCCACAACCGGCTCAAGCTCACCGTGCCGTTTGCCATCGACATCGACCTCACGTCGGTCAACCGTCGCCGTTAGGCCGAGCAGCCCAGCCCTTCCGGAACGTCCCCCGGGACGGGCTCCGCAGCCCCCGGCGGGAACGACGTGCGCAGGGTGAAGGCGTACGGTGCCGGGCCGTTGGCGCGCAGATGGAGGAGCCGGGACTCGGCCTCCGCGACCGTCGGACGGTGACCGGACGGGACCCACCACAGGCCCCCCATCGCCTCCTCGGCACGCTCGAACCTCCCCCACTGCCTCAAAGGCGTGGGGGGACCCCCACCCTGCGGCGCGCCAGCATCTCCCGGTGGCGGCCCTGGTACATGTAGGCCGTGAGGGCGTCGGTGTCCCGCCACACCGACATGTTGATGATCAGCCAGGAGTCACCGAAGACCGCGACGTCCGTGGCGTCGTCGCCCTCCTCGCCCTGGAGCCGCCAGACGAAGCCGTCGGCGTGGTCGGCGTCCGCGTTCACCGGTTCCAGGCTGTCGACGAAGTCCTTCAGCCGCGGTGAGTCCAGCGGGGCCCTGAGCCGGGCGATGTTCACCTGGGCGAGTTCGTACGCGGTCTCGGTCATGGACCGGACGTTGGGCCGGGAACGCGGTGCTCCGGCAGTCCCGTCTCATCAAGTGGGCGGCCCCCTACGGCTTCAGCACCGCCTCCATCACCGCCCGCGCGATCGGTGCCGCCGTCCCGCCGCCGCTGATCTCCCCCCGGTCGGCCGCCGCGTCCTCGACCACCACCGCCACCGCCACCCTCGCCTCCATGTCCTCCTCGCGCTGCGCCCACGAGATGAACCAGGCATACGGAGTACCGGAGTTGCCCAGGCCATGCTGCGCGGTGCCGGTCTTGCCGCCGACCAGGGCGCCGGGGATCGCGGCCTTCCTGCCGGTGCCGTCCTCCACCACGCCCCGCATCAGTTCCCGCATCCGCGTCGCCGTCGTCGGATGCATGGCCCGCCGCGCCGGACGCGACCCCGCCGTCGACACCGTGCCGCCGCCCGCCCGCGTGGTCCGCTCCACCAGATACGGCTCCCGCACCTGCCCGCCGCCCGCCACGGCCGCCGCGACCGCCGCCATCTGCAGCGGCGTGGCCCGCGTGTTGTACTGCCCGATCGACGACAGCGCCAACTGCGCCCGGTCCACCGTGGTGTCGAAGGTGCTGCGTGCCACCGGGAAGGGAATCCGCAGGCCGGCGTCGTTGAAGCCGAAGCTCTGCGCCATCTCCTTCATCCTCGCCACCCCCGTGTCCACCCCCAGCTTGGCGAACACCGTGTTGCACGACCACACGAACGCCTCCCGCACCGTGGCGTTCTCACAGCCCTCGGACCCGTTGGTCAGCCGGGTCGTCGTGCCCGGCAGGGTGTAAGGGTCGGGGGAGTCGGTCCGCCGGTCCAGGTTCTTCACCACGCCCGCGTCCAGTGCCGCCGCCGCGGTGACCACCTTGAACGTCGATCCCGGCGGATACGTCCGCTGCACCGCCCGGTTCAGCATCGGCCGGTCCGGATCGGCGTTCAGCCGCGCCCAGGCGCTCCGCGCCACCGTCCCGTTCCCGGACAGCAGCGCGGGATCGTAGGACGGCGCCGACACCAGCGCCAGGATCCGGCCCGTCGACGGCTCGATCGCCGCCACCGCACCCTTCCGCGAGCCCAGCCCCTCGTACGCCGCCCGCTGCGCCGCCGGATCGATCGTGGTCACCACGTTTCCGCCGGCGTTGCGGGAGCGGGTGAACTCGTTCCAGCGAGGGAGCGGGGCGAGCAGCGGGGCCGCGCCGGACAGCAGCCCGTCCTCGGCGTGCTCCAGCAGCGTCGTGCCGTACTCCTGCGAGGCGAAGCCGGTCACCGGCGCGTACAACGGACCGTCGGTGTAGGTGCGTTCATAGCGCAGATGCTCCCCGGTGTCCCGTGACCCGGTGACCGGCCGGCCGGCGACCAGGATGTTCCCGCGCGGCTGCTGGTAACGGGAGATGGTGTCGCGGCGGTTGGCCGGGTTGACCTCGTAGTCCCCGGCGTGCAGGACCTGCACACGGGACGCGTTGACCAGCAGCGCGACCAGCAGCAGGGCGCAGAACAGCGCGGCGTGACGGATGTGACGGGTCACCGGCCGTCACCCCCGTCGCCCTGCCGGCGCGCGCAGTCGCTCAGCCGGACCAGCAGCGCCACGATCGTCCAGTTGGTCACCACCGACGAGCCGCCCTGCGCCAGGAACGGCATCGCCATCCCGGTCAGCGGGATCAGCCCGGTCACTCCGCCCGCGATCACGAACACCTGGAGCGCCATGAGGGAGGCGAGGCCCACGGCGAGCAGCCGGCCGAAGGGGTCGCGCAGGGCGAGGCCGGCCCGGTAGCCGCGCTCCACCAGCAGCCCGTACAGCAGGAAGATCGCGGACAGCCCGGCCAGCCCCAGCTCCTCACCGGCCGTCGCCAGGATGAAGTCTGACTTGACCGCGAAGCCGATGAGCACGGAGTGCCCGAGCCCCAGCCCGGTGCCGAGGATCCCGCCCTCCGCGAAGGCGAACAGGGACTGGGCGAGCTGGTTCGGGCCCTCGCCCGCCTCGATGGACGCGAACGGGTGCAGCCAGGTCTCGATCCGGTGGTGCACATGCGGCTCCAGCCGGCCCACGGCCACCGCGCCCAGCGAGGCCAGCAGCAGCCCCACCGCGATCCAGCCGGTGCGGCCGGTGGCGACGTACAGCAGCACCACGAACAGTCCGAAGAACAGCAGCGACGTACCGAGGTCCCGCTCCAGGACCAGGACGCCCACACTGACCAGCCAGACGGCGACGATGGGGCCGAGCACCCGGCCGGTGGGCAGCTGCAGCCCCCAGACACGGCGGCCGGCGTAGGTGAGGGCGCTCCGGTTCGCGGCGAGATACGCGGCGAAGAAGACCGCCAGCAGTACCTTCGCGAACTCACCCGGCTGGATGGAGAATCCGGCGACCCGGATCCAGATGCGGGCCCCGTTCACCGCCGGGAAGAGGATCGGGACCGTCAGCAGGACCAGCGCGGTGGTGACACAGAGATAGGTGTAGCGCTGGAGCACCCGGTGGTCGCGCAGTACCAGGACGACCGCGGTGAACAGCGTCATCCCGAGCGCCGACCAGACGAGCTGGGTCGGGGCGGCCGGCGCGCCCGGCGCCTCCAGGTCGAGCCGGTAGATCAGCACCAGGCCGAGGCCGTTGAGCAGCACGCCGATGGGCAGCGGCAGCGGGTCGGCGTGCGGGGCGCGCCGGCGCACCGCCAGATGCGCGACCAGGGCGAGCACGCCGAGCCCGGCGCCGTAACCGGCGGCGCCGGGCGGGACGGTGCCGTTCCTGGCGAGGCCGACGGCGCAGTATCCGTACACCGACAGCAGTACGGCCAGGACGATCAGGGCGAGTTCGACGCCACGGCGCCCGGGGAGGGGGACGGTGGGTGTGGGCGGATCCGTCGTCGCCAGGGTGATACCGGCCTTGCTCATGTCCGGAACTTACCCACATGGGGCATCTTGTGCGTTTTGCTCATCAGCACCAGCGTGGCGCGGGGCCGATGTTGTCGATGTGGCCGGCCGGCCCCCAGGCCCAGGTGCCGTTTGTGAGGAGGTACCAGAGGGGGTTGCCGTTCACCTTGTCGCCGGGGACCTTGCAGAAGATGGAGACGACCTCGCCCTGGTGGGCGTACCGGATGATGTGCGCGCCACGGTTCGGGGCGGTGCGCAGGGCGAGCTTCCTCGCGGTGACGCGGCCCTTGTACCGGCCCTGGTCGCCGTGATTGCCGCCGGCGGCGTTCTGCTGGTTCGGGCCGGTGTCGTGGCCGCCGTTGCCGTTGCCGCCGCTCTGCTGGTCGCCGTGGCCGGTGTCGCCGTTGCCGTTGCCGTTGCCGCCGGTGTCGCCGTTGCCGTTGCCGCCGCTCTGCTGGCTCCAGTTTCCCTGGTCGCCGCCCTGGTTCGGGTCGTCGGCGGCGAACGCGGGGGTGACGGCGGTCGCGACCGCCAGGGCTCCCGCGGCGAGAGCTATGGGCAGGCGGCGGGTGAGGGGGCGGCTCTGGGCGGGGCGCGGGGTCATGGCGATACCTCCATGCAGGGGGAGAAAGCGGGTGGAAGGTGACTTGTCGCCACACTAGGAGCGCCCTGTGGCACACGCCCGCCGTGCTGCGCCATCGGGGACGCGGGGGCATTGCGGGGGCTCCGCCCCCGGTCCCCCGCCAGGGGGCTCCCGCCCCCTGGACCCCGGCCTGCGCCCGCCCACCACCCGACTCGGTGGGCTGGAAGGCGGGCCACGGGGAGGCGGCCGGTGGGTCGGTGCGGACCCGGGTGCGGGGGTGCGGGGTGGAGGGGTGGTCCGG
>NZ_NEUB01000819.1 GCF_002910825.1 Streptomyces sp. SM1 | reverse complement strand
AGCGGCGGAGCATGTGGCTTAATTCGACGCAACGCGAAGAACCTTACCAAGGCTTGACATACACCGGAAAGCATTAGAGATAGTGCCCCCCTTGTGGTCGGTGTACAGGTGGTGCATGGCTGTCGTCAGCTCGTGTCGTGAGATGTTGGGTTAAGTCCCGCAACGAGCGCAACCCTTGTCCCGTGTTGCCAGCAAGCCCTTCGGGGTGTTGGGGACTCACGGGAGACCGCCGGGGTCAACTCGGAGGAAGGTGGGGACGACGTCAAGTCATCATGCCCCTTATGTCTTGGGCTGCACACGTGCTACAATGGCCGGTACAATGAGCTGCGATACCGCGAGGTGGAGCGAATCTCAAAAAGCCGGTCTCAGTTCGGATTGGGGTCTGCAACTCGACCCCATGAAGTCGGAGTCGCTAGTAATCGCAGATCAGCATTGCTGCGGTGAATACGTTCCCGGGCCTTGTACACACCGCCCGTCACGTCACGAAAGTCGGTAACACCCGAAGCCGGTGGCCCAACCCCTTGTGGGAGGGAGCTGTCGAAGGTGGGACTGGCGATTGGGACGAAGTCGTAACAAGGTAGCCGTACCGGAAGGTGCGGCTGGATCACCTCCTTTCTAAGGAGCACTTCTAGGCTGCTTCGGCAGTCCAGGGGCCAGTTCATCGGCGAACGTCCGGTGCTGGTTGCTCATGGGTGGAACGTTGACTATTCGGTCCTGTTTCTCGGGCCGGTGGCTGCAAGTACTGCTCTTCGGAGCGTGGAACGCACGATCACCGGACGGGGCGGGGCCGGGCACGCTGTTGGGTGTCTGAAGGTACGGCCGCAAGGTCTGTCTTCAGTCGCCGGCCCCAGTGAACTTGCCTGTGAGGGCAGGGTGATGGGTGGTTGGTCGTTGTTTGAGAACTGCACAGTGGACGCGAGCATCTGTGGCCAAGTTTTTAAGGGCGCACGGTGGATGCCTTGGCACCAGGAACCGATGAAGGACGTGGGAGGCCACGATAGTCCCCGGGGAGCCGTCAACCAGGCTTTGATCCGGGGGTTTCCGAATGGGGAAACCCGGCAGTCGTCATGGGCTGTCACCCTTGCCTGAACACATAGGGCAAGTGGAGGGAACGCGGGGAAGTGAAACATCTCAGTACCCGCAGGAAGAGAAAACAACCGTGATTCCGGGAGTAGTGGCGAGCGAAACCGGATGAGGCCAAACCGTATGCGTGTGAGACCCGGCAGGGGTTGCGCATACGGGGTTGTGGGATCTCTCTTGACCAGTCTGCCGGCTGGTCGACGAGTCAGAAACCGTTGATGTAGGCGAAGGACATGCGAAAGGTCCGGCGTAGAGGGTAAGACCCCCGTAGTCGAAACATCAGCGGCTCGTTTGAGAGACACCCAAGTAGCACGGGGCCCGAGAAATCCCGTGTGAATCTGGCGGGACCACCCGCTAAGCCTAAATATTCCCTGGTGACCGATAGCGGATAGTACCGTGAGGGAATGGTGAAAAGTACCGCGGGAGCGGAGTGAAATAGTACCTGAAACCGTGTGCCTACAAGCCGTGGGAGCGTCGCGTTGAGTGCTTGCACTCAACGTCGTGACTGCGTGCCTTTTGAAGAATGAGCCTGCGAGTTTGCGGTGTGTTGCGAGGTTAACCCGAGTGGGGAAGCCGTAGCGAAAGCGAGTCCTAATAGGGCGTTTCAGTAGCACGCTCAAGACCCGAAGCGGAGTGATCTAGCCATGGGCAGGTTGAAGCGGAGGTAAGACTTCGTGGAGGACCGAACCCACCAGGGTTGAAAACCTGGGGGATGACCTGTGGTTAGGGGTGAAAGGCCAATCAAACTCCGTGATAGCTGGTTCTCCCCGAAATGCATTTAGGTGCAGCGTCGTGTGTTTCTTGCCGGAGGTAGAGCACTGGATAGGCGATGGGCCCTACCGGGTTACTGACCTTAGCCAAACTCCGAATGCCGGTAAGTGAGAGCGCGGCAGTGAGACTGTGGGGGATAAGCTCCATGGTCGAGAGGGAAACAGCCCAGAGCATCGACTAAGGCCCCTAAGCGTACGCTAAGTGGGAAAGGATGTGGAGTCGCACAGACAACCAGGAGGTTGGCTTAGAAGCAGCCACCCTTGAAAGAGTGCGTAATAGCTCACTGGTCTAGTGATTCCGCGCCGACAATGTAGCGGGGCTCAAGCGTACCGCCGAAGTCGTGTCATTGCAGCATATACGGCCAACGCCGGCTGTGATGGGTAGGGGAGCGTCGTGTGCCGGGTGAAGCAGCCGCGGAAGCGAGTTGTGGACGGTTCACGAGTGAGAATGCAGGCATGAGTAGCGATACAAACGTGAGAAACGTTTGCGCCGATTGACTAAGGGTTCCTGGGTCAAGCTGATCTGCCCAGGGTAAGTCGGGACCTAAGGCGAGGCCGACAGGCGTAGTCGATGGATAACCGGTTGATATTCCGGTACCCGCTGTGAAGCGTCAAACATCGAATCCAGTGATGCTAAGCCCGTGAAGCCGCCGGCTGAGTCTTCGGACGAGGTCGGAGTGGTGGAGCCGGTGACCCGAGCTGGTAGTAGGTGAGTGATGGGGTGACGCAGGAAGGTAGTCCATCCCGGGCGGTGGTTGTCCCGGGGTAAGGGTGTAGGCCGGACGGTAGGTAAATCCGCCGTTCATTAAGGCTGAGACCTGATGCCGAGCCGATTGTGGTGAAGTGGATGATCCTATGCTGTCGAGAAAAGCCTCTAGCGAGTTTTATGGCGGCCCGTACCCTAAACCGACTCAGGTGGTCAGGTAGAGAATACCGAGGCGTTCGGGTGAACTATGGTTAAGGAACTCGGCAAAATGCCCCCGTAACTTCGGGAGAAGGGGGGCCATCACTGGTGAGAGGACTTGCTCCTCGAGCTGGGGGTGGCCGCAGAGACCAGCGAGAAGCGACTGTTTACTAAAAACACAGGTCCGTGCGAAGCCGTAAGGCGATGTATACGGACTGACGCCTGCCCGGTGCTGGAACGTTAAGGGGACCGGTTAGTCACTCTTCGGGGTGGCGAAGCTGAGAACTTAAGCGCCAGTAAACGGCGGTGGTAACTATAACCATCCTAAGGTAGCGAAATTCCTTGTCGGGTAAGTTCCGACCTGCACGAATGGCGTAACGACTTCTCGACTGTCTCAACCATAGGCCCGGTGAAATTGCACTACGAGTAAAGATGCTCGTTTCGCGCAGCAGGACGGAAAGACCCCGGGACCTTTACTACAGTTTGATATTGGTGTTCGGTTCGGCTTGTGTAGGATAGCTGGGAGACTGTGAACTCTGGACGCCAGTTCAGGGGGAGTCGTCGTTGAAATACCAGTCTGGTCGTGCTGGATGTCTAACCTGGGTCCGTGATCCGGATCAGGGACAGTGTCTGATGGGTAGTTTAACTGGGGCGGTTGCCTCCTAAAGAGTAACGGAGGCGCCCAAAGGTTCCCTCAGCCTGGTTGGTAATCAGGTGTTGAGTGTAAGTGCACAAGGGAGCTTGACTGTGAGACCGACGGGTCGAGCAGGGACGAAAGTCGGGACTAGTGATCCGGCGGTGGCTTGTGGAAGCGCCGTCGCTCAACGGATAAAAGGTACCCCGGGGATAACAGGCTGATCTTCCCCAAGAGTCCATATCGACGGGATGGTTTGGCACCTCGATGTCGGCTCGTCGCATCCTGGGGCTGGAGTCGGTCCCAAGGGTTGGGCTGTTCGCCCATTAAAGCGGTACGCGAGCTGGGTTTAGAACGTCGTGAGACAGTTCGGTCCCTATCCGCTGTGCGCGTAGGAGTCTTGAGAAGGGCTGTCCCTAGTACGAGAGGACCGGGACGGACGAACCTCTGGTGTGCCAGTTGTCCTGCCAAGGGCATGGCTGGTTGGCTACGTTCGGGAGGGATAACCGCTGAAAGCATCTAAGCGGGAAGCCTGCTTCGAGATGAGGACTCCCACCTCCTAGAGAGGGTAAGGCTCCCAGTAGACGACTGGGTTGATAGGCCGGATATGGAAGCACCGTAAGGTGTGGAGTTGACCGGTACTAATAGGCCGAGGGCTTGTCCTCAGTTGCTCGCGTCCACTGTGTTGGTTCTGAAACCACGAACAACCCCATGCCCGGTCACGGTGTGGTGCGGTTGAACGGTTTCATAGTGTTTCGGTGGTCATAGCGTAGGGGAAACGCCCGGTTACATTCCGAACCCGGAAGCTAAGCCTTACAGCGCCGATGGTACTGCAGGGGGGACCCTGTGGGAGAGTAGGACGCCGCCGAACAAATATTGAGGAGAACCCCGCACCTATCGGTGCGGGGTTTTCTGCGTTTCATTCCCCACCGTCTCCGTACATCACAGGCGGCCCGCCGACTTCAGGGCCAGGTAGGCGTCCGCGAGGGCCGGTGCCAGTTCCTCCGGGGTCGCGTCCACGACGGTGACACCGCGCCGGCGGAGTTGTTCCGCGGTGCGGTCGCGCTCCGCTTGGGCCTGGGCCGCTGCCGCCGCCTCGTAGACGGCGTCGGCGTTTCCGCGTGCCGTGGCCATTCCGGCGATGTGCGGATCCGCCACCGAGGCCAGGAGCACCGTGTGGCGTTGGGTGAGCCGGCCGAGCACCGGCAGCAGGCCCTCCTCGATCGGGGCCGCGTCGAGCGTCGTGAGCAGCACGATCAGGGAGCGCCGGGGGGAGGTGCGGAGGGCCATAGCCGCCAGTCCCCGGGCGTCGGTCTCGACGAGCTCGGGTTCGAGCGTGGCCATGGCGCCGACGAGGGACGGGAGGACATCGCCCGCGGTGCGGCCCTGGACGAGGGCACGCAGGCGACGGTCGTAGGCGAGGAGGTCGACGCGGTCGCCGGCGCGGGAGGCCAGGGCCGCGAGGAGCAGGGCCGCGTCCATGGAGGCGTCCAGGCGCGGGGCGTCCCCGACGCGGCCGGCGGAGGTGCGGCCGGTGTCGAGGACCAGCAGGATGTGGCGGTCGCGTTCGGGACGCCAGGTGCGTACGGCGACCGCGGACTGGCGGGCGGTGGCGCGCCAGTCGATGGACCGGGTGTCGTCCCCGGGGACGTAGTCGCGCAGGCTGTCGAACTCGGTGCCCTCGCCCCGGGTCAGCACGCTGGTGCGGCCGTCCAGTTCGCGCAGGCGCGCCAGTTTGGACGGCAGATGCTTGCGGCTGGTGAACGGCGGCAGGACGCGCACCGTCCACGGGACCGTGTGGGTGCCCTGGCGGGCGAAGAGGCCGAGGGGGCCGTAGGAGCGCACGGTGACCCGGTCCGCCCGGCGGTCGCCGCGGCGGGTGGGGCGCAGGCGGGTGATGACGCGTCGGCGTTCGCCCGGGGGGATCACCAGACGGTGGCGTGAGGCGGCCGTCTCCGTACCGGGCTGCCAGCTGCTCGGGGGCCAGGCGTCGCGGATGCGGGCGCGGAGCGGGCGGCGGGACGGGTTGGTGATCGTGAGCGTGAGGTCCGCGGTGTCGCCGAGGCGTACGGCGGTGTCGCCGGAGCGGGTCAGGCCGAGCCGGCGTACCGGGGCGGCCAGGGCGAAGTCGCAGGCGCAGGCGACCGCCAGGGGGGCGTTCACGGCGAGGATGCCGGTCCAGCCGGGTTCCCAGATGCCGACGGGGAGGGAGCCGAGTGCCGCGAGCAGGGCGGCGCGTCCGGTGGGGGCCATCAGCGGGGGACGGGAACGTGGGCGAGGATCGCGTTGATGACCGAGTCGGTCGTGACGCCCTCCATCTCGGCCTCCGGGCGGAGCTGCACCCGGTGGCGGAGCGTGGGCAGGGCGAGGGCCTTCACGTCGTCGGGGGTGACGTAGTCGCGGCCGGTCAGCCAGGCCCAGGCGCGGGCGGTGGCGAGCAGCGCCGTGGCGCCCCGGGGGGAGACGCCGAGGGTGAGGGACGGCGATTCGCGGGTGGCGCGGCAGAGGTCGACGACGTAGGCGGTGATCTCCGGGGAGACCGTCGTCGCCGCGACCGCGCGGCGGGCGGCTTCCAGATCGGCGGCGTTCGCGACGGGGCGCACGCCGGCGGCGCGCAGGTCGCGCGGGTTGAATCCCCCGGCGTGGCGGGTGAGGACGTCGATCTCGTCCTGGCGGGAGGGCAGGGGGATGGTGAGCTTGAGGAGGAAGCGGTCGAGCTGGGCCTCGGGGAGCGGGTAGGTGCCCTCGTACTCGACGGGGTTCTGGGTCGCGGCGACCAGGAACGGGTCCGGGAGGGGACGGGGGGTGCCGTCGACGGTGACCTGGCGTTCCTCCATGGCCTCCAGCAGGGAGGACTGGGTCTTCGGGGGCGTGCGGTTGATCTCGTCCGCGAGGAGGAGGTTGGTGAAGACCGGGCCGGGCTGGAAGGAGAACTCGGCGGTGCGGGCGTCGTAGACCAGGGAGCCGGTGATGTCGCTCGGCATCAGGTCGGGGGTGAACTGGACGCGTTTGGTGTCGAGCTCCAGGGCGGCGGCGAGAGCGCGGACGAGGAGGGTCTTGGCGACGCCGGGTACACCCTCGAGGAGGACGTGGCCGCGGCAGAGCAGAGCGACGACGAGGCCGGTCACCGCGGGGTCCTGGCCGACCACGGCCTTGGCGATCTCGGCACGCAGGGCCTCCAGGGAGGCCCGGGCGGTGGCCGGGTCCCCGGTGTGCGCGGCGTTGTCAGTGGTCGGGTCCATCATGGACGGCGTACCTCTCTTTCGAGGGCGTCGAGTTGGTCGGCGAGCCGGATGAGCGCTGTGTCGTCGCCGGGGGGCGGGCCGAAGAGGAGGGTGTGCAGGGACTGTCCGTCGCCCTGGAGGTGAGCGGACAGTGCGGGGAGCAGGGCCTCGGGCGCGTGTGCCTGGGGGGCGGGGACGCCTACGAGGGGGGCGAGGCGGGTGCGTGTGGTGGTGCGGAGAGCGGTGGCCGCGCGGTCGCGGGCGTTCGCCTTGCGGTAGAGGCGGGCGCGTCCTTCGGCGGTTTCGGAGGCGCGGATCGCGACGGGGAGTTTCTCGGGGACCAGGGGGCCGAGCCGGCGTGCCCGCCACAGGGCGGCCAGGCCGGCCGCGATGAAGAGCTGCAGGGTGCCCCAGAGCCAGCCGGAGGGGAGCAGGTCGAAGAAGCTGCGCTCGCCCTCCTCGGGGGCGGCGGAGGCGTCGGCGAGCGAGGGCAGGTACCAGACCAGATGCGGGCGGGAACCGAGGAGTTGCAGGGCGAGTGAGGCGTTGCCGTGCTCGTCCAGGCGGTCGTTGAGGAGGATGTCGGGGGCGCCGAGTACGACGGTGTCGCCTTCACCGGAGGGGGCGGGGAGGCGCAGCAGGGTGGACAGGCGCTCGCTGGGGTAGCACTCGTCGGCGGTGAGGCGGGTGGTGATGTAGCGGATGCCGCCCGTGTCGGCGGTGCCCGCGCGGCGGGCGGCGGGCAGTTCGCAGTCGGGGGAGAGGGTGGAGCCGAAGCTGGTGGCGGGGTCGGCGGTGACGCCGGGGGCGAGGCGTTCCACGGAGGCGCTGCCGGCGGAGACCAGGACGGTGCGGCCGCCGGACCGGGCGAAGGCGGAGTGCAGCCTGGCCTGCTGACCGGGGGTCAGCAGGTCGGGGACGGCCACCAGGAGGGTGGTGTCGGGGCCGGTCGCGGTCGATGCCTCGTCGAGGGTGGTGACCACCCGGGTGTCCACGCCGCGGTCGGCCAGCAGTGCGGCGACGGCGCGGCTGCCGTACGGGTCGGCGGAGCGTGGGTCGAGTTCGCCGTGGCGGGCGTCGGAGCGGACCACGGCGATCGCGACGGCCGCCGCGAGGAGCAGCACCAGGGCGAGGGTGATGCCTCGCGTGCGGGTCCATACCTGGCGGGCGGTGGGCGAGGCCGAGGTGGACGGGAGCGTGACCTCGGTCGTCATCCGGCGGCTCCCCGGCGGGTGTCGGTGTCCGCGCCCCGGCTGCCGCCGCTGCTCGCGAGCTGCGGCTTGGCGCGTTCCAGGTCGCGGTCGAGTTCGGCGATCTGCCGGTACGACGCCTCCGTGGCTGCCCTGCCGCCGTATGTCACGTCGTCGAAGGCGCGGGCGGCGGTGCGCAGCCCGCCGGTGTGGGCGGGCAGGGCACGGCCGGCTTCGGCGGCGGCCTCGTCGGCGGTGCGGCCGGGGCGGATGTCGAGCAGGGCGCGCTCCTCCAGGGCGCGCACGATGGCCCGCATGCGTTCCTGGACGGCCTGGTTCCAGTGGCTCCGGGCGGCGTGTGCCCCGGCGGCCGCGCGGTGTTCGGCGGCGCTGCGGGGGCGGTCGTCGAACAGGGCCGGCGCGGATGCCGGCCGGCGGCGCGGGGTGCCCAGCCGCCACCACAGGGCGCCCAGGACGGCGATCACGGCGGCGGCGACCACGAGCAGGCCGAGGACACCGCCCGGGGTCGCGGTGGAGGCGGCGTCGAACAGTGTGGCGACCCAGTCCCAGAAGGCGTCGAGGGCCCGCTGGTACCAGCCGGGGTCGTTCTCGTGGTACACGCGTTTGGACAGCTCGTCCCGGGCCGCCTCCCGCGCGGGATCGCGGGGGACGGTGACGGGCGGCTCGTCGCCGCCGCGCGGCAGCAGGCGTACGGCCGTGTCGGCGGCCGCGGGCCGTGTCTGTACGCGGGTGAGAACTCCCCCCGGGGCGGTCACCGCATCAGCTCCCCGGGACGGTGCCGGGAGCGTGGTCCTGGACGCCTGCGGCGCGGGCCAGTTCGAGGTCGAGGGCCTCACGGCGGATGCGCTGGTCGATGTAGAGGAGCACGGTGACGCCGGCGGTGATCGGGAACGTGATCATGGCGCCGATGACCGAGCCGATGCCGCTGACGATGAGGAACGTCCAGCCGATGTCGCCGCCGGCGCTGTTGAGGAAGCCGGTGACGCCGTCCCCGCTGAGGGCCGAGGCGAGGAAGGTGAACGGGATGACGATGATCGACGCGACGACGTTCGCGATGATCGTCGCGAGGAGCTGGACGCCGAAGACCCGCCACCACGAGCCGCGGACCAGCTTGGCGGAGCGGCTCATCGCCTTCAGGACGCCCTGCTTCTCCAGCATCAGGGCGGGCGAGGCCAGGGAGAAGCGGATCATCAGCCAGAGGGCGAGCACGCCGGCGCCGATGATGCCGAGCACGGTGAGCCCCACGCCCACCTCACTGCCGGCCGCCATGGTCACGAGGAATCCGGGCAGGGCGCCCACGGTGACGACACCGGCGGTGATGAGCAGCAGCAGGCAGATCAGGCCGAACAGTCTGATGATCAGAGGGTGGGCGTCGCGCCAGGCCTCGCCGGTGGTGACCGGTTTTCCGAGCACCGCGCGGCTGGTCACGGTGGTGAGCAGGGCGGTGGCGGCGACCGTGCCGACCAGGGTGATCAGGAAGATCACGCCGGAGTCGAGCAGGGCTTCGCCCATGGCGTCGGTCAGTTCACCGAGGGTGGCGCTGGGGTCGTTGAGGGCCTCGGTGCTCGCGTTGTCCAGGACGAGGCCCTGGAGCAGGACGACGACGATCTCGGTGAGGACGGCGACGGTCAGTGCGATGCCGAGGACCGTGCGCCAGTAGGTGCGCATGGTGGAGACGGCGCCGTCGAGGATCTCGCCGACACCGAGCGGGCGGAGCGGGATGACGCCGGGCTTGGCCGCGGGCGGGGGACCGCCCCAGCCGCTGCCCCAGC
>NZ_NEUB01000818.1 GCF_002910825.1 Streptomyces sp. SM1 | reverse complement strand
ATCCGTGCGTGCGGTTTTCCCGCACACGGCTTACCGATGATCTTCTTGACATGGTTACGCAGCCTTCGGATAGCGAATCGTGCCACCCAGCCGATACAGGCCATGCCCGTTGAACCACTCCTCAGTCCATTCCGCCCGCTGGCCTGACCTCAGATTGCGGCCGCGCTTCTTGGCCATCAATCTGTGGAGCCGCCATACGACATATCGATCAGCGGTCTGGAACTTGTCAGCGGCGTTCCCGGTTCTGAAGTAGTTACCCCAGCCGCGCAGGATCGGATTCAGGTCCGCAATCACGTCCCGAATATCCATTCCAGTCCGACGGCGGTCGGTCCGTTCCCGGACCTTGTCCCGGAGTCTCTTCATCGCCGCTTTCGAGGGCCAGCGGTGCAGGTAGAAGCGGACGGTCCCGTACTTCTCCCACGACCTGCCCGAGAAGCGTGCTCTGAAGTGGCAGCCGAGGAAGTCGAGTCCTTCCCGGCCCTCTCTGAGGTCAACAATCTTCGTCTTGTCCGGGTGCAGTCGCAGCCCCAGCGAAGTCAGGATCTCCCCGACCGCGTCAAGAGCAGCCCTGGCCTGGCGTTCCGAACGGCACAGGACGACGCCGTCGTCCGCGTACCGCACCAGCTCACCCACTCCGCGCCGCGATAGCCCGGAGTCCAGAACGTGCAGGTAGACGTTGGCCAGCAAAGGCGAGATCACCCCGCCCTGAGGCGTCCCGCTTCACGCTACGGCCCGCGCGCTTGCTCCCCCCAAAGGGGCTCTTGACATCCCGCTCAGCCCGCCGGATCTCTCCGACGGACCGGGACCTGCTACCGGGCACTCCGGTGTCTACCCGGACGGGACTTCCACCCGCGAGCCTGGACCAGCTTTCAGGACGCAACATGCCCCCGATCCTACGGAAGCGGTACCGGTCCCCCGGGCCGGTCCTTTCGGGCGGAGGCGACGCGGCCCGGGCGCAGGATCCGTACGACGTGGCCGTCGCAGTTCCGGCAGGTCGGCCGGTTCAGCGGGGAGGGGACGACCCGGCCGTCCGACACGTAGATCACGAAGTCATGGCCGTCGGCGTCGGTGTGATGCTCTATCTCGAACGATTGTTCCCACCCGTATCCGCAGCGCATGCACGCGAACGAATACGCCTCGTTGACCACGGCGGTAGCACCCGCCCGCAGTCCCCTGTACCCCGAGTTCTCACTCATAGCGGCTCCCGTCGGTCCACCGACGAAACGAATCCGAACCCGTCCTCACCCCCAGTGGACTCCTCCCCGGCCCCGGGCACAGGAGGGAAAACCGAGTATTGGTGTCGATTTGGCCGTGGCTTGCCAAACCACCCCGTAGCTCTTTACGAACGCCAGGCTTCAGCCCCTTCAGGGGCGCGGGGAACTGCGCGGCAAGCCCCCACCCACCGCCAGCCCGAGACACTCCGCATCCCTAACGGCGCTCCCCCGGACGGGAACCGGCATTCTTGGACGCAACCACCGCATCGAACACCTGCCGCTTCGGCACCCCCGCCCCCACCGCCACCGCGGCGATCGCCTCCTTGCGCCGCTCCCCCGCCTCCTCCCGCACCCGCACCCTCCGGACCAGCTCGGCCGCGTCGATCTCCTCCGCGCCCTTTTCCGGCGCGCCCTCGACCACCACGGTGATCTCCCCGCGCACGCCCTCGGCCGCCCACTCGGCGAGCTCGGCCAGCGGGCCGCGCCGGACCTCCTCGTACGTCTTGGTCAGCTCCCGGCAGACGGCGGCCCGCCGCTCGGCCCCGAAGGCCTCGGCCATCGCGGCGAGGGTGTCGTCGAGGCGGTGCGGGGCCTCGAAGTAGACGAGGGTGCGCCGCTCGTCCGCGACCTCGCGCAGCCGCCCCAGCCGCTCGCCGGCCTTCCGGGGCAGGAACCCCTCGAAGCAGAAGCGGTCGACGGGCAGCCCGGACAGGGCGAGCGCGGTGAGCACGGCGGACGGGCCGGGCACGGCGGTGACCTTGATGTCCCGCTCGACGGCCGCGGCGACCAGCCGGTACCCGGGGTCGGACACGGACGGCATCCCGGCGTCCGTCACCAGCAGCACGCGCGCGCCGCCCGCCAGCTCCCCGACCAGTTCGGGCGTACGGGCGGACTCGTTGCCCTCGAAGTACGACACGACCCGGCCCCTGGCCGTGACGCCGAGCGCCTGGGTCAGCCGGCGCAGCCGCCGGGTGTCCTCGGCGGCGATCACGTCGGCGCCGGTCAGTTCCTCGGCGAGCCGGGGCGGCGCGTCCGAGATGTCGCCGATGGGGGTGCCTGCGAGTACGAGGGTTCCGGTCACGGCCCCATCCTCCCAGCAACGGGGAAAGGACCGAGGCGGGGGTGAAAGCTACTACACGTTTTCTAGTCGTTCATAGTCACCTCTAGTCGTACGTCTCGAATACCTTGGCGCTATGAAACTTTCGGAGTGGGCGCGGCAGCAAGGTGTGAGCTACCAGACCGCCTGGCGTTGGGTGAAGGACGGGAAGATGCCCGTTCCGGTCCGTCAGGCGCCGTCCGGAACGTGGCTGGTCGCTGAGCCCGCTGCGGTCGTCTCTGCGACCTCGGGGCGGGTGGTGGCGTACTGCCGCGTGTCGTCCGCCGACCAGAGGCCCGACCTGGAGCGGCAGGCGGCCCGGGTCGTGGCCGGCGCGAACGGGCTCGGCCTGGCCGTCGCCGAGGTCGTCACCGAGGTCGGCTCGGGGCTGAACGGGCGGCGCCGCAGGCTGCACCGCCTGCTGTCCGACCCGAACGCCACCGCAATCGTGGTCGAGCACCGTGACCGGCTGGCCCGGTTCGGCGTCGAGCATCTCGAAGCCGTCCTGTCGGCGTCCGGGCGGCGCCTGGTCGTCCTCGACCCCACTGAGACCGCTGACGACCTGGTGCGGGACATCACCGAGGTGCTCACGTCGATGTGCGCCCGCCTGTACGGGCGGCAAGTGGCGAGGACCCGCGCCGCCCGCGCGGTGGCCGTGGCGACCGGCGAGGCCGCCGGGTGAAGAAGTTCCAGGCGCAGCCCGGTTTTGTGGTGCAGGCATACCGGTTCGCCCTGGACCCGAACGCCTCCCAGGAGCATGCGCTGCGCTCGCACTGCGGCGCGGCGCGTGCCGCCTACAACTGGGCTGTCGGCTGGGTCGGGGCGTCGTGGTGGCAGCGCCGTGCGGAGGAGTCGTACGGGATTGCCGAGGAGGATCTGACCGAGTGGCGGCCGTGGTCGCTGCCCGCCCTGCGGAAGGCGTTCAACGAGGCCAAGCACACCGACCCGAGGTTCGCGGCCTGGCGGGAGGAGAACTCCAAGGAGGCGTACTCCACGGGCCTCGCGAACGCCGCCGCCGCGTTCGACAACTACGCGAAGTCCAAGCGCGGACAGCGTAAGGGCAAGCGAGTCGGTGTGCCGCCTTTCAAGTCGAAGCGGAAGGCGCGCCCGTCCTGCCGCTTCACGACCGGCACGATCCGCGTCGAGCGGGACGGCCGGCATGTGACGCTACCCCGCCTGGGCACGCTCCGCACCCACGAGCCCACTGCCGGACTCCTCACCCGCGTCCAAGCCGGGACGGCCCGGATCCCTTCCGCGACCGTCCGCCACGAGCGGGGGCGCTGGTTCGTGTCCTTCCAGGCCGAGGTCAAGCGCGACCTCGTACGCGTGGCACGACCGGACGCGGCGGTCGGTATCGACCTCGGGGTGAAGATCCTCGCGGTCATGGCCGACAGCACCGGCGAGATCCGCACCGTCGCCAATCCCGGGCACTACGACGCCGCGCGTAAGCAGCTGCGCCGGGCGTCCCGCACCGTGTCCCGCCGCCGGGGCCCCGACCGGCGGACCGGACAGAAACCGTCCCGCCGGTGGGAGAAGGCCGAACAAGGTCCACCACCGGGTGGCGAACGTCCGCGAAGACGCCCTGCACAAGCTCACCACCGCCGTGGCCGCCGAGTACGGCACCATCGTGGTGGAAGACCTCAACGTCGCCGGCATGCTCCGCAACCGGCGCCTCGCCCGCCGGATCGCCGACGCCGGATTGGGCGAGATCCGCCACCAGCTCGACTACAAGACCAGCCGACGCCACGCCACCCGCCTCGTGATCGCCAACCGCTGGTACCCCTCATCCAAGACCTGTTCCGGGTGCGGCGAAGTGAAAGCCAAGCTGCCGCTGCACATCCGTACCTACGAATGCGACGCCTGCCACCTGGTCATCGACCGGGACGACAACGCCGCACTCAACCTCGCCGCTCTCGCGGCAGCCTGCGTGACTGGTACCGGAGTGGCCGGAGACCAGGACACCGTCCCGGCGGTGCCGAAACCTCGTGGAGCCGACCAGAAGACCCGCACCACCCGCCCCGCCGCAAGGCGGAGGCGAGGCGGGCAGGTGGCGCAACCCTGCCGCACCAGCGGCAAACAGAAGCGAGAGACCGTACTCAAACCGAAGCCCTTGACGCTCTGGTGATGTGACGGACCTTCCGGGCCGAAATACCCGGGATGCCAAGACCTGACTACGGTCTCGGCAACGGCATACCGCCCATGCGCGGGACTCACACAGCGCCGTTCCCTACGATGGCGCGGTGACCAGTACCGCGTCCTCCACGGACACCCGGCAGGAGCAGTCGTCGCTCGAGCAGCGGCAGACGTGGCAGCAGCGGCTGCGCCGTTTCGGCTACCGGGCGCCGGGTCCCGGAGACGATGTCCGTGACCGCCTGGTCCCGCCGTACACCGAGCCGTCGGGCCGGCTGTGGGCGACGCTCGGGGTGCCGCCGCCGTTCGCGCGGCGCATCACGCGCTGGTCGGCGTGGGGCGGTCCACTGCTGGTCACACTGCTGGCGGGGGTGCTGCGGTTCTGGAACCTGGGCAGCCCGAAGGCGGTGATATTCGACGAGACGTACTACGCCAAGGACGCGTGGGCGCTGATCCACCGCGGGTTCGAGGTCAACTGGGAGAAGAACGCCAACAGCCTGATCCTGAACTCGGGCGGGGACGTGCCGATCCCCACCGACGCGGCGTATGTGGTGCATCCGCCGGTCGGTAAGTACATGATCGGTCTGGGCGAGCTGATGTTCGGCTTCGACCCGTTCGGCTGGCGGTTCATGACCGCGCTGCTGGGAACGCTGTCGGTGCTGATGCTGTGCCGGATCGGCCGCAGGCTCTTCCGTTCCACGTTCCTCGGCTGTCTCGCGGGCGCGCTGATGGCGGTGGACGGGCTGCACTTCGTGATGAGCCGGACCGCGCTGCTCGACGGTGTGCTGATGTTCTTCGTCCTCGCGGCGTTCGGCGCTCTGGTGGTCGACCGGGACCGGGCGCGGGCGAAACTGGCCGCCGCGCTGCCGGTGGACGCCGACGGACGGGCCCGGCCCGACGCCTGGACGGCGGAGAACACCCGCATCGGCTTCCGGCCCTGGCGGCTCGCGGCCGGCCTGATGCTGGGCCTGGCGATCGGCACGAAGTGGAACGCGCTGTACATCATGGCGGCGTTCTGTGTGATGGCGGTGCTGTGGGATGTCGGCGCACGCAGGGTCGCGGGCGCCCGGCACCCCTGGACGGCGGTGCTGAAGCGCGATCTGGGCTGGGCGTTCCTGTCCACGGTGCCGGTGGCGGTGGTCACCTACTTCGCGTCCTGGATCGGCTGGATCCTCTCCCCGTCCGACGGCACCGGCGGCTACTACCGCGACTGGGCGGTGCGGGACGGCCGCGACAGCGCCTGGTCCTGGCTGTTCCCCGACTGGTGGCGGAGTCTGTGGCACTACGAGAACCAGGTCTACGAGTTCCATGTCGGCCTGTCCTCGCCGCACACCTACGAGTCCAACCCGTGGAGCTGGATCGTCGCCGGCCGGCCGGTGTCGTACTTCTACGAGTCCCCCGCCCCCGGCGCGGACGGCTGCCCCGTCGACGCGGGTGAGAAGTGTGCCCAGGAGGTCCTGGCGATCGGCACGCCCATGCTGTGGTGGGTGGGCTGTTTCGCCCTGCTCTACGTGCTGTGGCGCTGGTTCTTCCGCCGCGACTGGCGTGCGGGCGCCATCGCCTGCGGCATCGTGGCCGGCTACGCCCCGTGGTTCTTCTACCAGGAACGCACGATCTTCTTCTTCTACGCCATCGTCTTCCTGCCCTTCCTGTGCCTGGCCGTGGCGATGCTCCTGGGAGCGCTCGTCGGCCCGCCCCGCTCCGGCGACACCCGCCGCGTCGCGGGCGCGACGGCGGCGGGCGTCCTGACCCTGCTGATCGCCTGGAACTTCATCTACTTCTGGCCGATCCACACCGGCACCCCGATCCCGATCGACGACTGGCGGGCGCGGATGTGGCTGGATACGTGGGTGTAGCTGGACATACGTCCCACGGGGGCCGGTGGAGCACCGCGCCCCCGTGGCCATTGTCGTTCCGAGGATCCCGCCGCTGAAGTCACTGCGGCCCAGAGACGGCCTGGACTCCGTCTCGGATCTCGCCGGCCTCGGGGTGCGACCCCTTCGCCTCGAAGCAACTCGGGGTGGGCGCTTGACCTCGGTCCGGCGCGCCCGTCACCTGCGCTGACGATCCACGGGCGTCCGCCGTTGTCCGTGGGCGTTGTCACGCAGTTGGACACTCACCCGGCGGACGTGACGAGGGAGCTTCAGTCGCCCGCGAACCACAAGTAACTTCCTGGAGTGGCCTCGCACTCCTCCAGCATCGTCGCGAGGTCGTCCAGTGCGGCGAGCTGACGGTCGTCACTGCATCTCTGCCTCAGACCCTGGACCTCCCGGAGGACGGCTGCGGCCTCCTGTTCGTTCATCAACGTGTCCCCGTACGGATCGACGGCAGTGAGCCTCCCCAGTGCTCCAAGGAGCTGCAGTGAGCCGAGCGCATCGGCCAGCGCGTCGCCGTGTCCGTAGGAGCTCCGCAGAAGTGTCGCGCGGGACTTGCGCCAGTTGTTGCGCGTCGGCCGTGATGAGTGCAGCTCCAGATCAATCCCCATGCCTCATGATGCTCGTACTGTGCCGCCGCACAGCCGGCGACTGATCGGTGACGGCCTTGCCCCGGATCTTGCCGAGGGTCTTGGTGAGCTGCCGAGGCTGCAGCCGTTCGCGGGAGTGCGGCGGATGCGGTGGGACAGTCTGTCCTCGTCCGCACCGTCTGGGGCACCGGTCTTTCAGCACAGCTCGTGTTAACGCTTGCATTAACATGGGGGTCGTGGCTCAATGGGAAGTGGTCCTCGTCGCCGAGGTCGCGGCATGGTTCGACGCGCTGGCGGAGGGGGACTGGGACAGCGCCGAGCAGGTGGAAGACGCCATCGACATGCTGGCGGTCACAGGTCCGACGCTGGGTCGTCCGCTGGTCGACCGGATCAAGGGTGCCGACAGCCATCACTTGAAGGAGCTGAGGCCGGGCTCGTCCGGGAGCAGCGAGATCCGGATCCTCTTCGCTTTCGATCCAGTGCGACGGGCCGTGCTGCTGGTGGCTGGCGACAAGGCCGGAAACTGGCAGCGTTGGTACGACGTCAACATCCCGATCGCCGAGGAGCGCTACCAGGCGCATGTGACCGATCTTGAGACCAGGGAGTACGAATGAGCACAGTCAGCTGGGAGGAGACCAAGCGCAAGGCGCGTGAGCGGCGCGAGGCCGCTGGACTGCCGGTGCGTTCGGCTCAGGAAAAGCAGGCGTCCATGGACAGGCTGACCGCCGAGGTGCGCGCCCACAGGTTGGCAGAGGTCCGGCGTGAACAGGCGTTGACCCAGCGCCAGGTTGCCACGTCCATGGGAGTCTCTGCTCCTCGTGTCTCCGCGATCGAGCACGGCGAGCTGGACCGGGCCGAGGTGGCGACGCTCCGGGCTTATGTGGAAGCACTCGGTGGCCGGCTGCGTGTGATCGCGGATTTCGGGGATGCGGAGTACACCGTCGCTTGAGGCGACTGTTACGACGCTCGCGTACCTGTTGAGGACCTGGCCGACAACCCTCCGGATTGGCTCTCCCGTCCTTGGTCCTTCGCGGATGCCGGATGACGGATCCCGGTGGCCGAAGCCTTACTGTTCCCAAGCCTCCTTGGGGGCCGTGGGCTCGGAGCCCGTGCAACTGGGGCACCCCTCGCGTCCGCTGATGTCGGCGGAATGCTTCGGCCCTTCGTCGGCTCGCCGTGTGGAGATGAAGCACGAGGCAACCCGCATCACTGCGGTTCGACTCAACTCCAGGTCATCGGCACCCCGATCCCGATCGACGACTGGCGGGCGCGGATGTGGCTGGATACGTGGGTGTAGTCACGGGGCGCCGTCCGGATCCCGGCGGTCGGGGTCTCCGTTGGGACAACAAACGGAAACAGACGGCCCGGTCGGAACCCTCACCGCATAGAGTGCTCACGCGCCGGGCTTTCTGAACGCGTTCAGAAGACGTGGGGTCCGGCGGGGGAGGGGTTCGCCCGATGGGCAAGGGGGTCAGGACCGCTGTCATAGGCGGTGTGTTCGCGGTGATGGTGGGAGGCGCCGGTTACGGGGCGTACAATATCGTGTCGGCCGTGGGCGGTGACGGGGGCGGCGGGACGTCGGAGGCGAGGAAGTCGGGGCCGCCGGACCGGGACGAGGTCAGGAAGGCGAGCGAGGCGTTCTTCGGCGCCTGGGAGAAGGGGCAGGCCGAGCAGGCGGCCTCGTACACGAACAACGCGCAGGTGGCCGGGGGGCTGTTGGCGGGGTACGGGGCGGAGGCGCACATCGGCGATGTCGTGATCACGCCCGGTGAGGCCACCGGCACCACCGTCCCGTTCACCGTGAAGGCGACCGTCGCCTTCGGCGGCAGGTCGAAGCCGCTGCGCTACGCGAGCGAGCTGACGGTCGTCCGGGGGGAGACCACCGGGCGGGCGCTGGTCGACTGGAAGCCGTCCGTCGTGCACCCGGATCTGCGGGAGGGCGACGCGCTCGTCACCGCGGAGGCCGCACAGCCGCCCATCGAGGCCGTGGACCGTGACGGCACGGTGCTCACGAAGGAGAAGTACCCCTCCCTCGGTCCCGTCCTGGACACCCTGCGCCAGAAGTACGGTGCGCAGGCCGGCGGCACGCCGGGCGTCGAGCTGATGGTCCGGCACGCCGAGACGGCCTCCGGTGAGGCGGCCGCGGACACCTCGCTGCTGACCCTGGCCGAGGGGGAGCCGGGCAAGCTGCGCACCACCCTCAGCGCCGGAGTGCAGGCGGCGGCCGAGAAGGCGGTGAAGGGGTTCGCCGAGTCGTCGGTGGTGGCCGTGAAGCCGAGCACCGGTGAGGTGCTGGCGGTGGCCAACCAGCGCGCGGACGGATTCAACGCGGCTTTCCAGGGCCAGGTCGTCCCCGGCTCCACCATGAAGATCATCACCGCCGCCATGCTCATCGACAACGGCGTGACCTCGATGAACGGCCCGGCGCCCTGTCCGGCGAGCGCCGTATGGCAGAGCCAGACCTTCAAGAACCTCACCGGCATGGAGCCGAACGAGGGCGCCACCCTCGCCAACAGCTTCCTGCGCTCCTGCAACACGGCCTTCATCAAGCTCATCGACGAGAAGCCGCTCACCACGGCCTCCCTGACCCAGGAGGCACAGGAGCGGTTCGGGCTCGGCCGGGACGACTGGAAGACCGGCATCGTCTCCTTCGACGGCAGCGTTCCCGACGTCGGCGGCCCGGACCAGGCGGCGAACGCCATCGGCCAGGGCCAGGTGCAGATGAACCCGCTGAACATGGCCTCGGTGACGGCCACGGCCATCACCGGCACCTTCCGCCAGCCGTATCTCGTCTCCCCGGACCTCGACGGCCGGCAGCTGGCGCAGGCCAAGGGCCTGCCCGCGGACACCGCCGCCCAGCTGAAGGAGATGATGCGGCTCACCGCCACGCAGGGCACCGGGCAGAAGGCCATGGCCGGACTCGGCGGCGACATCGGCGCGAAGACCGGGTCGGCGGAGGTCGACGGCAACGACACCTCGGACAGCTGGTTCACCGGCTTCCGGAACGACATCGCGGCGGCGGCCATGGCCCAGCAGGGCGGTCACGGCGGCGACGCGGCCGGCCCGATTGTCGCAGCCGTGCTACGAGCAGGCGGCTGATCGCGTCACAGAGTTGACGGGACTCTAGGGTGGTGGCCGTCGTCGGCGTAAGGGATGCGCCATGAGCGCCACGCGGGTCACGGGGAGCCCGGCGGGCAGCGGAGGAACGGGAACCAGTGGGGAACAGAGTGCGCGCAGCCGGTGAGCGGCCGAGGACGAGGCCCGCCGTGATCGGCGCGGTGATCGCCGCGGTCGTCGGCGCCGGTGGGGTCGGCGCCTACGCGCTGACAGGGGGCGGCGGCCAGGAGGGCACCCGTACGACCACGGCACGGGAGGACGTCAGAACCGGCCCGCTGTCCGCCGCCGAGGTCACCGCCGCGGCCGAGCGCTTCCTCACCGCCTGGGAGGCCGGCCAGGTGTCCGAGGCCGCCGCCGCCACGGACGACCCGGCGGCCGCCACCGCGCTGCTCACCGCCTACGCCAAGGAGGCCGGGGTCAGGGACGTCACGCTCACCCCGGGCACCGCCGCCGGGGCAGACGTCCCCTTCACCCTGAAGGGCACGGTGTCCTACAAGGAGATCGCGAAGCCGCTGACGTACCGCGGCGCGCTGACCGTCGTGCGCCGGGCCGGGGACGGTGAGCCGCTGGTCGGCTGGCGGCCGGAGGTCGTCCATCCCGACCTCAGGGACGGCGACAGGCTCGTCACCGGTGAGGCGGGCACCCCGCCGGTCAAGGCGCTGGACCGGGACGGCGGTGAACTGACCACGAAGACGTATCCGTCGCTCGGGTCGGTGCTGGACGGCCTGCGGGCGAAGTACGGCGAGAAGGCGGGCGGCGAGGCCGGCGTCGAGCTGCGGATCGTACGCGGCAAGGCCTCCGAGAAGGCGAAACTGTCCGACAAGACGCTGCTGGAGCTGAGCGAGGGCACGCCGGGCACGGTGCCGACCACACTGGATCCGTCCCTGCAGGCCGCCGCCGAGGCGCAGGTGGCGCAGAAGAAGCAGGCGTCGGTGGTGGTGCTGCGTCCGTCGACCGGCGAGATACTCGCGGTGGCGAACTCCTCGCACGGTTTCAACACCGCGTTCCAGGGGTCGCTGGCCCCGGGCTCCACGATGAAGGTGATCACCGCCTCGATGCTGATCGAGAAGGGCCTCGCCTCGATGGACGAGAAGCATCCGTGCCCGAAGTACTTCAGCTACGGCGGCTGGAAGTTCCAGAACCTCGACAAGTTCCAGATCAAGGACGGCACCTTCCGGGCGAGCTTCGCCCGCTCCTGCAACACGGCCTTCATCAGCCAGGCTCCCGAGCTGAAGGACGACGACCTGACCAAGCACACCCAGCAGGTGTTCGGCCTGGGCATGAACGACTGGCAGGTCGGTGTGCCGACCTTCGACGGCTCGGTGCCGGTGCAGAAGGACGCCCCGATGGGGGCTTCCCTGATAGGCCAGGGCGGGGTGCGGATGAACCCGCTGAACATGGCGTCGGTGTCGGCGACGGTCAAGGCGGGCGTGTTCCACCAGCCCTATCTGGTCTCGCCGGAGGTCGACGGACGCGAGCTGGCGACGGCCTCGCGGACCCTGTCACCCGGCACGCTGGCGCAACTGCGGGAGCTGATGTCGTACACGGCCACCTCCGGCACGGCCGCCGAGGCGATGGCCCAGGTGAGCGGTGACCGGGGCGCGAAGACCGGGTCGGCCGAGGTCGACGGCCAGAAGAAGCCCAACGGCTGGTTCACGGCGTACCGCGGTGACCTGGCGGCCGCCGGTGTGGTGCAGGAGGGCGGCCACGGCGGTTCCACGGCCGGGC
>NZ_NEUB01000817.1 GCF_002910825.1 Streptomyces sp. SM1 | reverse complement strand
CAGTCCAGCGGGTCGGACGGGCCGGGAAGCCCGGGCGGTCCCGGCGGTCCCAGCGGGGACGGGCCCGGCAGCCGCGGCGCGCCCAGCGAGCGCCAGGTCTCCGCGTCGGCGTGCAGGTCGATGATCAGGGTCGTCGCGCCCGCCGGACGCAGCCGCAGCTCCTCCCGGAACCAGTGCCAGGGCAGCGCCGTGTACCGCACGGTGGACGCGGTCGTCCGGGCGAGTGCCAGGTGCGGCAGCCGTTGCCTGCGGTCGAGGTGGAGCTGGCCGCTGACGTACACGGTCAGCGGTCCCTGGGCGGCGGCGGCCGCGCGCAGCCGGGTCAGCACGGCCTGCGGCTCCAGCGGGTCGGCGAGTTCGACGACGTTCGCGGTGTCCGAGCCCGACAGCACGGCGGGCGGTACCGCGGCGAGGACCGGGAGCACGGACGCCGCGTCCACCAGCCGCCCGCGGCCCAGCGGTGCGGCCGCCAGCAGCAGCACGGTTGCGGGCATGGTCCCTCCCCTGTCGATCAGCTACGCCAGCACGGTAACCGCTGCGGCTGCGAACGGTGGGGTCAGTACGGTGAACGTCCCCCTTCGTGCCCTTCGCGCCCCGGCGAACGGACCCTCCGCACCGCGAACACGGTGGTGTCGTCGGCCAGACGCCCGCGGCAGTGCCGCAGCGTGCCGTCCCGTACGACGGCGACCAGCCGGGCCGGTGCGACGGTCCGCGGGTCCGCCGCCACCGCGCGGGAGACGTGCTCGGCGAGCCGGTAGAAGCGCCCGTCGGCGTCCCGGGCCTCGGTCACCCCGTCCGTGACCACCAGCAGCGTCTCGTCCGTGGCCAGCGGCACCCGGTGGGTCCGCGGCGGCGCCCCGGGGGCGAGGTCGCGGTAGCCGAGCGGAAGCCCTCCCGTGACCGGCAGGATCCGTACGCCGCCGGGACCGACGGCCAGCGGGGGCTCGTGGCCGAAGACGACCGTGTCCACGACGTCTCCGCGATCCGCCGGGAAGCCCAGCAGCACGGCGGTGGCGAACCGGTCGCCGTCGGCCCGGCCGAGCGCGGTGGTGTACTCGCGGTGGCGCACCATCCGGTCCTCCAGCCGGTCGGCGACGACCATCAGCTCCGGCTCGTGGTAGCCGGCCTCCCGGAACGCGCCCAGCAGCACCGCCGCCGTCTCCACCGCGCCCAGCCCCTTGCCCTGCACGTCACCGACGAAGACACGGGTGCCGTGCGGGCCCGGCTGGATGTCGTAGAAGTCCCCGCCCACCCGGGCCTGGGCGTCCGCGGTGAGATAGACCCCGGCATGCTCCAGGCCGCCCCAGCCGGGGGGCAGGGGACGCAGCACGGTCCGGCGGACGGTGTCGGTGACGTCCCGCATGTGCAGGGCGCGGCGCTCACCGCGCACCCGCACCGCACAGGCCAGCGTGGCGAGGACGCCGCCGGTGGTGACGAGGATGAAGTCGGGCAGCCCCGCCTGGAACTGGTGCGGCCAGGCGCTGTCGACGGCGGTGTAGGTGACGATCGCCAGCACGGCGAACACGGCCGTCCCCCACACCCCGCAGATCGCGGCGGCGATGCCGGGCACCAGCACGATCCAGGAGATGGTCCGGAACTCGCCGCCGGTGTTGTAGTCGATCACCCCGATGGCCACGAGCAGGAGCAGGGGCGGGACCGAGGCGACACTGCGGCCTCCCACCCGGAGCATCTCCTGGCGCTGCACGACGTCCCGGCGGTCGGCCCGCGGGTACCGGTCGTGCAGGCCGTGTCCCCCGCTGTCCGGACTCACCGCCCCAGCGAAACACGGGGTGGCACGGCCCGCATCCGGTCCCCGGGGAGCACGCGTCCGGGCGGCCGACTTGCCGTCGGACCCCGGCGGGTGTGCCCTGGTAGGCGGGGGCGAGGCGAGAGGAGTGCTCTCATGGCGCACGCGGCACCCCGGACCCGGCGGGCGATCGAACGGGGCGGCACGACCGACCTCTTCAGCGGACGGGCCCACCGGGCGGCGCTGGTCGCGCTGCCCGTCGTCCTCGGGCTCGTGTACGGCTACTGGGCGGCGGCCAACCGGCGTTACGGCGGGCCGGTCACCGGCTGGAACCTGCTGTTCGGCTTCCTCACCGCGCTCGTGTTCGCCGTGGTCCTCATGACGCTCCTCGCGGTGGCCCCGAAACTCCGGCGCGAGGTGCACGCGGCGGCGTGGGCAGCCTTCTGCGGCATCGCCGTCGGCTTCCTCTTCAGCCAGTCCGGCGGCAGCGTCCTGCGCTCCACGGCGCTGGCCCTGGCGGCCACGGCGGGCGTCTTCGCCGTCATGTTCTACCGCTTCTACACACGCGAGGACTCCCAGGGCCACCGCGTCGGGTGACCTCCGGACCGGGCCGCTCCCGGTCCCGGTCCGCTCCGGTCCCGGTCCGCTCCGGTCCCGGTCCGCTCCGGTCCCGGTCATGGGCCGTACAGGGTCAGGTCGACCAGTACGGCGTGGTGATCGGTGTCCGGGAGGGCGAGGAAGCGGGCGCCGGCCGCGGCGAACTCCTCGGACACCAGGACGTGGTCGATCTGGGCGCCGAACGCCGGGGCGGTACGGGACGGCCAGGTCGGCGTCCGGTCGGCGCCGTCGAGCCGGGCCGCGTCCCGCAGGCCGGTGTCGAGGACGCGCCGGAACGCCGCGTGGTCCTGGGACGCGTTGAAGTCCCCGGCCAGCACGGTCGGGACGTCCCCGGCCGCGGCGGCCACGGCGCGCAGCCCGCCCAGTTCCCGCTGCCACAGGCGGACCTGCTCGGGCAGCGGCGGCATGGGATGGGCGAGCTGGAGCCGTACGGAGTGCCCGTCGACGTCGGCCACCGCGCCGGGCATGCCCATGATGCCCGGGACCCCGTCGGTGGCCTCGAGCGGGAAGCGGCTGAGGATGACCGAGCCCTCGGAGCCGCCGCCCTCCACGGCCTGCCGGTGCGGATGACTGTCCGCGAGCGCCCGCTTCAGCGCCGCGTCGCAGCGGTACTCGCACTCCTGGACGAACACGACGTCCGGTTCCTCCCGGCGCACGGTCTCGATCAGCGCTCCGGTGGCCTGCCCGAACTCCACGTTGGAGGTGAGCACCCGCAGCTCGGCGACGGGCCGCCCCGCGGGATCGCCGGTCTTCCCGTACGGCTCGATGAACCAGGCCAGCAGGCCGAGCAGGACCACACCCCACACCGCGCCGGTCCACCAGCGGGCGAGCAGGGTGAACAGCAGCCCGGCCGCGGTGGGGACCAGCAGCCAGGGCAGGAAAGCGAGCAGCTGGGGCACGGGGGTGATGCCGTCGGTGTCGGCGGTGCGGCAGCCGACGACCGTGCTCACCCCGGCGAACAACAGCGCCGCGCACCAGGCGCCGAACCGTCGTCCTCCCCCGGGGCGCCGTCCGCTCCCGTCCCCGGTGACCGCCGGGTCGGCAGTGGCAGTGTCCAACGTTCCGGCCTTCCGTCCGCACGTGCTGTGACCCGCATCCTCCCTCAAGGACGGGGGAGCGTGGCGGCCGGTTGCCGACTGCGGCCGTCGCCGGCGGCCGTGAGAGACGGGGGGCCGGGGCGGGTTCCGCGGCGGCCGGTCAGCCAGGTGGCGAGGGCCACGGTCAGGCCCAGCGCGAGCAGCAGCCAGGACGCGGTCC
>NZ_NEUB01000816.1 GCF_002910825.1 Streptomyces sp. SM1 | reverse complement strand
GGGCGGATGTCGACGACGACCGGCGACGGAATGAGCCGGGTCAGTACTGGCACGCGATCTCCCGTCCGCGGGCGAGGTCGTCGTGGTTGTCGATCTCGACCCACGCAACGTCACCGATCGGCGCCACGTCGATCCGGAAACCGCGGTTCACCAGCTCCTGGTAACCGTCCTCGTAGTACAGCTGCGGGTCCCGCTCGAACGTCGTCTTCAGCGCGTCCGCCAGCTCACCCGCCGCCTCGCCCTCGATCAGCGTGACACCGATGTACTCACCGGTCGCCTCCGCCGGGTCCATCAGCTTGGTGATCCTCGTCATCCCCTTCTCCGGATCGACGACGACCTTCATCTCCTCGTCCGCGAGCTTCTTCACCGTGTCCAGCGCCAGGATGATCCGCCTGCCGTCACCGCGCGCGGCCAGCAGCGTCCTCTCCACCGACACCGGGTGCACGGTGTCGCCGTTGGCCAGGATCACCCCGTCCGCGAGGGCGTCACGCCCGCACCACAGGGAGTAGGCGTTGTTCCACTCCTCGGCCTTGTCGTTGTCGATCAGCGTCAGCTTCAGCCCGTACTTCGCCTCCAGGGCCGCCCGGCGCTCGTACACGGCTTCCTTGCGGTAGCCGACGATGACACCGACCTCGGTCAGCCCGATCTCGGCGAAGTTGGCGAGGGTCAGGTCCAGGACCGTGGGCTCGCCTTCTATGCCCGCGGGCCCCACCGGCACCAGCGCCTTGGGCAGGGTGTCGGTGTAGGGGCGCAGACGGCGTCCGGCGCCGGCGGCGAGCACGAGGCCTATCATCGCGGTTCTCTCCTTACGTTCCCCGGGTCCGACCGAGTCGGGGAGGTGTCATCTCGGCGGCAGAACTCATCGACGGACGCGGCCGCACGCGGTGGCCGTGCCCTCGGGACAAGGGTGTGGTCCTGTCCACGGGGGACAGGACCACACAGCGTGGACGGACGCTCAGTCCTCGTCGGTCACGGCCGTGACCGAGGACGACGGCTGCCGGGCCGCGGCCGCGGTCTTCTTCGACGCCGTCTTCTTCGCGGTCGTCTTCTTGGCGGCGGCCGTCTTGGTCGTCGCCGCCTTCTTGGCCGTCGTCTTCTTGGCGGTCGCCGTCTTCTTCGTGGCGGCCTTCTTCACCGTGGCCTTCTTGGCCGCCTTGCGGGCGGTCTTCTTGGCCGGAGCGGCTTCGGCCTCACCGGCGGACTCGGCGGACTCGGCGGACTCGG
>NZ_NEUB01000815.1 GCF_002910825.1 Streptomyces sp. SM1 | reverse complement strand
GATGACCCGCGACCCGGCCCGACCGGAGTCCACCCCTCCGCTTTCGGTCAATTCAAAACGAACGGTGACGGACTGCGTGCGTTATGTGATGTGCTTGGACCGTTCACGCTCACTGGCAAGAGCTCGCGACATACGACAAACACATAAGTCACGCCAGGCCTCGCCCGTCAGGCGACCGCCGAACAGCACCACGCACCGCACCGCATCGCAACCGGGGCACGAGGAGGGGAGCGATCATGGGATCGGAGCAGATTCGCCGCTGGGAGTCGGGAGCACTGGCGCACGCCGTGAACGACCCGTTCGGGCAGGGACCCCTCCCGTGGCTGCGCGGCGGGGAGACGTACTTCGGCGACACCGGCCAGGTCGTCCCCTGGTACGTGGACGTGGACGCGGACGACACGGACACGGACGCGGATCCGGACTCCTTACCGCGCTCGCACCGGTCCGCGGCCCGCCTCCCCGGGCAGCGCGGCCCCCGGGTCTCCGCCCCCCGTTCCGGCGGCGGCGGTCCCCGCGCCGCCGACGACGTGCGCCGCCAGATCAAGGGCTTCAGCTCGACCGGGACCGTCGCCCCCGGCGAGTCCATCGACTTCCACATCACCGTCGACCCGCCCCAGGAGTTCGGCGTCGACGTCTACCGCATCGGCCACTACGCAGGCGACGGTGCCATCAAGATCACCTCCAGCCCTCGCCTCTCCGGCATAGTGCAGCCCCCGCCGCTCACCGCCGACCGCACCGTCTCCTGCCACCACTGGTGGCTGTCCTGGCGGTTACCGGTCCCGTCGTACTGGAGCGTCGGCGCGTACGTCGCCGTGCTCACCACGGCCGACGGCTACCGCTCGCACATCCCGTTCACCGTCCGCGACAACCGCCCGGCGGACCTCCTCCTCGTCCTGCCCGACGTCACCTGGCAGGCCTACAACCTCTACCCGGAGGACGGCCGCACCGGCGCCAGCCTCTACCACGCCTGGGACGAGCGGGGCAGGCTGCTCGGCGAGTCCGACGCCGCCGCCACCGTCTCCTTCGACCGCCCCTACGCGGGCGCCGGTCTGCCGCTGCACGTCGGGCACGCCTACGACGTCATCCGCTGGGCCGAACGCTACGGCTACGACCTCGCCTACGCCGACGCCCGTGACCTGCACGCCGGCCGGGTGGACCCCACCCGGTACCGAGGCCTGGTCTTCCCCGGCCACGACGAGTACTGGTCGGCCCCCATGCGCACCGCCGTCGAGCGCGCCCGCGCGCACGGCACCTCCCTGGTCTTCCTCTCCGCCAACACCCTGTACTGGCAGGTGGAGCTGGCCGCCTCCCCGTCCGGCCCCGACCGTCTGCTGACCTGCCGCAAACGCCGGGGCCCGGGCAAGCCGGTGCTGTGGCGGGAGATCGACCGCGCGGAGCAGCAGCTGCTCGGCATCCAGTACGCCGGCAACGTCCCGCGGCCGCATCCCCTGATCGTCCGCAACGCGGCCCACTGGATGTGGGAGGCGACCGGCGCCCACGAGGGCGACGCCGTCGAGGGCATGGTCGCGGGCGAGGCCGACCGCTACTACCCGCGGACCCCGCTGCCCGACTACGAGGAGCGCGTCCTGCTCGCGCACTCCCCGTACACCGACCGGGCGGGCGCCCGGCGGCACCAGGAGACCTCGCTCTACCGTGCCCCCTCCGGCGCCTGGGTCTTCGCCGCCGGCACCTTCGCCTGGTCGCCGGCGCTGGACCGTCCGGGCCACGTCGACCCCCGGATCCAGCGCGCCACGGCCAACCTCCTGGACCGCATCTGCAAACGCGACTGACCCGCGGCGACGACCGTCCCTCCCGTACGGGAGAATCGAGTCATTCAGACAGAACCACGGGGAGGAACCGTGTCCGGATTCGTCGAGAAGCCCGAACCGATCCAGGTTCCGGGCCTGGTGCATCTGCACACCGGCAAGGTGCGCGAGCTGTACCGGAATGAGGCGGGCGACCTCGTGATGGTCGCCAGTGACCGTATCTCCGCCTACGACTGGGTGCTGCCGACCGAGATCCCCGACAAGGGCCGGGTGCTCACCCAGCTGTCCCTGTGGTGGTTCGACCAGCTCGCCGACCTGCTGCCCCACCACGTCCTCAGCACGGAGCTCCCGGACGGCGCCCCCGGCGACTGGGCGGGCCGCACCCTGGTCTGCAAGTCGCTGAACATGGTCCCCGTCGAGTGCGTGGCCCGCGGCTACCTCACCGGCTCCGGCCTCGCCGAGTACGACGCGTCCCGCACGGTCTGCGGCCTCGCCCTCCCGGAGGGCCTGGTGGACGGCTCGGAGCTGCCCGCCCCGATCTTCACCCCGGCCACCAAGGCCGCCGTCGGCGAGCACGACGAGAACGTCTCCTACGAGGAGGTCGCCCGCCAGGTCGGCGCGGACACCGCGGCCCGGCTGCGCCAGGCGACCCTCGCCGCCTACTCCCGCGCCCGGGACATCGCCCGCGACCGGGGCATCATCCTCGCGGACACCAAGTTCGAGTTCGGCTTCGACGGCGAGACCCTGGTCATCGCCGACGAGGTGCTCACCCCGGACTCCTCCCGCTTCTGGCCGGCCGAGCAGTGGGAGCCGGGCCACGCCCAGCCCTCGTACGACAAGCAGTTCGTACGGGACTGGCTCACCTCGGCCGAGTCGGGCTGGGACCGCGCGAGCGAGCAGGCCCCGCCGCCGCTGCCGCAGCAGGTGGTGGACGCGACCCGGGCCAAGTACGTGGAGGCGTACGAGCGGTTGACCGGCACCACCTGGAGCTGAACGCCCGGCAGCCGGGCCCGGCCAACCACCGGGCCCGGCCCGCGACGAAGCCCCGCGGCGTAGGCCTCACGACGAAGGCCTACGACCGCCCCACGGCAAAAACCCACGACAAAGGCCCCGGTCGATGACCGGGGCCTTTGTTTCTGAGCGAACGACGAGGTTCGAACTCGCGACCTCAACCTTGGCAAGGTTGCGCTCTACCAACTGAGCTACGTTCGCATGCGCCGTGGCGCGACACCCACTATACCCAACCTCGCTCCCGTGCGAGGCGCACCGCCGCATGACGGTTCTCCGCCCCGAGCTTCGAGACGGCCGAGGAGAGGTAGTTGCGCACGGTCCCCTGGGACAGCGCGGCCCGCTCCGCGATCTCCGCCACCGGCGCGCCGTCCGCCGCCAGATCCAGCACCTCGGCCTCGCGCACCGTCAGCGGGGAGTCTCCGGCGGCGATCGCGTCGGCGGCCAACTCCGGGTCGACGTAGCGGTTTCCCGCGTGCACCGTGCGGATGATCTCCGCGAGGCGCTGGGCGCTGACGGTCTTGGGAACGAATCCGCGCACACCCGCCGCGAGTGCCCGCTTCAGATGTCCCGGCCGCCCGTGACTGGTGACGATCAGCACCCGGCAGCCGGGCAGCTCGGCCCGCAGGGTTGTGGCGACCTTCACACCGTCCGCGCCGGGCATCTGCAGATCCAGTACGGCGACGTCCGGAGCGTGCGCCCGCGCCATCGCCAGTGCCTCCGGTCCGGAGGCCGCCTCGGCGACGACCGTCAGATCGTCCTCGAGCGAGAGCAGTGCGGCCAGCGCGCCCCGGATCAGGTGCTCGTCGTCGGCCAGCAGCAGCCGCACGGGCCGGGGACCGGTCACGGTGTCGCCTCACTCACGGAATCAGGGGTCTGAACGGCGGCGGCCGGAGCGGCCTCGCCGGAATGCGCGGGCAGCGGGACCTCGGCGGTCAGCAGGAACTGTCCGTCCCCGGTGGGCCCGGCCCGCAGCGTCCCGCCGATCTCCGCCAGCCGCTCCCGCAGCCCGACGAGCCCGGCCCCCCGGCTCGGGCCGCCGGACTGCGGCGGCACCCCGTCGTTCCTCACCGTCAGCACCACATGCCCCTTCCGTACCCGCAGTTCCATGGCGCACCGTCGCGCGTCGCCGTGCCGCAGCACGTTCGTGGCGGCCTCCCGCACCGCCCAGCCGAGCGCGGACTGCACCGGCGCCGGGAACCCGGTGACCGGTCCCGAGACCGTGCACTCGATGCCGGCGGCGGTCAGCACGCCCTGCGCGCCCGCGAGCTCGCTGCCGAGATCGGCCTCGCGGTATCCGCGCACCACCTCGCGCACCTCTCGCTGCGCCTCGTGCGCGAGCCGCTGCACCTCGACCATCTGGGTCACGGCCTCCGGCCGCTTCCGCTGGGCCAGCTGGACGGCCAGCTCGCTCTTCAGCGCGATCACCGCGAGGTTGCGCCCCATCACGTCGTGCAGGTCCCGTCCGAACCTGAGCCGCTCCTCGGCGACGGCCAGCCGGGCCCGGGTCTCACGTGCTTCGTCGAGTTCGTAGACGGCGTTGAGCAGCCAGACGGAGAAGGCATAGGTGAAGGCGAAGAACCCGCCGCCGGCCAGCACGACCAGGGCGGTGACCAGTGCGACGGCCCAGGACTGGGTGACGGCCCAGGACACCACTCCCGTCCCCGCCGCGAAGGCTGCCACCATGGCGGCCATCCGCTCGCGCCCGTGCACGCCGATGGCGGTCGTACCGGCACCGAAGACCATGGTGATCGCGAAGATCCCGCCGGCGGCACCCTCCACCTCACCGCCGCCGGGGCTCCGCCGGGCGATGACGAGCGCGACGGCGGCCACCAGCACGGTCACGGCACCGAACGACCACAGCGTCCGCACCGGGCGGTCCCGCTGGCCGCGATGCCAGTCCAGGGTCCGCGAGCCGGTCACACCGCAGACCACACTGTGCACGGCCGCCAGGGCAATCAGCACCAGGGCCGGCCGCCGCTGCTCCACCTGCCCGACCACCGGCCCGACCGCCACTGAAAGCTCGGTCAGCGCGAGCATGTGGAACGACCACCGGGTGTACGTCTCGAACTTCGCCGGTGTGCTCTTGCGTCCCCACCAGCCGCCGGACCTGCTCATCTCCCCGTGCTCCTTGCCCCACATCGTGTACGGCGGACCGTGCCGGCGACGCCGGGTCCGACAGCGCGCTCGTCCCGCTTGCCCCAAGGGTGAGTCGGGCGGCGCCCCAGCGACGTCACCGGTTGCCGGCTTCCCACGCCGCCTGCTCCGCGCCGTGCGGCCGCGCCGACGGGTACCGCTCACCCATGCCGCGAGGGGCCTCGGTTCTCTCCGGCCCGGTCGGCCGGACAGGCCCCGGCCCATGTCAGTGCCTCGGCTCCCAGCGGAACCACCGTCGTACAGCAAACACCGCGAAAGCGATCCAGGCCACCGCCACGGCCACGGCTCCCAGCGCCCCGCCGGCCGACAGGTCGCCGGTGAAGCCGCCGCGCACCAGGGTCATCACGGGGGTCAGCGGCAGCAGCTCGCAGAAGGCGGCGACCCGGTCGGGAAGGATCTCCAGGGGGATCATCATCCCGGAGGCCAGCATCGACAGGAACATCAGCGGCAGCGGGGTGACCTGGGCACTCTCGCTGGTCCGGGTGAAGCTCGCGGTGACGATCGCGAGTCCCACGCACAGCGGCAGTCCCAGCAGCAGCCCCAGCACCGACAGGTACACGGCCGGCGGGGCCGGCATGTCCAGCAGGATCACGCAGCCGGCCGCCAGCAGCAGCGACTGCACCAGGCCCGTGGTGGTCGCCGGCAGCGCGGACCCGGCGAGGATCTCGCCGTCCCGCAGCTCCCCGGTACGCAGCCGCTTGAGGACGAGTTCCTCACGGCGGGCGACGAGGGAGCCGACGAGCGCCGAGTAGACGGCGAACAGGAGCGAGAAGCCGATCGCGGCCGGCAGCACCATCGTGCCGATGGTGAGCCCGGCCTCGGCGAGGTCCATCCCTCTGGCCGCCTCACGCGCGCTGACCGGCAGCACCAGCGGCACGAACAGCGCTGCGAAGAGGGTGCCCTTGGTCCGTCCCAGCAGGGTCAGCTCGGCCCGGGCGAGCGCGGTCATCCGGCTCACCGGGGTGGTCACGGCCGTGCTCATGCTGCGTACTCCTTCGTCGTCACCGTTTTTGCGGCCGCCTCCTTGGCGATCCGGAGGAAAGCCTCCTCCAGAGAGGCCGAGCGCACGTCCAGCCGGTGCAGCTCCACCCCGGCGCGGTCCGCCCAGACCAGCAGTGCGGTGGCCGCCCGCTGCAGTTCGCTGGTGTGCAGCCGGACGGTCCGGCCGTCGACCGTGTGGTCGCTCACGCCCAGTTCGGCGAGCGGCGGCAGGTCGCCCGCGAAGTAGCCCTCGGGCAGGTCGAAGGTGATCCGGGACGGCTCGGAGGCGGTCACCTCGGCCGGGGTGCCGGTGGCGGCGATACGGCCCTCGTGCATGATCGCGAGCCGGTCGGCGAGGAACTCGGCCTCTTCGAGGTAGTGCGTGGTGAGCAGCACGGTCGTACCGCGGTCGCGCAGCGCGCTCACCAACTCCCAGGTCTCCCGGCGGCCCTCGGGGTCGAGCCCGGTGGTCGGCTCGTCGAGGAAGAGCACATCGGGATCGCCGAGCAGCGCGAGCGCGAGGTCCAGGCGGCGCCGCTGTCCCCCGGAGAGCTGTTTCACGCGGACCCCGGTCCTCGTGCCCAGCCCGACCAGCGTCAGGACCTCCTCCTCGGGCCGGGCGCCGCTGACGCAGCCCGCCCACATCCGGGCGGTCTCGGCGACGGTCAGCTCGGAGGGGAAGCCGCCTTCCTGGAGCATCACTCCGGTGCGGGGCCGGATGACCGCGCGGTCCGTGTACGGGTCGTGGCCGAGGACCCGTACACGCCCGCCGGCCGGGGCCGCGAGGCCTTCCAGCAGTTCGACGGTGGAGGTCTTGCCCGCTCCGTTGGTGCCGAGCAGGGCGAAGATCTCGCCGCGCCGCACCGAGAAGTCGATCCCGCGCACCGCTTCGAACCCGCCCCCGTAGACACGTCGCAGGCCGGTGACCTCGATCACGTGCTCGTGTTCGTTGGTTTCCATGGCTCGATCATCCCTGTGGCCGGGCGGCCCGGGCAGTGCGGGCTGTCATGGACGGGCATGACACATGTCAGTGGCGCCGCCCGGGGAGGCGATCTCCCGGGAGGGACACGACAAAGGCCCCGGTCGATGACCGGGGCCTTTGAGCGAAGAGCGGACGACGAGGTTCGAACTCGCGACCTCAACCTTGGCAAGGTTGCGCTCTACCAGCTGAGCTACGTCCGCATTGCCTCCGACCGGCTCTCACCGATCGGCGCGGGCACCAGCCTACCTGATCGACATGGATGTCCGGTACGGCGATGCAGAGCGGGTGACAGGAATTGCACACTGCGCCTTCCCCCTGGAAGGGGGATGTTCTACTACTGAACTACACCCGCGTGTACTCCGTGAGCCGGGCCTTTCGGCCTTGCCCCTCGGCGTGCTCCAGACTCTAGCTGATCAGCGGGGGTGCTGCGCAAGTCGGTTGCCGGGAGGGGCGGGTGACCGGCCGTCGGGCGTGCCACCCGCACGGGCTCGTCCGTGCTCACCCGAACGGGCCCCGGGGCCCGGCCTGCCCGGGGGCGTCCGCCTCACGCCCCCGGGTACGGGACGGGGTCGTCCGGGCCGGCTCAGCGTGCCGCGGCGAACGCCTCGTAGACCCTCTTGGGGATCCGCCCCCGTGCGGGGACGTCCATCCGGTTGGCCTGTGCCCAGGCGCGTACGGCGGCCGGGTCGGGAGCGACCTCCGTCTGCCGGTACGCCTTGCCGGACCGCGACCGCTTGCGGCCGGCGTCCACGTAGGGCTCGAGCGCCTCCCGCAGTTTCCTGGCATTGGCTTCATTGAGGTCGATCTCGTACGACTTGCCGTCGAGTCCGAAGGCGATCGTTTCCGCCGCTTCCGAGCCGTCGATGTCGTCAAAGAGAGTGACCACGACCTTCTGCGCCACGAATATCGGTCCCTTCGTGCGACACCTCTCGTCCGTACGTCCGTGATGACGTGCCGGTACGTCGCCGAGATGTCGGCTGTTCGCCTGTAATCGGGCAGAGTATCTGCTAATGACAATTCATTTGTACAGGGCCCGGCAATGCAATGTGAAGCCCGACTAAATCTGCCCGCGTGTCCACGGCGCAATAGAGAGATGTGAGTGAACACGGATTTTTCCCGGATTTTTCCCTGACGCCTCCCCGTGATGCCGAATCGTGATCGGGCTCACGTAGATTCCTACAACTCTACCCGCGTAGAAATTTTGTGCGGGTAGTCTGAAGGGACCTGCTCAGCACCACACACCGGGAGTGCCAGTGGCACGCGTCGTAGTCGACGTCATGCTCAAGCCGGAGATCCTCGACCCCCAGGGCCAGGCGGTGCAGCGCGCACTGCCGCGACTGGGTTTCGAGGGGATCTCGGACGTCCGTCAGGGAAAGCGATTCGAACTGGAAGTTGACGGGCCGGTCGACGCGGCCGCGCTCGCGCGTATCCACGATCTTGCGGAATCCTTTCTCGCCAACACCGTGATCGAGGACTTCACCGTCCGCGTCGAGGAAGTCGCGGAGGCCGTGAAGTGACCGCTCGTATTGGCGTCGTCACTTTCCCCGGCAGCCTCGACGACCGGGACACGCAGCGCGCGATCCGCGTCGCCGGCGCCGAGCCCGTCGCCCTCTGGCACAAGGACAAGGACCTCAAGCAGGTCGACGCCGTGGTGCTCTGCGGTGGTTTCAGTTACGGCGACTATCTGCGCGCCGGCGCCATCGCGCGCTTCTCGCCGGTGATGGACACCGTCATCGACCAGGCGAAGGCCGGTCTGCCGGTGCTCGGCATCTGCAACGGCTTCCAGATCCTCACCGAGGCGCACCTGCTCCCCGGCGGCATGCTGGGCAACGACCACCTGCACTTCATCTGCCGCGACCAGAAGCTGCGGGTGGAGAACGCGGACACCGCCTGGACCACCGACTACACGGCCGGCCAGGAGATCCACATCCCGCTGAAGAACATGGACGGCCGCTACGTGGCCGACCGGCGGACGCTGGACGAGCTGGAGGCCGAGGGGCGGGTCGCGTTCCGCTACATGGTCCGCGGCGAAGCCGCTGATGGATACGGCAACCCGAACGGCTCGCTCAACGACATCGCCGGCATCACCAACGCCGCCGGCAACGTCGTCGGCCTGATGCCGCACCCCGAGCACGCCGTCGAGTCGCTGATCGGTACGGGCCGTACCGACGGCCTGCCGTTCTTCACCTCGATCCTCAAGAAGCTGGTCACCGCATGAGCAAGACGCCCTCCCGTCTCCCACCGCCGCCCGACACCGAGGCCCTTCGGGCCGCCCCTTCCCGTCTGGACACGGTCGAGCACGCGGCCGCGACCCCCGACGTCGAGCTGCCCTGGGCCGAGCTCGGCCTGAAGAAGGACGAGTACGAGCGGGTCGTGGAGATCCTCGGCCGCCGCCCGACCGGCGCCGAGCTCGCCATGTACTCGGTGATGTGGTCCGAGCACTGCTCGTACAAGAGCAGCAAGGTCCACCTGCGCCAGTTCGGCGAGAAGGCCCCCGAGTCCGAGGCCCTCCTCGTCGGCATCGGCGAGAACGCCGGTGTCGTCGACGTCGGCCAGGGCTACGCGGTCACCTTCAAGGTCGAGTCGCACAACCACCCCTCCTACGTCGAGCCCTACCAGGGCGCGGCCACGGGCGTCGGCGGCATCGTCCGCGACATCATCGCGATGGGCGCCCGCCCGGTCGCGGTCGTGGACCCCCTGCGCTTCGGCGCCGCGGACCACCCCGACACCAAGCGCGTCCTGCCGGGCGTCGTCGCGGGAATCGGCGGCTACGGCAACTGCCTGGGCCTGCCCAACATCGGCGGCGAGGTCGTCTTCGACGCCTGCTACCAGGGCAACCCGCTGGTCAACGCCGGGGCCATCGGCGTCATGCGGCACGAGGACATCCACCTCGCCAAGGCGTCCGGCGCGGGCAACAAGGTCATCCTGTACGGCGCCCGTACCGGCGGTGACGGCATCGGCGGCGCGTCGATCCTGGCGAGCGAGACGTTCACGGATACATCAGCCGCCGACGCGGCGGGCGCCAAGCCGTCGAAGCGCCCGGCGGTCCAGGTCGGCGACCCCTTCCAGGAGAAGCTCCTCATCGAGTGCACCCTGGAGGCGTTCGCCGAGAAGCTGGTCGTCGGCATCCAGGACCTCGGCGCGGCCGGCCTGTCCTGCGCCACCTCCGAGCTGGCCTCCAACGGCTCCGGCGGCATGCGCGTCACCCTCGACGACGTACCGCTGCGCGACTCCACGCTCTCGCCCGAGGAGATCCTCATGAGCGAGTCGCAGGAGCGCATGTGCGCGGTCGTGGAGCCGGAGAAGGTCGACCGCTTCCTCGAGATCTGCGACAAGTGGGACGTCATCGCCACCGTCATCGGTGAGGTGACCGACGGCGACCGGCTGGAGATCTACTGGCACGGCGGAAAGATCGTCGACGTCGACCCGCGCACCGTCGCCCACGACGGCCCGGTCTACGAGCGCCCCTACGCCCGCCCGTCCTGGCAGGACGAGCTCCAGGCGGACGACGCGAACAAGCTGGCCCGCCCGGAGACCTCCGAGGAGCTGAAGGGCCAGGTCCTGAAGCTGGTCGGCTCGCCCAACCAGGCCTCCAAGCAGTGGATCACCCAGCAGTACGACCACTTCGTGCAGGGCAACACCGTCCTCGCCCAGCCCGAGGACTCCGGCATGATCCGCATCGACGAGGCGTCCGGCCTCGGCGTCGCGATCGCCACCGACGGCAACGGCCGCTACGCCAAGCTCGACCCCTACACGGGCGCCCAGCTGGCCCTTGCCGAGGCCTACCGCAACGTGGCGACGACCGGTGCCAAGCCCCTCGCCGTCTCCGACTGCCTGAACTTCGGCTCGCCGGAGGACCCGGCGGTCATGTGGCAGTTCGCCGAGGCCGTACGCGGTCTCGCGGACGGCTGTCAGCAGCTCGGCACCCCGGTGACCGGCGGCAACGTCTCGCTCTACAACCAGACGGGCGAGGCCGCCATCCACCCGACCCCGGTGGTCGCGGTCCTCGGTGTCATCGACGACGTGGCCCGCCGCACGCCGGTCGCCTTCCAGGAGGACGGCCAGCTGCTGTACCTCCTCGGCGACACGCGCGAGGAGTTCGGCGGCTCGGCCTGGTCCCAGGTCGTCCACGACCACCTCGGCGGCCTGCCGCCCAAGGTCGACCTGGAGCGTGAGCGTCTCCTCGGCGAGGTCCTGATCTCCGCCTCCCGCGACGGCATGATCGACTCCGCGCACGACCTGTCGGACGGCGGTCTGGTCCAGGCGGTCGTGGAGTCGGCGCTGCTCGGGGAGAAGGGCGCGCGTCTGGTCGTCCCGGACGGGCTCGACGCGTTCACCTTCCTGTTCTCCGAGTCGGCCGGCCGCGCGGTCGTCGCCGTGCCGCGCTCGGAGGAGCTCCGCTTCAACGACATGTGCGGTGCGCGCGGTCTGCCGGCCACCCGTATCGGTGTCGTCGACGGCGACACGATCGAGGTCCAGGGCGAGTTCACGCTCCCCCTGGCCGAGCTGCGCGAGGCCCACGAGGGCACGATCCCGGCGCTGCTGGCCTGATCCGCCCGCCGCTTCCGCACCGAAGCCCCCGCCCGCACCGGGCGGGGGCTTCGGTGCGTCGTGGCCACCACCGGAAAACCCTTGCGCGAAATTACGTAGTTACGTAATCTCGAAGAGTGGAACTCGAAGAGCGCATGACCGAGCTCGAACGCCGGCTGGCGGCGCTGGAGGCGGCCGACCGGACCGCCCCCGGCCTGGGCGAGGGCGACTTCTGGGCCCTGGAGGGTCTGAAGCAGCAGCTCGCCGAGGTGAAGGCGGCAGACGGGGGCGTGCTGTTCACCGGCGCGGTCCGGATGCCGACGGGCGAGCAGTACGAGTGGCAGCACGGCGCGCTGACCGAGGGGCTGCTGGCCCACGACTGGCCGGACGCCGCCGAGGCGCTCGCCGCGCTCGGGCATCCGGTACGGCTCCGGATGGTCCGCGCCATAGTCGGCGGCCGCCGCACCGCGGCCGAACTGGCGGAACTGGAGGGGATCGGCACGACCGGCCAGATCTACCACCATCTGCGCCAGCTCACCGGCGCCGGCTGGCTGCACACCACCGGCCGGGGCCGCTACGAGGTACCACCCGGCCGGGTCGTACCGCTGCTGGTGACGCTGTCGGCGGCCCGGCCCTGACCACCGCCCCGACCGCTGCCCGACACCGAGGACACAGGGGGAAGCATGTCCGCACGCAAGATCGCCATGAACACGTTCCGGGGTCTGCAGCTCGGCTTCGTCGCGCTGGTGATCGCGCACATCGCCTTCGGCTGGGAGTACGGCGGGTGGTGGAACCTCCTGGTGCTGGCCCTGGCGCACGCCGTGATCATCACGGTGAACAGGTGGGGCGGCGCCCCGGACGCCCCGGGCGTCGCCCGTGAGCCCGTCGAGGTCGCCCCGCCCGTGACCGGCCGCTGGTCCGCGCTGAACAGCCCGGCCGAGCACACCCCGAGCCACGGAGTGCACGCCTACGGCCAGACCTACGCCATCGACGTCATGGCCGAGCCGGAACCGGGCGCCCGTCCGGGCTTCTCCGTGCTGTGGCCGCTCACCCGCCGCCCGGCCGCGTTCCCGGCGTTCGGTGTCGCGCTGCGCGCCGTCGCCGACGCCCGCGTCGTGCGGGTGCACGACCGGCAGCGCGACCACCTCAGCCGGGGCTCGCTGCCCGCGCTGCTGTACCTGATGCTGGCCGAGGGATCGCTGCGCGAGATGGCGGGAGTCCACCGGATCCTCGGCAACCACCTCGTCCTGGACCTCGGCGACGGCGTCCACGCGGTCTACGCCCACCTGAAGCGCGGTTCCCTCACGGTGCGCGAGGGCGACCGGGTACGCGCCGGGCAGGTGGTCGCCGCCTGCGGGAACTCCGGCAACTCCTCGGAGCCCCACCTGCACTTCCAGCTGATGGACGGACCCGACCCGGACACCGCCCGCGGCGTCCCGTTCACCTGGCGCGGCATAGGCGTCCCCCGCAACGGCGAGGTGTTCGACGCACCCGAACCGGCACCGGTCGGCCCCGCATAGGCTGCCGCCATGCCCCCGGCCAAGAAGCGCACCCGCTCCTACGACCCCGCGAAGACCCGCGCCGCCGTCCTGGCCCAGTTCGGGAACGTACGGGCGGCGGTCCGCACCCTCACCCCGGACCAGCTCGACCTGCCCACCCGGCTCGGCGACTGGACCGTACGGGAGCTCGTCGCGCACATCGGGACGGCGCTGACGGCGGTGGACCGGCTGCTCGACGAGCCCGAGCCCGCCCGGCAGGACGGGCGGCTGCCCGACTGGCCGTCCGCCGTCGCGGACGACGCGGACACCATCGCGGGCACCGCCCGGCGGCTCGCGGCCGGCCACCCCGACCTCGACGCCCACCTCGCGGACGCCGAGCTCCGCTTCACCGCCCGCCTCGACGCCCACCCCGGGAGCCGGCTGCTGCCCACCAGCGCGGGCGCGCTGCCGCTGGCCGACTATGTCGTGACCCGCGCCGTGGAGCTCGTCGTCCACACCGACGACCTGAACGCCGCCGTCCCCGGCCCGGACATCCCGTACGACCGGCAGGCCCTCGCCGTCTGCACCCGGCTGCTCGCCGACGCGCTCGCCGCGAAGGCGCCCGGTGGCTCGACGGAGGTGCGGATCCCGCCGTACGCGGTCGTGCAGTGCGTGGAAGGCCCGAGGCACACGCGGGGCACCCCGCCGAACGTCGTCGAGACCGATCCGCTGACCTGGATCCGGCTGGCCGGCGGGCGGACGGCCTGGCAGGACGCACTCGCCGGGGCCGAGGTGAGCGCGAGCGGGGAACGGGCGGACCTCGGGCCGTACCTGCCGCTGCTCGGGTGAGTCCGGCAGGAAGGGGAACCGGCCGCTCCTCGCCCCCGTCGAATCGGCATGTACAGGCAGAAGCAGCAGCAGCGCATGACCCTGACGGCCCTCGCCGTGCTCGTCGTCCCGCTCGCGGCGGCCTGTGGAAGTGAGAAGGCGGGCACCGGCAGCGCCACCGCCGAGACGGAACCGGTCACCGGCATCCGCTGGACCATCGACAGCCTCACCGTCGACGGCGCCACCCACCGTGCCCCCGACGGAGCCGACCTCACCCTGGACGAGGACGGCCGGGCCACCGGCAGCTACGGATGCAACCTGTTCAAGGGCCGGGTCACGTTCGAAGGCGACCGGATCCGGTTCGGCGGCGACCGCGAGACCACCCTGAGGGCCTGCCCCGAAAAAATCATGGACTTCGAGAGCACCGTGGCACGGGCCCTCGGCGACGGCGCCCTGAAGACCGACGTGAGCGACGGCCGTCTCACCCTCACCACCGGGTCCGGCGACACCGTCCGCCTGAGCAGGACCGAGGACAGCCCGCTGCACGGCACCCGGTGGACCGTCACCACCCCCGCCCTCGGCAGCCGCGCCCACCTCACCTTCGACAAGGAGGAGGGCACCGTCGCCGGCAGCCTCGGCTGCAACCAGGTCAACGCCGACGCCACCGTGCGCGACGGCATTATCACCCTCGGCGTGCCGGGCATGACCCGAATGATGTGCGAAGACTCACTCATGGCCGGTGAGAGGGCCCTGACGAAGCTGTTCAACGGCACCGCGAGCTACCGGATCGAGGGCCGGAATCTCACGCTGACCAGCGAAAACGGCGCCGGCGTCCGGGCCGTCGCCCAGCGCTGATCCACCGCCGGGGGCATATCCCGCATTCGGATCAGGGGCCGGTCTCGCCTACACTCGGAGACGTGCCACGTGGTGACGGACGACTCAACCACGACCTGCTCCCCGGAGAGAAGGGCCCCCAGGACGCTTGCGGCGTCTTCGGTGTCTGGGCTCCGGGCGAAGAGGTCGCCAAGCTCACGTACTTCGGGCTGTACGCCCTCCAGCATCGGGGCCAGGAATCCGCGGGTATCGCGGTCAGCAACGGTTCCCAGATCCTCGTCTTCAAGGACATGGGGCTCGTGTCCCAGGTCTTCGACGAGACCTCTCTCGGTTCGCTCCAGGGTCATATCGCGGTCGGTCACGCCCGCTACTCGACCACGGGCGCCTCCGTGTGGGAGAATGCCCAGCCGACGTTCCGTGCCACCGCGCACGGATCCATCGCGCTCGGCCACAACGGCAACCTGGTCAACACGGCGCAGCTCGCCGAGATGGTCGCCGAACTCCCCAAGGAGAACGGCCGTGCCCCCAAGGTGGCGGCCACCAACGACACCGACCTGATCACCGCCCTGCTGGCCGGCCAGCGTGCCGCCGACGGCGAACCGGTGACCGTGGAGCAGGCCGCGCATGTGGTCCTCCCCAAGGTCAGAGGCGCCTTCAGCCTCGTCTTCATGGACGAGAACACCCTGTACGCGGCCCGCGACCCGCAGGGCATCCGCCCGCTGGTCCTCGGCCGTCTGGAGCGTGGCTGGGTCGTCGCCTCGGAGTCCGCCGCCCTCGACATCTGCGGCGCGAGCTATGTCCGCGAGATCGAGCCCGGCGAGTTCGTCGCCATCGACCAGAACGGACTGCGAACCTCCCGATTCGCGGAAGCGAAGCCCAAGGGCTGTGTCTTCGAGTACGTGTACCTGGCCCGTCCGGACACCGACATCGCCGGCCGGAACGTGTACCTCTCGCGCGTCGAGATGGGCCGCAAGCTCGCGAAGGAGGCCCCGGCCGAGGCCGACCTCGTCATAGCGACCCCGGAATCGGGCACCCCGGCCGCCATCGGCTACGCGGAGGCGTCCGGCATCCCCTTCGGCGCCGGACTGGTGAAGAACGCGTACGTCGGACGTACGTTCATCCAGCCGTCGCAGACCATCCGCCAGCTCGGCATCCGCCTGAAGCTGAACCCGCTCAAGGAAGTCATCAAGGGCAAGCGCCTGGTCGTGGTCGACGACTCGATCGTCCGCGGCAACACCCAGCGCGCCCTGGTCCGCATGCTCCGCGAGGCGGGCGCCGCCGAGGTCCACATCCGGATCTCGTCGCCGCCGGTGAAGTGGCCCTGCTTCTTCGGCATCGACTTCGCCACCCGCGCGGAGCTCATCGCCAACGGGATGACCATCGAGGAGATCGGTACCTCGCTGGGCGCCGACTCCCTGTCGTACATCTCCATCGACGGCATGATCGAGGCGACCGCCATAGCCAAGCCGAACCTGTGCCGCGCCTGCTTCGACGGCGAGTACCCGATGGACCTGCCCGACCCCGAGCTCCTCGGCAAGCAGCTCCTGGAGACCGAGCTGGCCGCCGGCACCGCCGCCCCGGCCTCGGTCGACGCGATCCGCCGCCCGTAAGCCCTGACGGACGACACGAAGGCTCTCACAGTCATGTCCCAGAACACTGGTGCCAGCTACGCAGCGGCGGGCGTCGACATCGAAGCGGGCGACCGCGCGGTCGAGCTGATGAAGGAGTGGGTGAAGAAGACCCGGCGCCCCGAGGTCCTCGGCGGCCTCGGCGGCTTCGCCGGCCTCTTCGACGCCTCCGCCCTGAAGAACTACGAACGCCCCCTGCTCGCCTCCGCCACGGACGGCGTCGGCACCAAGGTCGACATCGCCCGGCAGTTGGGGGTCTACGACTCCATCGGTCACGACCTGGTCGCCATGGTCATGGACGACATCGTGGTGTGCGGCGCCGAGCCGCTGTTCATGACCGACTACATCTGTGTCGGCAAGGTCCACCCCGAGCGGGTCGCCGCCATCGTCAAGGGCATCGCCGAGGGCTGTGTACTGGCCGGCTGCGCCCTGGTGGGCGGCGAGACGGCCGAACACCCCGGCCTGCTGGGCCCGGACGACTTCGACGTCGCCGGCGCCGGCACGGGCGTCGTGGAGGCCGACCGGCTGCTCGGCCCGGATCGCATCCGTACGGGTGACGCGGTGATCGCCATGGCGTCCTCGGGACTTCACTCCAACGGCTACTCACTCGTCCGGCACGTGCTGCTGGACCGCGCGGGACTCGCCCTGGAGGCCCGGATCGAGGAGCTGGGCCGGACCCTCGGCGAGGAGCTCCTGGAGCCCACCAAGATCTACTCGCTGGACTGCCTGGCGTTGATGCGCACCACCGAGGTGCACGCGTTCAGCCATGTCACCGGCGGCGGACTCGCGGCCAACCTGGCCCGCGTGATCCCCGACGGGCTGCACGCGCGCGTCGACCGCTCCACCTGGACGCCCGCTCCGGTGTTCGACCTGGTCGGGCGGACCGGCTCGGTCGAGCGGCTGGAGCTGGAGAAGACCCTGAACATGGGCGTCGGAATGATCGCGATGGTGCCCCAGGAGTCCGTCGACGTGGCGCTGACGACACTGGCCGACCGCGGCGTGGACGCCTGGGTGGCCGGCGAGATCACCGACCGCGGCGAGCGCACCACAGGCGCGGCCCTCGTCGGTGACCACGCGAACTGAGCACCGGGACGCTGCCCGTACGACGAGCGGGCGGGCAGCACACCGGAGCGTGGCACCGGGGCGGAATTCCCGGGCAACACTGAACCCGGCCGGTGACCGGGGTCACCTACCGGGTTCATGCTCAGCGCAGGGTCAAGCGCCGCGACGCTGTTGCGAGGACTGACCGTCCTCGTCCTCGTCGTCTTCCTCATAGAGGTCGGCGTACCGTGCGTACAGTTCGTCGTCCTGCTCGTCGTCCTCGAAACGCTCACCATTCGGTGGCGGTTGACTCGAAGGCGATGCACCCAGCTCCTCGGCCAGGCGTGAGAGATCAGTCCCACCGCTGTTGTACTTCAGCTGGCGGGCGACCTTCGTCTGCTTGGCCTTGGCCCGGCCGCGCCCCATGGCTCGACCCCCTCAACGACGGGGCTCGACGGCCCCAGAGTCTTGACACGCGTTCATGGTCCGGAACGGGCTCTCCATGGAGAGACCGGTCCGTAGGGCTTCCACGGTACCTGAGCCCGCGCCCATCCGGTACGTCGCCCGCATGACGTGCCCGCGCCCAGGACCCTCGAGGCGCCCTGTCCTCGCTGGTCAACCGCGATTTTAACCACTTATGGACGGTCGACCCGCCGGGAGAAGTGAGAGTTCTCTCGAAGTGCCCGCCGACGGGTACCGCTCACCCGTACGAGGGCGGCCCGCGCCGGGCCGCCCTCGTAGGCGTCAACGGCCCGGATGCGCCTCCGCCATCCGCTGCTCGGCGATCCGGTCGGCCGCGGCGGCCGGCGGAATCCCGTCCTCCTTCGCACGTGCGAATATGGCGAGCGTGGTGTCGAAGATCTTCGACGCCTTCGCCTTGCACCGGTCGAAGTCGAAGCCGTGGAGCTCGTCGGCGACCTGGATGACACCGCCGGCGTTCACCACGTAGTCCGGGGCGTAGAGGATCCCGCGGTCGGCGAGGTCCTTCTCCACGCCCGGGTGGGCGAGCTGGTTGTTGGCGGCGCCGCAGACCACCCGGGCGGTCAGCACCGGCACGCTGTCGTCGTTCAGCGCCCCGCCGAGCGCGCACGGGGCGTAGATGTCCAGGCCCTCGGTGCGGATCAGCGCCTCGGTGTCGGCGACGGCCGACACGCCCTGCGGATGACGGTCGAGGATCCGGCGCACGGCGTCGTCGCGCACGTCGGTGATCACCACCTCGGCGCCCTCCGCGCGCAGGTGCTCCACCAGGTGGTGGCCGACCTTGCCGACGCCCGCGACGCCGACCTTGCGGTCGCGCAGCGACGGGTCGCCCCACAGGTGCTGGGCGGCCGCCCGCATGCCCTGGTAGACGCCGAAGGAGGTGAGCACGGACGAGTCGCCCGCGCCGCCGTTCTCGGGGGAGCGGCCGGTGGTCCAGCGGCATTCGCGGGCCACGATGTCCATGTCGGCGACGTAGGTGCCGACGTCGCAGGCGGTGACGTACCTGCCGCCGAGCGAGGCGACGAACCGGCCGTAGGCCAGCAGCAGCTCCTCGCTCTTGATCTGCTCCGGGTCGCCGATGATCACGGCCTTGCCGCCGCCGTGGTCGAGACCGGCCATGGCGTTCTTGTACGACATCCCGCGCGCGAGGTTCAGCGCGTCGGCGACGGCCTCCTCCTCGGTGGCGTACGGGTAGAAGCGCGTACCGCCGAGGGCGGGGCCCAGGGCGGTGGAGTGGAGGGCGATGACGGCCTTGAGGCCACTGGCACGGTCCTGACAGAGCACGACTTGCTCGTGGCCCCCCTGGTCCGAGTGGAACAGGGTGTGCAGGACGCCGTCAGATACGTCGGTCACTGTGGTGACTCCTGAGTAAGAAGCGGCGGGTGGGTCGGCTCCCGCAGGGGTCCCCCCACGCTTGTGGCAGAGGGGGAGGGTGGCGGAGGCTTGTGAGCACGAGATTAGATCCTGGGACGCCGGACGGGGGCACCATGTCCGGGATCACCTCCGTCCGGAGTACCGCAGTGCGGCGATTTGCTCCGGTTCACCACTCGTCCGGGGTGGGTCCCGGAAGGTTTTCGCGGCGGTCCGCGGGGGAGGGAGCAGGCGTGCCCAAGGTGTCCTCGGTGATCGTTCCCTATGCGACCTACCTGCGCGTGTACGAACCGCTGGCCGCCTTCCGGGAACCGGAGCGCGGCCACTGGGCCCGTTACGCACGCCGCCCGGTCCGCCCCTCCTACCAGGACGAACTCCGCCGCTCGCTGGCCGACCTGGCGCCCACCCCGCCGGTGCCGGTGCCGGTGCACGAGAGCGACGACGCGTTCGTGCTGGAGGCGGACGGGGTGGTCTGCGTCTGCCCGTGGCGCACCCGGCTGCGCGGCTGGCAGGCCCTGGGCGAGCTCGCCGAGGACTTCCCGCTGCCGGTCCTGGACGCCCTGCTGCCCCCGGTCGTACGGCACCGGGTCACCCAGGACTACGAGCGCTGGCTGGCCGGCCACCCCGACGCCCGGCCGTGGATCCGCACCGCGACCTGGCAGGTACCGATCAACTGGTTCGTGCTGTTCGGGGACGACGAGCGGGAGTACGGCAGGGGTGCCGCCGGTGAGGCGCCCTTCCTGCGCTACCGGACGCCCATGGTCCAGGCCCGCCGGCGGGTGGCACGCGGGCTGCGGGCGCTGCGGGACGCCATGGACGAGAGCCCGCTGGCCGGCGGACTGGTGGACGTCGGACGGTGGCTGGAGGAGTTCCACCCCCGCTCGCAGGTCGAGCTGGACTACGGCGGACTGGTGCACGCGCTGCCGGCCGGCTCCCTCGAGGACGACCACTCGGCGGCGGACGTGGCCGAGGGGATCGCGGCGCTGCGGCGCGGCGACGAGGAGGGCGCGGGGGCGGCCTACGGGCGCCTCGTGGAGCGCTGGCGGTCGGTGCGTGACCTGCGCTCGGCGAACTGACGTTTGACCAAACGCCCTTCTTGGGGTTTTGTCTTCGCCCTGAGGATCCTGAGATTCCGTCAGCGCGAGCCCGACAACGGACGTAGTCGCCGATCCCGGTCGTATGCCCCAAGCGTGTCAAGCGTGACGGACCGCACTTACGCGGCCCTTGCGCCCCTTGCCCACCCTCATGCCAAAATAGGACAAGGAGTCCGGGGAGGGCTCCTCCGTCCTACTGTGCTCGACTATGGGCGGAATTCTCGGCATTGCACGCTTTGGGGGGTCTGGTGACTCCTGATCGCTGCTGTGACTGATCGTCACAGCAGCGTGACTGTCCGCTATGGCATGGTCCATCGGCTTCCGCGGCTGATGAACACCTGGGAGGGCAATTCCATCGGTTTGGCCGACGTGGTTGGACAGATGGTGTAGTTGTAGTGCCGAGGACAAGCCGTTCGTCCTATAACCGACTCGACTCGCGTCCGCCATTTCGGGCAACGGGGGTCAAGGTGCAGAATTTAGAGGAAAGAACCGAGAAGGTTCGGTTCTCCCGAGGAGGCCGCTCATGACCGCTCGCACCCCTGATGCCGAGCCGCTGCTGACCCCGGCTGAGGTCGCCACCATGTTCCGCGTCGACCCGAAGACGGTCACGCGCTGGGCGAAGGCTGGCAAGCTCACGTCGATCCGCACGCTCGGCGGGCACCGCCGCTACCGCGAAGCCGAGGTCCGCGCACTGCTCGCGGGCATTCCGCAGCAGCGCAGCGAGGCCTGAACAACCGCATGAACCGGGCGCAACCGGCTGGTCCCCCACTGGTCGAGACGCCCGGGAACCTCAGCTCCAAGCGACGCGGGGACTGCCCCAACAGGCCCCTCGCCCAAGCCGATCAGAGCTTCGCAGGCAACTGAACAAGGGTGCGTCGTCGATCGCGCTGGACTCCGCCGGGTCCAGCGCGATCTTTTTTGTGCGCTGCCGGTGGGCCGGCGGTGCCTCCGGCGAGGGCCGGGGGGCGTTCCGTGTGCGGGCTTGTCCGAGCCTGGGGGCGGGTGTGGGATCACTTCGGTACGGGCCGGGGCGGACCTCTCCGAGTGGTGCAATTGCACATATTAAATTGACTGGCTGTAGGGCAGGTGTAAGTACCGCACTTCCGGAAACTCATGCGGTGACACCCGTCACATACCAGTCGGCTTGTTGAGCCTGCGGCATATGCGCTAGAGAGAACGCCCGTTGGGCGTGGCTTGTTCCCCGGCCGGTTCCGGCGGGCGGGGCGGGGAGTCCAGCGCGAGCCGCAACAGGCGGTGGCAGACGGGGCAGTGACGCATCCGGTGTCCGTGCGACGAAGCGGCGGACAGATGCGCACGGAGCAGCGCTCGCGTCTCGTGCCTGGCCGTCGTCGCCGGCATACGCCACCTCCAGGGGCCCTAGGGGGTCGTGCCCTGCTTCCTGGAGTACGGGGGGACGGCGAGCCCGTCAAGACATCGCGGAGCCGCGGAGAGGGGCGCACAGCGCCCCGGGGCGCGTGAAGGAGCCCGGGTCGTCAGGACCCGGGCTCCTTCACGCGGAGGACCCGCCCCCTTGCGAGGGCGGAACACGCGGAAGGCCCGCCCTCTTGCGAGGTACGGGCCTTCCTTGTTGCGGTCCTGACGGGATTTGCTGTGTTTGATCGCGGCTCCGCCGCGCGGCGCGGCCCCCGCTCCGTCGGGGCGGGTAAGCAAAAGGCCCGCACCTCTTGAGGTACGGGCCTTCCTTGTTGCGGTCCTGACGGGATTTGAACCCGCGGCCTCCACCTTGACAGGGTGGCGAGCACTCCAAACTGCTCCACAGGACCAGATTCGCGGCGCTATTCCTGCGTTGCGCTGCGAGAAGGACTGTACAGGAGCGGGCGACCCCTGGTCGAACTCACCCTGTGTGCGGCCGCGGTCACGGTGCCGCCGCGTCGATCGCCTTCACGATCCGCTTGTCCGACACCGGGTACGCCGTGCCGAGCGCGTGGGCGAAGTAGCTGACCCGCAGCTCCTCGATCATCCAGCGGATGTCCAGGACCTGGCGCGGAACGGGCCGCCCCTGCGGCAGCTGCTCCAGCAGCCACGCGTACTCGTCCCGCATCTCATGGACCTTCGCCATCCGCGTGGTGTCCCGCTGCGCGTTCGCCGCCATCTGCTGGAGCCGCCGGTCCGCGGCCACCAGATACCGCATCAGGTCCGGCATCCGCCGCAGCCCCGCCTCCGTCACGAAGCCCGGCCGTACGAGCCCGTCCAGCTGTGTGCGCACGTCCTGCAGGTTGGCCAGCAGCGCGGGGCTCCGTACGCCCTTCAGGCGGCGCTCACAGGCCTGCCAGGCGGCCAGTACCTGCTGCACCTGGCCCACCGCGCGGACCGTCGTGTCGACGATGTCCGCACGGACCCTGTCGAACAGTTTCCGGAAGGACTCCTCGTCCCACACCGGACCGCCGAAGTCCGCGATCAGCCGGTCCGCCGCGGCCGTCGCGCAGTCGTCGAACAGCGCCTGCACGGAACCGTGCGGATTCGCGGACAGCGCCAGCTTCTGCGGGTTGGTCAGCTTTTCGGAAGCGAACTTCGCGGGGTTCACCGGGATCCCGAGCAGGATCAGCCGCCGGGTGCCCTTCCACATCGCCTCCGCCTGCTCGGCCTCCGAGTCGAACAGCCGGACCGACACCGTGTCACCGTCGTCCACCAGCGCCGGATACGCCTTCACCGGCTGACCGGCACGCCGGGTCTCGAACACCCGGGTGAGCGAACCGATCGTCCAGTCCGTCAGCCCCTTGCGCTCCAGGGACTCACCGCCCTCCCGCTGCGCGGTCGCGGCGGCCGCCTGGGACAGCGCCTGGCGCGCCTTCGGCCGCAACCGGAGCTGGAGCGCCGCCAGGTCCTTGTCCTCGGCGAGCTTGCGACGCCGCTCGTCGACGATCCGGAACGTCACCTTCAAGTGGTCCGGAACCCGGGACCAGTCGAAGTCCTCCGCATCGAACGGCACCCCGACCATCCGCTTCAGCTCGCGGGCCATCGTGACCGTCAGCGGCTCCTGCAACGGCACCGCCCGCTCCAGGAACGCCCGGGCGAAGTCCGGCGCCGGCACGTAGTTCCGGCGGATCGGCTTGGGGAGCGAGCGGATCAACTCCGTGACGACGTCGGCCCGCAGACCCGGGATCTGCCAGTCGAAGCCCTCGTCCGTCACCTGGTTCAGCACCTGCAGCGGAACGTGGACCGTCACACCGTCCGCGTCCGCGCCCGGCTCGAACTGGTACGTCACCCGGAACTTCAGCGCGCCCTGGCGCCAGGAGTCGGGATAGTCGGCCTTGGTGACCGCCTCCGCCGACTCACGGATCAGCATCTCCCGCTCGAAGTCGAGGAAGTCGGGCTGCTCGTGCCGCTGGTGCTTCCACCACGAGTCGAAGTGCGCCCCCGACACCACGTGGTCGGGGATCCGCTGTTCGTAGAAGTCGTACAGGGTCTCGTCGTCGACCAGGATGTCCCGGCGCCGCGCCCGGTGCTCCAGCTCCTCGACCTCGGTCAGCAGCCGCCGGTTGTCCGCGTAGAACTTGTGGTGGGTCCGCCAGTCGCCCTCGACCAGCGCGTTGCGGATGAACAGCTCCCGGGAGACCTCCGGGTCGATCCGGCCGTAGTTCACCTTGCGCTGCGCCACGATCGGCACGCCGTACAGCGTCACCTTCTCGTAGGCCATCACGGCCGCCTGGTCCTTCTCCCAGTGCGGTTCGCTGTACGTGCGCTTCAGCAGGTGCTCCGCGAGCGGTTCCACCCACTCCGGCTCGATCTTCGCGTTGACCCGCGCCCACAGCCGGGACGTCTCCACCAGCTCGGCCGACATCACGAACCGCGGCGGCTTCTTGAACAGCGCCGACCCCGGGAAGATCGCGAACTTGGCGTTCCGCGCCCCCAGGTACTCGTTCCGCCCGCCGTCCTTGCGGGCGCCGCTCTGGCCGGAGTCCTTGGACTCCTTCACGTCCTTCATGCCGATGTGCGAGAGCAGACCCGCCAGCAGCGAGACATGGATGCGGTCCTCCGCCGCGTCGTCCTCGTTCAGCTGGATGCCCATCTGCCGGGCGACCGTCCGCAGCTGGGTGTAGATGTCCTGCCACTCGCGGATCCGCAGGAAGTTCAGGTACTCCTGCTTGCACATCCGGCGGAACGACGACGAGCCCCGCTCCTTCTGCTGCTCCCGGACGTACCGCCACAGGTTGAGGAAGGCGAGGAAGTCGCTGGACTCGTCCCGGAAGCGGGCGTGCTGCTGATCGGCCTGCGTCTGCTTGTCCGCCGGCCGCTCGCGCGGGTCCTGGATCGACAGCGCCGCCGCGATCACCATGACCTCGCGGACACAGCCGTTGCGGTCCGCCTCCAGCACCATGCGCGCCAGCCGGGGGTCCACCGGCAGCTGGGCCAGCTTCCGCCCGGTCGGGGTGAGCCGCTTGCGCGGGTCCTTCTGCGCCGCGTCGAGCGCACCCAGCTCCTGGAGCAGCTGCACACCGTCACGGATGTTGCGGTGGTCCGGCGGGTCGATGAACGGGAACTTCTCGATCTCGCCCAGACCGGCCGCCGTCATCTGCAGGATCACCGAGGCGAGGTTGGTCCGCAGGATCTCCGCGTCGGTGAACTCCGGACGGGCCAGGAAGTCGTCCTCGCTGTACAGCCGGACGCAGATGCCGTCCGACGTACGGCCGCAGCGGCCCTTGCGCTGGTTGGCGCTCGCCTGTGACACCGGTTCGATCGGCAGCCGCTGCACCTTGGTGCGGTGGCTGTAACGGGAGATACGGGCGAACCCGGGATCGATGACGTACGTGATGCCCGGCACGGTGAGGGACGTCTCGGCCACGTTGGTCGCCAGCACGATCCGGCGACCGCTGTGCTGCTGGAACACCCGGTGCTGCTCGGCGTGCGACAGCCGGGCGTACAGCGGCAGCACCTCGGTCGACCGGTACCGCTTCTTCGTCAGCGCGTCCGCCGTGTCCCGGATCTCCCGCTCACCGGAGAGGAACACCAGGATGTCGCCGGACCCCTCCGCCATCAGCTCCTCGACGGCGTCCGTGATCGCGGTGATCTGGTCCCGGTCGGCGTCGTCCGAGTCCTCCTCCAGCAGCGGCCGGTACCGCACCTCCACCGGATACGTGCGCCCGCTGACCTCGACGATCGGGGCGTCGCCGAAATGCCGGGAGAAGCGCTCCGGGTCGATGGTCGCCGAGGTGATGACGACCTTGAGGTCGGGGCGCTTCGGCAGCAGCTGCGCGAGATAGCCGAGCAGGAAGTCGATGTTGAGCGACCGCTCGTGCGCCTCGTCGATGATGATCGTGTCGTAGGCGCGCAGCTCACGGTCGGTCTGGATCTCCGCGAGCAGGATGCCGTCGGTCATCAGCTTGACGAACGTGGCCTCCGGATTCACCTGGTCGGTGAAGCGGACCTTCCAGCCGACGGCCTCCCCGAGCGGGGTGTCCAGCTCCTCGGCGACCCGCTCCGCGACCGTGCGGGCGGCGATCCGGCGGGGCTGCGTGTGGCCGATCATGCCCCGGACGCCCCGGCCCAGCTCCATGCAGATCTTCGGGATCTGCGTGGTCTTCCCGGAGCCCGTCTCACCGGCGACGATCACCACCTGGTGATCGCGGATCGCCTCGGCGATCGCGTCCTTCTTCTGGCTGACGGGCAGCTGCTCCGGGTACCGGATCTCCGGCACCCGGGCGCGCCGTGCCGCCATCCGCTCCTCGGCCGCGGCGGCCTCCGACTCGATCTCGGCGAGCACGGCGGCGCGGGCCTCCGGCTTACGGATCTTGCGGGCACCCTCGAGCCGTCGTCCGAGCCGGTGCGCATCACGCAGCGACAGTCCGGTGAGACGGGAGGCGAGGGAGCCGAGAACGGGGGCAGAGTGCGTAGACATACGGACTCCAGGGTCTCATCCCGCGGAAACACGCGGCCAATGATTTTGCCGGGGCGCACAACAAGGCCCCGATCGATGATCGGGGCCTTTGCCGTGGCTGGGGCCGGGGTCGAACCGGCGACCTATCGCTTTTCAGGCGATCGCTCGTACCAACTGAGCTACCCAGCCGCGGTGTTTCACGTGAAACACCAGCGGTCCTGACGGGATTTGAACCCGCGGCCTCCACCTTGACAGGGTGGCGAGCACTCCAAACTGCTCCACAGGACCAAGCGTGTCGTACGACAGTGTCGCACAGGGTGGCGCGTGCCCCCAACGGGATTCGAACCCGTGCTACCGCCTTGAAAGGGCGGCGTCCTAGGCCGCTAGACGATGAGGGCTATCGGCCCGCCTGGGCGCCTCTCGGCGCGTCGGGGACGTGAGAAGCATATGGGATGGCGGGAGGGATCGCCAAAACGGTTTACGGCGTGGGCGTCGAGCGGCTCCCGGGGGTGGGGGTCGGCGCGGTGGCCGGGGGAGCGCCGGAGGGGGAGGGCGAGGCGCCCGAGGGGGACGGCGAGGTCTTGGCGCCCGGCTGGTTCTCCTCGGGAAGGTGCCGGCTGACCTCCGCCGTGGTCAGGCCGAGGCCGCCCAGCTCGATCGAGTCCCAGGCCTGGAGGCGGCGGCTGTCCCGGTCGAAGTAGAGGATCGACATCTCGATGGGGTCGGGGTACTTGCCCTCGATGGCGCGCAGGCCGCTGCCGCCGGTGGAGCCCTCGACACGGAGCCGGGTGCCGTACCGCATGACCTCGGTGTCCTCGCGGTGGAGGTGGCCGGCCAGGACCAGGGGCACGGTGCCGTCGACCTCGCGGGCGGCCGACGGCTCGTGGGCGAGCGCGACGTCCACGGGCGTGCCGGCGGTGCTCTGGTCACGCAGGGCCGAGGCGAGCCGGGCGCCGGCCAGTTCCTGGGACTGCTCGGCGCCGGTCCTGTTCGAGCGGTCGGGGGTGAACTGCGGGTCGCCGATGCCCGCGAAGCGCAGTCCGGCGACGGTCTTCGCCCGGCCGTCGTCGAGGACGTGGACGTTCTTCATGCGTTCGAGGTAGCGCTGGGTGACGAGCGAGTCGTGGTTGCCGCGGACCCATACGTAGGGGGCCCCGAGGTTCTCCACGGGGTCCAGGAAGCCGTTCTCGGCGGCCGTGCCGTGGTCCATCGTGTCCCCGGTGTCGACGATCACGTCCACCCGGTACTGCTCCACCAGCGAGGCGATGATCTTCCAGCTGGCGGGGTTGAGGTGGATGTCGGAGACGTGCAGGACGCGGAGGGTGGTCGGGTCGGGCCGGTAGACGGGGAGGGTGGAGGTGGCGTCGTAGAGCTTGGTCACGTTGGTGACGAGGCGGGCCAACTCCTGCTGGTAGACGTCGAACTCCGTGACGATGCTGCGGGCGTCGCCGACGAGCGAGGGGGCCGAGGAGAGCAGGCCGGAGAACCGGGGCTCCAGGACCGAGTCGGGGTTCCAGGTGGCGTACGCGGTGCCGCCGGACGCGGCCAGCAGGGTGAGGGCGAGGCCGCCTGCGGCGAGGGCGCGGCGGGGGCGGCGGTAGATGACCAGACCGAGCGCGGTGGCACCGGTGACGACGGCGACACAGGACCGTACGGCGAGGTCGGCGGTGCCGCGGGCGATGTCCTGGGTGACCTCGTCCTGGAGACCGGAGAGACGCTCGGGGCGGTCGACCAGCGCCTGGGAGCGTGCGGGGTCGAGCTGGTCGACGTTGACGTCGAGGCGCACGGGGGCCGTGTGGCTGTCGAGTTGGAGGGCGCCCAGGGGGGAGACATTGATCTTGGTGCCGCCGGTGAAGGAGGGACGCAGCGTCATCGTCGTGTCCATGGGGCCGACGGGGACGCGCACGTTGCCGACGACCAGCAGGCCGAGCCAGGCGCCGAGGACGACCACGGCGACGAGGCCGAGGGCGCGCGTCCAGGGGTGGGTCGACGGGACGAGGGCGGTGGTCGCGGGTGCGGGCGACGGCCGTCGGGAGCGGTAGCGGCGGGTGAGGGCCCGCGGGACCCGTGGGATGCGGCGGAGGGCGTTCTCGAGGATGTGGGGGACGCGGGCCATTGATCCCGTATGCCCACCCCGTGTGCGGGATATGCGGGCGCACCGCGCATCTCGTACGGACGGCCCGTGCCCGACAATGGCTCTGTGCTGGAGATGACGCGCGAGATGTTCGAGGAGCTGGTCTCCGAGGCGCTGGACCGGATTCCGCCGGAGCTGATGCGGCTGATGGACAACGTCGCGGTGTTCGTCGAGGACGAACCGCCGGCGGACGATCCGGAGCTGCTCGGTCTGTACGAGGGGACTCCGCTGACGGAGCGGGGTGAGTGGTACGCCGGTGTGCTGCCGGACCGGATCACCGTCTACCGGGGGCCGACGCTGCGGATGTGCGAGTCCCGGGAGGACGTGGTCGCCGAGACGGAGATCACGGTGGTGCACGAGATCGCGCACCACTTCGGGATCGACGACGCCAGGCTGCACGCGCTCGGCTACGGATAGGGGGCAGGCCGTCCGCCGGGCCGTCCGGGTCCGCGGAGTGAGGTGTACGACACCCCCTGGGCCGTACGCGTGTCTTCTTGCGGGTGGCGGGAGTTGGGGTTGTTGACCCTGTACTCCCATCGGAGGTGGCTCCGTGCGCCGCTTGTACGTACCCGTCCGCCTGGCCGCCACCGTTGTCGCCGTCGCCGCTGCCGCCGGCTGTGTGAGCGTGGGTGAGGACGGCCCCGGCGGGACCGGTGGGCCGTCGCACTCCGCGGGACGGCAGGGTGGTGACGCACCGGGCGGTGACGCGGGCGGGC
>NZ_NEUB01000814.1 GCF_002910825.1 Streptomyces sp. SM1 | reverse complement strand
ACGATCACCAGGACGGTGCCGAACTTCGCGGTCAGCTTGTCGAAGACGGCCCGCAGCTTCGGCTCGCTGTTGGGCAGTTGCTTGTCGAAGACCTTCTTCCCGGCCGGGGTGAGTCCGTGGCCGTGGTGAGCACTCTTGCCGACGTCCAGGCCCAGGAACACGCCCACGTCTTCGGTCTCGAACATCGTGCCCCTCCCCAAGGGGTGTTGACGGTGCCGGCCTCGGCATCGGTGTCGTACTCGCGCATCCACGTTATGCAGACCTGCCGCCCGCGAGCTGTCCGGCATTGCGCCGGACCGGACGGTGGCCGGACCTCTCATCAGCGTCTCCGACGGCACCTCCCGGGCCCGGTGACACCACCCCCCAGGTCATGCCTTCGACAGGGGGCAACAGTCATGCCGGGCCCGGAGGCCAGCGGCCCTCTTGCAGGACCGCGGAAAACATAACGGGGGAAACAGCCTGGGATCCCGGTCACGGCGCGGGACAGAATGAGGCATGCGACCGGACGAGTGGCACCTCACCGAAGACGTCGACGCGTTCCTCGCCCGCGCGGGGGACTTCCTGCGCTCGCGGCCCGGCGCGCACGTCATGCAGTTGACGTGGGCGGAGAGGGTGCGGAAGCGCGGGACGGGCGCGTTCGGAGGCGAAGCACCCGTCTTCGGCGTGCTGGAGGGGGAGGGCGGGGTGCGCGCCGCCTTCCACCGCCTTCCGACGCGTGGTGTGTGCCCCACCTCGCTGACGTCCGAACAGGCCGAAACCCTCGCCGCCCGCCTGGCCGCCGACCTGCCCTCCCTGCCCTCCGTCAGTGCCGGCCACGACACCGCCACCGCGTTCGCCGAGGCCTGGCGGCGGTGCACCGGCGTGCCGCCGAGGCTCCGGGACCTGCGGCTGCGGCTGTACCGCCTCGGCACGCTCACTCCGCCGGATCCGCTGCCGGCGGGCCGGGGCCGTGTCCTGGGCGAGCGGGACCTGGAGGAGGTCATGTCCTGGTGCGGGGAGTTCGCCAGGGCGGTGGGGGAGGTCGTCACCCTGGACGCCGGTACGTGGGCGGAAAGCCGTTTCGCCGACAAGCGGTACACGCTCTGGGAGACGCCGGACGGTACGCCCGTCTCCGTCGCGGGCATGAATCCGCTGATCGGCGGCCAGGTGCAGGTGGACGTCGTCTACACCCCGGCCCATCTGCGCGGCCGGGGCTACGCGGGCGCCGCCACGGCGGAGGTGAGCCGGGCCGCACTGGACGCGGGGGCGCGGGACGTCGTGCTGTTCGCGGATCTGTCCAATCCCAGCAGCAACGCCCTGTACCAGGGGCTCGGTTACCGCACGCTCACCGACTGGTCGGTGTACGACCTCGCGTGAAGGCGCTCACGAGGCGGCCCGCAGCAGGCGGAGCTGCCCGATCTCCGTGGCGTTCTTCATCAGTTCGGCGTTCACCCACGCGAGCATGTGCGCCGTGGTGTGCGCCGTGGTGTGCGCCGGGTCGTTCGGCCAGGGGAAGGGGGCGGTGGCGTCCAGGTCCGTGTCGGTGAGGTCGTCCAGGAGCGCGAGCCATTCCGTGCGCAGGGCGCGGAGCCGGTCGACGGTGGGCGCGCCCTCGCCGGGCCAGGTGATGTCGGTCCGCTCCCGTGGGCGGCGCCGCCGCGCGTGGTCCAGGGTCACGCTCCACCACCAGTCGATGTGCCAGCTCACCCAGGCGATGGTGGGTACGGGCACGGGGTCCGGTTCGGTGTCCGCCCAGTCGGGGATCCAGGTGCCCTCGGCGGAGCGGCGTACGGTCCAGCAGTGCGGGGCCGGCTCGTGGAGGAAGTCCTCCGGTTCCAGTCGCTCCAGGTGGTACTCGAACAGCGACCAGGTCAGCTCGAACTGCCAGCGGAGCAGCTCGATTCGGGTGGTGGGGGCGGTCACGGTGTCACAACTCCTCGTCCGTGGCGAGTCGGTCCCAGGAGACATCCCGGAGGGCGGGTTCGGCATCGCAGCCGGAGGGGACGTGAGGGGCGGACTGGAACCAGACCACGGTGAGGCGGGAGCGGTACAGGACGCGGTCGTGGGCCGGGTCGACCGCCTGGGAGCGGAAGCTGCCGACGCAGATCACGGCGGGCAGCACCTCCACCGGGCCGAACGCTCCCGCGTACTGGTCGGGGTACTCGCGCGGCGGCGGGATCAGATGGACCGGGGCGCCGGGGAAGGCGCTCGCGGCGGAGCGGGGCAGTCCGGCGATCGTGCGGTCGTTGAGCGGCTTGCAGGGGTACCCCTCGAGCAGTCCGCCGTACGTCGACGACATGCGCAGCTCGGCGAGGTCGACCGAGCGGCCCGAGGCGAGGACGACGCGTGCGAGTGCCATGGTCGGCACTCTAGAACGGTGGTGCATGCGAGGCTTTCGGTTTTTGCGCGGGACGGGAGAGGGGAACGGCGGAGG
>NZ_NEUB01000813.1 GCF_002910825.1 Streptomyces sp. SM1 | reverse complement strand
TGCTCGAGGACGTTGGTCCGGCGCAGGAGACGATCGAGGGCCGCGGGCCGTGCACCAGGCCGGCGCCCGCGTGCTCCGCCGGCGCCCCCACCGTGTCCGTGGCCGTGAGGTGCTCGAGGACGTTGGTCCGGCGCAGGAGACGATCGAGGGCCGCGGGCCGGTTGTCCAGGTGCAGAACCGCGCCCGCGGCGCTGGTGTGACGGCGGATCATGAGCAGTTCGGCCAGCCCCAGCCGGTCGATGCCCGCCAGGGCGCGGAAGTCCAGCCGCACGGCCCGAGGCGGCTCCGGCCCGGTCAGACGCGCCACCACGACGGCGGTCAGCTCCGCGCCCCCGGTGCCGTCGAGTTCACCGGCCACGCGCACCGTCAGTGTGGCGGTCTCCCGGCCGGAGGCGGGACGGACACCGGCGTGGCGGGCCCCGCTCATACCGCGGTGCCGGGAGCGGCGGCGGCGTCCACCCCGTCCTGCAGGGCGGCCGCGCCCTCGTGGACGAGACGCAGCGCCCGGGGAAAGTCGTGCAACTGCTCACCGAGGATGTCGAGTCCCAAGGCCAGGGAGCGCACCGGGACGCCGCGGGCCGTGAGCACCTCGGAGGTCCACCGGAGGAATCCCGTGAACACCTCCGCGTCGTCCAGGTACAGGGCGGTGGTCAGGAAGTCGATGATGTGCACCAGGTCCTCGGCGGTCCGCTCCCGCTGCGCGTCGCTGTAATCGCGCATCGCCGGGAACCGGCTCTCCAGCTCGGCCAGCACCTGCTTGACCAGGCGGCTGCGGGACCGGACGACCATGGTGTACTCCTGGTCGGCCAGGTGCGGCAGGTCGTCGACCGCGGCCCGGACCGCCTTGGGCCGTGACAGACCGGCCTCCAGGGCGGCGGCCGCGCCACGGGCGTCCGGTGCCCACGCGTCGGCGCCCAGAGCCCGGGCGTGCCGGCCGTCCGTGCCGAAGGCCCTGCCGCCGGCCACCACCGGCACTCCGACCGCCTGACAGGCCGTGATCGCCGCGTGCGCGGCCGGCAGGTGCGTGGAGATCGACCCGGACAGCAGAACGGCGTCGGAGTTGGTGCGGTGCTGATGGGCGACGAGATGGGGGGTCGGCGTCTGGGCGCCCAGATAGTCCACCTGCCAGCCCCGCAGCCGCAGCACTTCGGCGACGAGCCGGGCCGGGAAGGCGTGCCACTCGCCGTCGACGCAGCTGACCGTCACCCGCCCGCGCGACGGGGCGTCGGGCCCGTCCTGCGGCCGACGGTGGACGAGGACGGCGATCACCCGCTCGTTGATGGCGGTGGCCGCGTGCTCCTGTGCCACGGTGATCCGGTCGGCGGCCCATTCGGCACCGATCTTCTCCTGTACCGCCGCGACGACGTCGAGCAGCAGGGCCTCCTCGTCCCAGCCCGCGTCCAGACCGGCGTTCACCGCGTCGACGGCGTCGTACTCGGCGCCCTCGATCACCGCATGCCAGAGCCGTTCACGCAGCTCCGCCGCTGACAAGGGGGGCCCGCTCACGTCGTCCTCCTCGAATGCTCGTTCCCGCTGCCGTCCGCCCCCGGCGGGGCCGTGCGCGGCGCGCTGATGGCGAGGGTGGCCATGTCGTCGTGGCTGCCGTTGCCCAGCCACTGCGCGGCCAGCATCTGCACCCGCTCCACGACCGCCTCCCCCGGCATACCGCCGCACTCCTCCAGGGCCTGGAGCAGCCGGTGCTCCCCGAACAGTTCGTCGCCCAGGGGGCCGCCGCGGGCCTCGGTGATGCCGTCCGTGTAGAGCAGGCAGGTCTCGCCGGGGGCGAGCCACTCCTCGGCCGTCTGCACCGTGACCGAGGACAGTGCTCCGACCAGGGTGCCGTGGGTGGCCGCCTCCTCGACGCGTCCGTCGGCGCGGACGATGAGCGGCGGCATGTGGCCCGCACTGGTCAGCCGGAGCCGGACCCGGCCGTCGTCCTCGCGCCTGACGCAGGCCAGCACGATGGTGGCGAAGCGTGTGTGGTGCGAGCTGAGCAGGGCGCCGTTGAGCAGGTTGAGGACCTGTTCGTGGTCGGACACCAGCGGCAGCAGCGCGTGCAGCGTGTTGCGGATCTTCCCGGTGAGGACCGCCGCATCGAGGCCCTTGCCCGCCACGTCGCCGAGCACGACGAACGTCTCCTGCGAGGCGTCCGCCCCGGGATGGACGTCGTAGAAGTCGCCGCCGATCCGCTCGTGGTCGCTGGCGGCGCGATAGCGCCCCGCGTAGTCCACCCCGTGCACGTTCTCCAGCGTCGGCGGCAGCAGTTCCCGCATGAGCGTGGCCGTGATCGCGCTCTGCTCGCTGTAGAGGCGCGCGGCCGACAGGGCGGCACCCGCCCGAGCGGCGAACAGGCGGGTGAACGCCTCCTCCTCCGGGCCGAACGCCTGCACCGTGCCGGAGCGGAGCAGGATCAGCGCGCCGGCGGACACCCCGTGACCGGGAAGCGGCGTGACGATGACGGAGCCGACCGCTCCGCCGAAGCCCGCCGGCACGACCCAGTCGGGAAGGGCCGCGGGGTCGATCCAGCGCGCGGGTACCGGCGGAAACCCCTGGAGGGCCTCGGCCAGCCCCGGTACGTCGCGGGGATCGATCTGATGCGAGGTGTGCGTGGCGGATCCGCCGCGCAGGGCCTGGGTCACGGGGTAGCGGCGCCCGACGGGCGGCAGGACGAGCAGCGCCGCGTCGGCCAGGTGCTCGGCCGCCAACTGCGTGGCGACCTCGGCGCAGCGCGGCACGTTCAGCGACGACAGCAGGGTGCTGGAGACCATGGCGCGGATCGCCGCCTGCTCCCGGGCGTCGAGCAGGGAGATCTCGGCCTCGCGGCGGCCGGTGGCGTCGACCAGCCACCAGACGACCTCGCCGTCCGCGAACGGGCCGGGGTGCGCCTCGAAGAACCGGCCGGCGATCTCCCCGGAGACCTGGAAGGTCTTCGCCGGGACGCCGGCCGCCGCGGTGAGACTCCGGTGCGCTTCCGCCAGCCAGGACGGCACCTCGTCCGCTCCCGGCGCTCCCTCGCGACGGTCCGCCAGAACCTGCCGGGCGGTCGGGTTCAGGTCCACGACCGTGCCGTTCTCGCCGAGGACCAGGACCGGGTAGGGGGCGTCCTGCCACGACGGACCGTCACGGACGTGCGTGACGCGCGGGTGGGCGGGTGGGCCGGGGGAAGAAATCACAGGCGCAGGCACGCGTCGTGCGCGCCCCACCACCTCTCTGTCGGAAAATTCGGTGTAGCTGCCACGGTCCCCCATCCGTCACCGCCGAAGCAACCGACCCGGGGGCCGGCCTGCTCGTCGGCGGCTGCGTACCCACGAACCGGGTGCCCAGTCCTGGCTCTCTCCATCATCCTTCTCTCAAGTCCGCGGTTCGTCGGCCCCGTCCACGACGGGCCGTGCCGTGCGGCGGTGGCCTCAGCGCACCGCCACGGCCGTCCCCACGGCGCGGTGGACGGCCCGGGCCAGTCGCGCTCCCCACAGGGAACGGGGCCCGGCGAAGGCGTACGTCTCCTCGCCGGGGACAGGTGTGCCGGCCATCACACACACCGCGTCGGTGGGCGTTCCGGAACAGTCGTGACCGGCCTCCACGAGCGCCTGCACCTTCGCCTCCGTGACGGTCGCCACAGCGTTGACCAGGGCGGCGTCACTCAGCGGCACCGGTAGGGCGGCGACGATGTTGATCGTGCCCGGTGCCTGCGGCGCGTCCGCACCCGCGCCGGGCACGGCGGCCCAGCCCCGCACGTCGATGCCGGCCGTGACGAAGGCGTCCACGCCCTCGTCGTGTCCGTGGGCGTAGGCCGAGACGTCCGCCGCCGTCATCAGCCCCGCTCCCGGACCCTCCGCGCCGGAGGCGGCGGCGAGACCGGCGAGATGCCGGTCGGGGTCGGTGCGCCGGTAGCCGTGGGAGACCTGCGCGTTGAGGACCCAGGCCCGCTCGCCGATGCCGCCGCCGAGCACCGAGCTGCTGATCATCCGGCGGCCGGGACCCGTCACCCAGAGCAGTGCGTGCAGCCGCTCACCGTCCTCCTCACGGGTCAGACGCCGCGGGCACGCGAGCGTGCGGGCGGTGGTGCGGGGCGGCGGGAGTACGGCGGTCACCGGGCGGGGCTCCTTGCAGGATAGGACCGGCCGATCGTACGGCCGCACGCCCGCACCGCGCGCACGGGGCCCGGTCAGTGCCGCGGCCGCACCTCCGCCCCGGGACCGCGGAAGCAGGCGGTGACGGTCTTGCCGTGGGGACAGGGATGTGCCTTCCACGCGTCGGCCAGGGCGTCCACGAGGAACATGCCGCGCCCGCCGACCCGTTCGGTGCTCGGATCCCGGGGCGCCGGAAGGGAGGCCGAGGTGTCGTGCACCGAGATGTGCAGGCAGGACTGATCCCACGTCATGATCAGTTGGGCGGTGCTGTGGGCGTGCCGGTGGGCGTTGGTGACCAGCTCCGACACGGTCAGCAGCACGGCGTCCACCGTCTCGGGGTGGGTGGTGGTCCAGCCCAGCGCGCGGAGGTGCCCGCGTGCCCAGTCCCGGGCCGCCTTCACCTCGCTGTCCAGCGGCAGTGAGCGTGCCCAGCCCACTGCGCGGACCGACGATCCGGTCATGGCGGTCCTTCCTCGTCACGGTCGCGCGGCCCGGTCGTCGGCTGCCGGGCCGCGCGCGGGAGTGGGCCGGGACTCAACGCCGGCCGCCGCGCAGCCTGCCCAGCAGTCGCTGGGCCTGGGCCCGGCGGCGGGGGTCGGCCGCGGCCCGGCGCACCTGCTCGGTCGTACGCCGCCCCTGGGGGCTCCTGGCGAAACGCTTGACGCGCTCGATCATGCTGGGCATCGGTGCTCCTTTTCCTGGGTGTACGCATCGGAACCTGCCGTACTCCGCCTACCCCCCGCGGGCGGAGTCAGCCCTGCGGCCGCCGGGCTCACGTCTCCCGCAGCGGCTCGTACACCTCGGCTCCCAGGCCGAACGTCCACGCCACCCCTTCCCGGGCCGTCCGGGTGGCGGGCGGGACACGCAGCCAGTACGTGCGGTGGGTGCCGTCCGGTTCGGGTGTGGAGTTGAGGACCTCGACCATGACGACCGGTTCGTCACCGGCCAGGTCGATGCGCCAGAGCGTGCCCGTCGCGTCCCGGTGCAGGGGCCGCGCCCCGGAGTCGGACAGGTAGACCTCGCCGACTACCGCGCCCGGTTCGACGGCCGCGCCCGGTTCGACGGCCGCACCCCGGGGGACGACTTCGCGGCCGAGCTGTCCCGCTGCGCCGGCCGCGGCTGGCTCGAGGACGGCGGCCCCGCTGCCGGCGTCCTGCGCCTGACCCCCGAGGGCCTGGCCCACTCCGACGCGATCGGACCGGAGCTGTTCTCCCCGGCCGTACAGGCCGCCATGGCCGGCTACGCGCGGAAGTGGGCCCCGCCCCATGGACCTGACCCTCCTCTACCGCGGCCCGCTGGCCTCCTGCGACTACGACTGCCCGTACTGCCCCTTCGCCAAGCGCCGCGACAGCCGGGAGCAACTGCGCGCGGACCGCGTTCGCCTGGAGCGGTTCGCCGACTGGGCCACCGAGCAGACCGCCGACCGGCTCGCCCTCCTCTTCACCCCCTGGGGCGAGGCCCTGGTCCGCTCCTGGTACCGGAACACCCTGACCCGTCTGTTCCATCTGCCCCACATCCGCCGCGTCGCCATCCAGACCAACCTCAGCTGCCGGACCGATTGGCTGGCCGACGCCGACCGGGACACCCTCGCCCTGTGGTGCACGTACCACCCGGGCCAGACGCCTTACCCACGCTTCCTCGCCAAGTGCCGTGAACTGGTCCGTCTCGGCATCCGGTTCAGCGTCGGCATCGTCGGACTGCCGCAGCACCTCGAAGCGGCCCGGCGACTGCGCGCCGACCTGCCGGAGGAGGCGTATCTGTGGGTGAACGCCGCCGAGGGTCACACCTACGACGACGCCGAGGCCGACGTGTGGACCGCGCTGGACCCGCTGTTCCCCTACAGCCGCCACCCCCACGCCAGCGCCGGCCTGCCCTGTCGCACGAGGGAGTCGGTGATCTCGGTCGACGGCGAGGGCACGGTCCGCCGGTGCCACTTCGTCCGCGCGGAACTCGGCAACCTCTACCACGGCAGCTACCGGCAGGCGCTGCGCCCACGCCCCTGCCCGCCCCTGCCCGCTCACCACCTGCGACTGCCACATCGGCTACGTCCACCTCGAAACGCTGCCGCTGTACGACGTGTTCGCGGGAGGCGTTCTGGAACGGATTCCGGCGCCCGCCGGGTAGCGCCGGGCGCGGGGACGTGTTTGCCGCGGGGGACAGCGGCAAGTCGGTGTCCATGAGTGAACAGAACAAGAATACGAACCAGAGGACCACGACCGCCCGTTCCGCCGCGTCCAAGACCCAGGACGCCGCGGACAAGGCCACCGCTCCCGCC
>NZ_NEUB01000812.1 GCF_002910825.1 Streptomyces sp. SM1 | reverse complement strand
GGCGACCCGCCACCGCAGTCCCGAGCGGACCCCGGCGACCTGCTGCCGCCGAAGGCTCTGACGGGGTCGGCGACCTGCCGCCGCGGGCCTGGGCGCACCCGGCACCCACCACGGACGACTCCAGCGGACCCCCACGTCACCGTCGCGGACCGGGGCGCACCCGGCGACCCGCCACCGCAGACCCGAGCGGACCCCGGCACCCCGTCGCCGGAGGCGCTAGCGGACCTCGGTGATCTCCGGTCCGCGCTGGAGCTGACCCATGCCGCCGGCGAAGCGGGAGCCGCCCTCCTCCTGCTGCACGTTCTCGGGGACCATCTGCGCGTCGTTCGGCAGCTGGAGGACGATCGGGTCGCGCGGTGCCATCGGGCCGTCTCCGCGGACGACGACCGTGTCCCGGAAGATCTGCTCGAGCAGTCCGGCGGCCTGCGGCTGTACCGCGCCCTGACCGGAGATCACCCCGCGCAGGAACCAGCGGGTACCGTCCACTCCCACGAACCGCACGACCTGGTAGCCGCCGGTGCCGTCCGGCAGCTGTACGGGCACCTGGGCGCGCAGCTCCCAGCCCAGCGGACCCTCGACCTCGTCGATGATGCCGCCCTGCTGGGTGATGCCGGTCGCGATCTCCTCGCGGACCTCGCCCCAGATGCCCTCACGCTTGGGTGCGGCGAATGCCTGCAGCTGGATGGCGCTGTCGCGCAGCACGACGGTCGCCGCGACGATCGCGTCGCCGGCGACCTCCACCCGCAGTTCCATGCCGTCGACTCCGGGCACGAACAGGCCGCCCAGGTCGACGCGGCCCTCTCCGGGCTCGCGGACCTCGGTGCTGTCCCAGGGCCCGTCGGGCCGCGGCGCCGGCTCGAGCCTCAGCCGCTCGGCCCCCTCGCCGCCCGCCTCCGCGTCGACACCGTCGACGACCTGCTCGGCCTCGCCGGCCGCACCGTCGGCGGCATCGTTCTTCTTGCGACGTCCGAACACGTCACTGTCCTTCCCGGTCGGATACGACCGAAGCGTATCGATTCCCACCCGCTGTACCGCCTACGGCGGCCTGAACGCTTGTGCCGCTCTTACCTTCTTCCACCGCGGCATGGCCGCCGGTGGACCCGAAGCCCCCCTCGGCCCGGGCCGAGGGGGGAAGCTCCGCGACCGACACGAAGCGGACCCTCTCGACCTGCTGCACGACCAGTTGGGCAATCCGGTCGAAACGCTCGAACCGCACGGTCTCGCGCGGGTCGAGATTCACCACGATCACCTTGATCTCCCCACGGTACCCGGCATCAACCGTCCCCGGGGCATTCACCAGGGCGACGCCGCAGCGGGCGGCAAGTCCGGATCGCGGGTGCACGAAGGCCGCGTACCCCTCGGGGAGCGCGACAGACACCCCGGTCGGGAGTACGGCCCGCTCGCCGGGGGCGAGTTCGCGGGCCTCGGTGGTCCGCAGATCGGCGCCCGCGTCGCCCGGGTGCTCGTAGGACGGAAGCGGTACACCGGGGTCGAGGCGCCTGATCAGCACGTCGAGGGCGCGATGGCCAAAGGCGCTCACGGGTTCACCTCGAAGGCACGCGCGCGACGGACCTGGTCGGGGTCGCTCATGGCCGCCTGGATCTCCTCCTCGCGGCCGTGGTCGATGAAGTGGTCGACCTTGACCTCGATGAACAGGGCCTCGGCGCGGACCGCGACGGGCCCCTCGGGGCCGCCGATGCGGCCGGTGGCGGTGCAGTAGATCTTCCGTCCCGCCACCGCGGTCACCCGCGCGTCCAGGTGCAGCACGGTGTCGACCGGCACGGGCCGGACGAAGTCCGTCTCCAGCCTGCCGGTCACCGCGATGGTGCGCAGCAGCCAGTTGAGGGAGCCGAGCGCCTCGTCCAGGGCGGTGGCGAGTACGCCGCCGTGCGCGAGTCCCGGGGCGCCCTGGTGGGCGGTCCGCACGGTGAACTCGGCGGTGATCGACACGCCTTCGCCGGCGCGGGCCTGGAGGTGCAGCCCGTGGGGCTGCTCGTCGCCGCAGCCGAAACACTGGCCGTAGTGGGCGCCGAGGAGTTCGCCGGGTGCGGGCGCGTCGGGGTGACGCGCCGGCTGCACGGCGTCTGCGGGGGGCTGAAGAGCTGCGGAAGTACCACTCACAGGCGCAGACCTTACCCGCGCGTGAGTCCACTCCCGTCACCGTGCCAAGCTTGGATCCATGCAGCTCTCCGCCGTCCCGTACGAAGAACGCCTCACCGCCCCCCGTTCCTGGTGGCTGCTCTCCTTCCTGGCGGGGGTCTCCATGGCGCTGATCCTGCTGCCGTTCGGCACGCTGCCGATGCTCGGCGGTCTGGCCGGCGGCACCGCCGCCGCGGCGGTCGTCGCCAGTTCGTACGGTTCGGTGCGCATCCGGGTCGTGGGCGGTCATCTGATCGCGGGCGAGGCGAAGATCCCGGTGTCGGCGCTGGGCGAGGCGGAGATCCTGGACGCCGAGGAGGCGCGGGCCTGGCGCACCCACAAGGCCGACCCGCGCTGCTTCATGCTGCTGCGGGCGTACATTCCCGGCGCGCTGCGTGTGGACATCACCGACCCCGATGACCCGACCCCCTACGCCTTCCTGTCGACGCGCGACCCGGAGCGTCTGGCGCAGGCGCTGCGGGCGGCCAAGGAATCGGCGGACGCCGCGTAGAGCCTGTAGAGCCTGTCGGGCGGAGCCTTCCGGGCACAGGCAGCCTGCCGCGGACGGGCGGGCTGCTCCTTCCCTTGTCCCCGGGCCCTGTCCGGGGGCGGTCGCCGGCACCCGCAGTCGCCGGCACCCGCGGCCGTCGGCGAGCGGGCCGGGAGCCGGCCTCCGG
>NZ_NEUB01000811.1 GCF_002910825.1 Streptomyces sp. SM1 | reverse complement strand
GCCCAGTTGAGGCTCACGGACGCGGACGGCATGCGGCTGACCTGCTTCGCGACCAATACAGCCGGCCGGTCGATCGCCGAGCTCGAGCTCCGTCACCGGCTGCGGGCCCGCGCGGAGGACCGCATCCGGGCCGCCCGGGCCACCGGCCTGCGGAATCTGCCCCTGCACCGGACCGCCCAGAACAAGGTCTGGCTGGAGATCGTGCAGATCGCTCTCGACCTGCTGGCCTGGATGCCGATGCTCGCCCTGACCGGCAAGGCCCGGCTCTGGGAGCCCCGCCGGCTGCGGCTTCGCCTGTTCTCCGCGGCCGGGCAGCTCGTGACCACCGGCCGCCGCCGGATCCTCCGCCTGGCCGGGGACTGGCCCTGGACCAGTCACATCACCGCCGCACTCGAACGGCTCGCACTCCTACCGAACCCCGGCTGACCAGCCGTTTCACCCGTCCCTACGAGAGAACTCTTCAGCCGGAGCAGTGGAACCCGGCGTCCGCCCGAGACGACACTCGGGCCCCCGGCCTGCCCAACTTCACCCCTCCGAACGAAAACGGTCCACCGACTCCGTCGGCGGACCGTCACGCAAGATCGAGGCTAATGGATCTTCTGCTGCTCCAGCCACTTGAAGACCTCGGCCCTCTTGTACAGGACCTTCGCGTTCCTGCCTCGGCCGAGCTTGTAGCCCTTCAAGCCCAGTTTCGACGCCTCTTTGTAGACCCAGCTCGTGGACATATTGAGCATCACAGCGACCTCAGAAGTGTCCCTGCGCGACGAGTCGATATCGGTGCGGATCTGGTCGGGGTGCGACTGCGGTTCCACGGGCAAGATGGCTCCTTGAGGCTGGCCTGAGCCTGATCGCGGCAGCGGTTCGCGCTCTGCTCCGGCCGAATTCCAAACGTCCTTGACACCCGCCCTGTGCCACCGCCAGGAGTCACCGGACGAGCCACAGCCATGGTCGTGAGAATCGCCGGTTTGGCCAACCGGCGATCCGCCGCTATGTTGCGGCGCTGCTTCGGCCACTCAGATTCATGGAGCTGTGGGCGCCTCCTCCTTTGAGGCGGGATACGAGGAGCGTGGGCCAGCTGACCCATGGCGGCGCGTGGCCCGACTTCCGGTCGAGCGCCTTCGCTCCTGACTGCCGTCCAGAGGTCCGCGTGACGGTGATCACGGATGTCCTTCGGGGGTGCTGCGTAGGCTTGGGCCGTCGCCACGGTGGGGTCCGCGAGAGGAGGCGAAGCCCTCCCTCTGTCACCTGACGGGGCGTCAGAGAAGTCAGTAAGTGGTCAGCATGAGTCCTGAAAGACCTGGGGACAGCTGCCCGGACATGCGACTCGTTGTAGGGTGTCGAAACAGCCCTTGACCTGCAAAAACGCAGGCAGGGAGCCTACTTGTGGGAGTGCCCCGATGTTGCGTACAATGTTCAAGTCCAAGATCCACCGTGCCACCGTCACCCAGGCCGACCTGCACTACGTGGGGTCCGTGACGATCGATGTCGCGTTGCTCGAAGCCGCTGATCTGCTGCCCGGTGAGCTGGTGCACATCGTCGACATCACCAACGGGGCCCGGCTGGAGACGTACGTCATCGAGGGGGAGCGCGGGTCCGGTGTGATCGGGATCAACGGGGCCGCCGCTCATCTCGTCCACCCGGGCGACCTGGTGATCATCATCAGTTACGCTCAGGTGACCGACGCCGAGGCGCGGGCGCTGGAGCCCCGGGTGGTGCATGTGGACGCGGACAACCGCATCGTGGCCCTGGGCGCCGACCCGTCCGAGCCGGTTCCGGGGTCGGACCAGGAGCGCAGCCCGCAGGCCGTGAAAGCGGTCTGAGCCGCGCACGGCGAGACGACCGAGGCGGGAGCGTGACGTCCATGGGTGACATCGAGATCCGTGACGACCGGGCGGCGGGCCGGCTGGAAGCAGTGGCGGAGGGCGAGGTCGTCGGGCGGATCGAGTACTTCGTGCTCGACGCCCCCGGGCGCGCGCTCGTGCCGGTGCACACCGTCGTGGAGCCCGCCCATGAGGGCAAGGGCATCGCGGGCTCGCTCGCGCGTGAGCTCTACGCCCTCGCCGCCCGGGAGGACAGCGCCGTCGCGCCGCTCTGCCCGTACGTCGCCAAGTGGGCCGAGCGCCACCCCGGCCAGGCCCCGGCGGCCGGCCCGGAGCTGATCCGGGCGGTCCACGCGTAGCTGACGGCGCATCCGGACGGTTCTGAGGGCGGGGAGCGCCGGTCGTGCTCGTACTCCTGCACACCTCGCCGGTCCACGTGCCCGTCTTCGACGCCCTGCGCGACGAGGGGCATCCCGGGCTCGGGCTGAGGCATGTCGTCGCCGAGGAGCTGCTGGAACGCGCCCGCGCCGCCGGTCCCGCCGCCGTCGCCGGTGACGTACGGGCGAGGGTGCGGGAGGCCGCCGACGGTGGAGCACGGGCCGTACTGTGCACCTGTTCGACCATCGGGGAGGCCGCGGAGGCCGCAGCCTCCGAGGCCGGCGTTCCCGTGCTGCGCGTCGACCGGCCGATGGCGGGTGCGGCGGTGGCCGCCGGGCCGCGGGTGACCGTACTCGCCGCGCTGGAGAGCACGCTGCGGCCGACGGTCGCCCTGATCGAGGAGGAGGCCGACCGGGCCGGCCGGACCGTCCGGGTACGGACCGTGCTGGTCGACGGTGCCTGGGCGTGCTTCGGCGCGGGTGACGACGCCGGATACGTACGCCGGGTGGCGGACGCGGCCGACGCGGTCACCGGCGCCGACGTGATCGTCCTCGCCCAGGCATCCATGGCGCCGGCCGAGCGGCTCACCACCGCCGCGGTCCCCGTGCTCTCCAGCCCACGCCCGGGACTCGACGCGGCGGCGGCCCTCGTCCGGGCGGGTGACTGGCGGGTGGCCCGCAGGGTAGGCGGGGAGTAGTCCAGAGCGGATGCCGGCCGGCGGACCGGCCGGAGCAGAGCTGGAGGGCACGCGCCATGACGAACCCGTACCCGGA
>NZ_NEUB01000810.1 GCF_002910825.1 Streptomyces sp. SM1 | reverse complement strand
GGGGCGGCCTGTCCGCGCAGGTACTGCAGGACACCGCTCCGCTGCCGGGACAGCGGGACACGGTGCGATCCGCTGCCGGGAAGCGGTCCGTTATTTTCCACGGTCATGCCCGTACTATATTGCAGGTACCGACCCGGTCCGCTCGGACGGGTTGTCGAAGGCTGGAAGGAACGGCCCCCTGATGAGCACTCTCACCCTCGCATCGGACCCCAAGGACGCGGCGGCCGTCGAAGCCGTCGAGGCGCATCACACCCAGCTGGCCGGTGAGCTGGCCGGACGGGTGGCCATGCTGATCGCGGCGGCGGACCGCGGCCCGGCCGAGGCCGACGAGGTCCGCACCGGACTCGTCGCCTTCTGCGACCGGGACCTGATCCCGCACGCGGTCGCCGAGGAGAGCACCCTGTACGCCGCCGCCCGCGACCTGCCCGAGGCCCGCCTCCTCGTCGACGGCATGCTCGCCGAGCACCGCAGGCTGACCGCCCTGGTCGACGCGCTGCGCGAGACCGGCTCCGCCGTGCGGGCGGCGGCCGACGGCCGGGCCCTCCAGGTGCTGTTCGAGGAGCACCTGGACAAGGAGAACAACCTCATCCTGCCGCTGCTCGCCGGCGCCCCGGACATCTCACTGGCGGACCTGCTGGGAGGCATGCACGAACTGCTCGGCGGCGTCGAGGAGTCCGAGGGCGAGGCCACCGGCGGCGGCTGCGGCGGCACGTGCGGCTGCGGCGGCTCGGACGACGTCGACGTGCCCGAGCTGGACGTCCGGGAGGTGCCGCACGCCCTGCGGCACGCCACGGTCTTCGGCGCGCTCGGTGCCGTACCGGCCGGGCGGGCGATGGTGCTGGTGGCACCGCACGACCCGCTGCCGCTGCTGCGGCAGATCGAGGACCGGCACCCCGGTGTCTTCGCGGTGGAGTACCAGCAGCGCGGTCCTGAGGCGTGGCGGCTGCTGCTGACCCACGGCTGAGCCGCACGCCGGCCGGCCCCGAACGTCCCAGGTTTCAACCGGGCGTTCGGGGCCAGTCGGAAAGCATGTCCCCTCGATATCGCTCTGGTTCCACCTCCGCGGGGACGGTCATCGCGGTGATCGCGGACATCATGGCCGTCATCCTCGGACTGTGGATTCTGATGTACCTGCTGGACGCCAACCGGGCCAACGATCTGGTCCGGTTCGTCCATGACACGGCCGACTGGCTCGCCGCCTGGTCACGTGACCTGTTCACGTTCGACGAGGAGTGGGCGCGGGTGGTCGCGGGCTACGGACTGGCCGCCGTCGTCTACCTCTTCATCGGCCACGCCATCGCCGGCCGCCTCCGCCGCCACTGACCCCTCCCCGCCCGCAGGGCCCCGCACCACAACCAGGCCACGTGACCCGGGGGTCCGGGGGGCACCCCCGGAAGACCAGCACGTTCGACGAGGAGTGGGCGCGGATGGTCGCGGGCTACGGACTGGCCGCCGTCGTCTACCTCTTCATCGGCCAC
>NZ_NEUB01000809.1 GCF_002910825.1 Streptomyces sp. SM1 | reverse complement strand
GCGATGGCCCGCGCGGCGTCCTTGAGGCGCCGTTCCTCCTGGGCGAGTTCGCGTTCCAGCTCCGCGCGGTGGGCGACCGTGTCCTCCCGGGCGCGTTCGGCCGCCTCCAGGGCGGCCTCCAGCTCGGCCTCCTGCTCACGGATGCGGGCGGCCTCGCGCTCCATGTCCTCGGGATCCCGCCCGCGCCGCTCCTCGGGGGGCGCGGAGGTCGCGCTCTTCACGCGGGCGTCGGCCAGCGAGATGGTGCCGCGCACCCGCTCGGCCAGCTGGGAGAGCTCGTACCAGGTCTGCCGGGCGTTCCGCAGACGCGGACTGAGCCGTCGCACCTCGTCCTCGAGGAGCGCCTCGCGCTGGAGGGCCTTCCGCAGCTCGGTCTCGGCCGCCTCCCTGCGCTCCTTGAGTGCCGCCTCGTCGGCGATCTCGGCCCGCAGTGCCTCGCGCAGCCGTACCAGGTCGTCGGCGAGCAGGCGCAGCCGCGCGTCACGCAGATCGGCCTGGATGACGGCGGCCCGCCGGGCGACGGCTGCCTGGCGGCCGAGCGGTTTGAGCTGGCGCCGGAGTTCGTCGGTGAGGTCCTGCACGCGGGCGAGGTTGGCCTGCATCGCGTCCAGCTTCCGCAGCGCCTTCTCTTTGCGCTTGCGGTGCTTGAGGACGCCGGCCGCCTCCTCGATGAAGGCGCGGCGGCCCATGGGGTCGGCGTGCAGTACGGAGTCGAGCCGGCCCTGGCCGACGATGACGTGCATCTCGCGGCCGATGCCGGAGTCGGAGAGCAGTTCCTGGATGTCGAGGAGACGGCAGGTGTCGCCGTTGATCTGGTACTCGCTGCCGCCGTTGCGGAACATGATCCGCGTGATGGTGACCTCGGCGTATTCGATGGGGAGGGCGCCGTCGGAGTTGTCGATGGTCAGCGACACCTCGGCGCGGCCCAGCGGCGGGCGGCCGGTGGTGCCGGCGAAGATGACGTCCTCCATCTTGCCGCCGCGCAGCGACTTGGCGCCCTGTTCGCCCATGACCCAGCTGAGCGCGTCCACGACATTGGACTTGCCCGAGCCGTTCGGACCGACGACGCAGGTGATGCCCGGCTCGAACCGGAGCGTGGTCGCGGAGGCGAACGACTTGAAGCCGCGGAGGGTCAGGGCCTTGAGGTGCACGCACCCGGACTTTACCCGCCGGGCGGGTCTCACTCCATGAACGCACGGTTTCGCGGGTGAACGCGCAGGGCACATCACACGTTGAAGACGGTGAAAGGATGCGCGGGACAACGACTGCCGGGCGCCGTGCGCGGGGGTGCGGGCGCCGGGGTGGGACGCGGAGGCGGGAAAGAAAGAAGGGACGCCGGGGCGTCCCTTGCCATTCTGACTGCTTGGCGGTGGTGTCGGGCGGGCCCGACCACTGCTGGTGCTGTTCGTGGAGCGGTGCAGTGATCAGGTGAGCGCAGGCTCCGCCTGGTGTGCGTCAACGCTCTCCATGATCCTGTCGTGAGAAGCGGCAGCCGCCAGCGCGTCGTTCTCCGCCTGGATCCGTACGAGCTCGGATTCCAGGTCCTGGACGCGCTGCTGGAGCCGTCGCATCTCGGCGAGGAGTCGAGGGTCCGAGCCGCCGACGTAACCGAGAAGCGCCTTTGCCATGATGGATGGTCCTCCACAATGAGTGACCGACCGATGCGGTGTGGGTCGTGAGGGATTCGCACCCGCCGTGCTTGGCAGGCCTGGAGTTGTACTGCCGTTCAGCCATGCCAAACAGCTGGGGTGCGCGGGGTTTTCAGCGTCTCACCAAAAAGTTTGAGGGTCAACACGATCACGCCCCGTATCGGCGGACAACGGGGCGCACACGGCCGGGAAGCGGCGGCGTCGCGACTCTCACGGGTCCTCGGGACGTGGCGATCATCTTGGCCGCGGACGCGTTTCATGGCAAGCCGTTCTCCGCAATCACCAGGACGTTTCCGTCCGCGGGGACCCGTCGCGCCGGGCGGACGGGCCCCGCGGGCCCCGTCCCGGGGGGCCGGGTCAGCGGATGGCGAAGCCCTCGTAGCCGCCTCGGGGTGTGTCCCAGATCTCGGTGACTCCGTCCACACGTCCGGGCGTGTCGCCAGCCTGGAGCCAGTCGAGCAGCCTGTCACAGCGTTCACGGGAGCCCTCGGCCACCACTTGGACCCTGCCGTCACCCAGATTGAGAGCGAAACCACTCAGGGCGCCGATCTCCAGCGCCTTGGCCCGGGTGAACCAGCGGAAACCCACATCTTGGACACGTCCCCGTACCCAGGCGACCAGTCGCACATCCTCGCTCATGCCTGCAACCTAACCGGACAAAGTCACACCGGGCACTCCGCCCCCTGGCGCCATGCGGTACCGTCCCGACCCATGAATCTCATATGAAACTCACTCGTTGGTGTGAGTTTTGTGATCATCGAGTTTTGGGCTGGTCGCGAAGACGAGTCGACCGCAGGACGAGGAAGGCACAGGACATGGGACGCCACGGACGCTCCGCCGCCGGCCGCGCCGCCACGGGCCGCGCCACCGGAGCAACTCACGCCGACGGCCCCTACGACGGCGGCCCGGACTCCCTGGCCGACCTGGCCGACGGCCCGCCCACCATGGGCACCGCGCCGTATCTCAACCCGGAGGCCTACGCCGAGACGTACGCACGGAGCGAGGCGTACCTCTACGCGACGGACGCCGGCGCCGGATACGCCGCGGACGCCGACTTCACCCGCGCCGACTTCACCCGCGGCGGCTTCCCGGGCAGCAGCTTCTCGACCGGCCAGGACCTGCCCGGTCCCGCCGTCACCGGTGACGGTCTCCCGGACGACGGCTTCGCCGCCCGCGTCGGCTACGCCACCCGCGACGACTCCCGGGCCCCGAGGGACTACGCGGCCCCCGACGAGGCCGGACGGCCCACGAGTGGACACCGGCGCCGGAAGAAGAAGACCGCGACACCGGTGCGCACCGGTCTGCTCGGCGTCTCCGCCGCCATGGCCATCGGCACGGCCGCGGTGGCCACCGGCTCGATTCCGGGCCTGGAGAACTACAAGCTGGGCGGGGACAGCGCTCCCGGCGAGGAGGTTCAGGCGGGGGACGCGGCGACCAGTCTGCCCACCGAGCAGGGCGGCACGTCCGGCACCGCGGAGTCCCCCGGCCGGGACGCGGGCAACCCGGCGAGCCGCGACTCCGACCGCTCCGTGCCGTCCGCCCCGTCCGTGCCGTCCGCGTCGCCCTCCACGTCGGACACGCCGACGAAGGCCCCGGAGACGGCCGAGCCGGAGGAGGAGCCCGCTGCGACCCCGGAGCGGACCGCGGAGAAGAGCACGGAGGAGGAGGCGTCCCGCGAGACCACGCCGGAGCCGGAGAAGGGGACGAACGACCCGGGTCCCGTGTCCGCGGAGGTCGCGGCCGGCGCCGAGGTGCTCCGGCTGGTCAACGCGGAGCGGGCCAAGGTGGGCTGCAGCCCGGTCGCCGCGAACAGCGCGCTGGCCGATCTGGCCACGGCGTTCAGCGACGACATGGCGAAGCGCGGCTTCTTCGACCACACCGACCCCGACGGCGACAGCCCGTGGGACCGGGCCCAGACGGCCGGCGTCAGCGGCCTCGGCGGCGAGAACATAGCCCGGGGCCAGGCCGACGCGGAGGCCGTGATGCAGGCCTGGATGGACAGCCCCGGCCACAAGGCGAACATCCTGAACTGCGACTTCAAGACCCTCGGCGTCGGCGTCCACATGGGCCCGGGCGGCCCGTGGTGGACACAGAACTTCGGCTACTGAGCGACTCCGCGGCAAGGCGCGGGGCGGTCGCACCCCTGGGGTCTGCCACCGTCCTCGGCCGCGGCGCACCTGGCCGCCGGGCCCGGCCGTCGAGGGGTGACTTGTGGGAGCGGCGTTCGCGACCGTGATGCCGGCCGGCGGCGTCGCACTGTTCACGCTGTGGTGCGCCTGCGCGGTGCTGGGGATTCACGGCCTGTTGCTCGGTCGCATGCCAGGCCGATGACTGCGACGCCATGTGCGGCGGCCGCGGGTGTGGGGAGCCGGCGCGGGGAGCCGGCGCGCTGCTGGTAGTGGTCGCCGGCTTCTCCTGCCCCACCGTCGCGGTCGTGGGCGTGGGTCTCGTCGCTCTGGGGCACGTGCGGCCGAGCGGGTGAACACCCTGGTGGACCTCACGGGCGCTAACCATGGGTTAGCGCAACCCAAGGGACTGCGCTGTTCTGCAGTAGCCTGGAAGCATGACGACCACGGAGCGGGGCCCGGAGGAGCAGGATCGTGCCTTCAGCGTGTTCGCCAAGGCGTGCCCCTCGCGCGGGACGCTGGAGCATGTGACCGGCCGCTGGGGCGGGCTCACCATGGGTGCGCTGTACGAGGGCTCGCTGCGGTTCAACGAACTGCGCCGGCGGATCGACGGGGTGAGCGAGAAGATGCTCTCCCAGACGCTGCACGCGCTGGAGCGCGACGGCCTGGTGCACCGTGAGGCCCAGCCGACCAACCCGCCCCGCGTGGACTACGAACTGACTCCGCTGGGCCGTGAGGTGGCGGAGCGTCTGCTGTCCCTCATCCACTGCGTCGAGGGCAGCATGGACACCGTGCTCCGGGCGCGTGAGCGCTACGACGAGACGCGCGGCGCCCGCTGACACCTCGGGCAGTAGTAGCTGGACCGGTTCATCCACGCCCGCCGGCGCATCGGGGTGCCGCAGCGGCGGCACGGCAGGCCCTCGCGGCCGTAGGCGTCCAGGGAGCGGTCGAAGTAGCCGGACTCGCCGTTGACGTTGACGTAGAGGCTGTCGAAGCTGGTGCCGCCCTGCGAGAGCGCGGCGTTCATGACGTCCCGGACATGGCCGAGCAGGAGCTGGGTGCGCGGGCGGGTGAAGCCGGCCGTCGGGCGTTCGTAGTGGACCCGGGCGCGCCACAGCGCCTCGTCGGCGTAGATGTTGCCGACGCCGCTGATGAGCGACTGGTCGAGCAGGGCGCGCTTGACGGTGGTCCGCCTGCGGCGCAGGGCCTGGTGGAAGGCCTCGTCGTCGAAGTGCGGGTCGAGGGGGTCCCGGGCGATGTGCGCGATGACGTCGGGCAGGCCGTCGGGGGTGTTGTCGTGGAGCGAGAGACCACCGAAGGTGCGCTGGTCGACGAACCGGAGTTCGGTGTCCAGGGCGTCGGTGAAGCGGACGCGGACCCGCAGGTGTTTCTCGTCCGGCGCCGTGTGCGGCTGGACCAGCAGCTGGCCGCTCATGCCGAGGTGGGCCAGCACGGACTGGCCGGTGTCCTCCAGCGGCAGCCAGAGGTACTTGCCGCGGCGGCTGGGCACGCCGACGCGGTGGCCCCTGAGCCGCTGCCCGAAGTCCTCCCCGCCGGCGACATGGCGGCGCACCGCGCGCGGGTGCAGCACCTCGGCCTCGGCGACGGTCCGGTGGGCGACCCACCGCTCGAGTCCGCGCCGTACGACCTCGACCTCGGGCAGCTCGGGCATGGTCTCCTCCAGGAGCCGGTGTGTCGCGGCGTGGCAGGGCTGTCCGGCACGCCCTCTCCCGCTGTGGGAAGAGGCCGTCACCTGGCCGCCGACGAGCGGTGTCCCGTGCTGGACCGTGCTCGCGCCGGAGTGTCCTTGTGCGGGGACGCCCGTCCCGGCTCCGGTCCGAGCCGCCTCGGCGGGCAGGCCGTCGCCACGCTGTCCGCGTCCCACGGTCCGGCCCGCCGGGCAGGAGCCGGAGCCGAGCGCCCGCCCCGGTTTCCGGGGCGGGCGCTCGGCTCCGGCTGTCCGTCAGGCGGAGGCCGACGGGGCGTCGGCGTCGGCCTTCTGAACTCCGGAGGCTTCGGCTTCGGCGGCCTGGACGACCTCTTCGGCCTCCGCCGCCGCCTTGGCCCGCTCGTCCGCCGCGGCGCGGATGGACCGCCACGCGGACTCGGCGGCCTGTTGCTCCGCCTCCTTCTTGCTGCGGCCGGTGCCGGTGCCGTACGAGACGCCTCCGACGCGGGCGGCAGCAGTGAAGGTCTTCTCGTGATCCGGGCCGGTCTCCGTGACCAGGTACTCGGGAACACCGAGTCCCTCGGTCGCGGTGAGTTCCTGGAGACTGGTCTTCCAGTCCAGGCCGGCACCGAGGTTCGAGGATTTCTCGATCAGGGGATCGAACAGACGGTGCACCAGCTCCGCCGCCGCGTCCAGGCCCTTGTCGAGATAGACGGCGCCGATCACCGCTTCGAGGGTGTCGGCGAGGATGGATGCCTTGTCCCGGCCTCCCGTGCCCTCTTCACCACGGCCGAGCCGGATGAAGGAGCCCAGTTCGAGCCCGCGGCCCACTTCCGCCAGCGCACGCGAGTTGACCACCGCGGCCCGCAGCTTGGCCAGCTGGCCTTCGGGCAGATCGGGGTGGGTGCGGTACAGCGTGTCCGTGACGACGAGACCGAGCACGGAGTCCCCGAGGAACTCCAGCCGCTCGTTCGTCGGCAGACCGCCGTTCTCGTACGCGTACGAACGGTGGGTCAGCGCTCGCACCAGAAGGGCGGACTCGACGTCGTAGCCGAGCCGCCCTTCCAGAAGCGTGTGGGACGAGGCCTGGTTGTCCGCAGAGTTCTTCTTCGGCGTGGACACAGTGCCTCTCACCAGCCGCTCAGACCTCGAGGACCTGGCGCTTGTTGTAAGTGCCGCAAGACGGGCACGCGATGTGCTGCTGCTTGGGCTCGTGGCAGCGCTCGCACGCAACCAGGGTGGGGACCGCAGCCTTCCACTGCGACCGGCGGTGGCGCGTGTTGCTGCGCGACATCTTCCGCTTCGGAACAGCCACGGCTACTTCTCCTGCTTCTCGTCGACGCCCGGTTCGGCGCCGCTCATCTCGTCCTTCTCGCCGTCCGGCATGGTGCCGGCGAGTCCCTGCAAAGCCGCCCAACGAATATCGACGGCGTCATGGTGGTGGTCCGGGTCGTCCGCGAGCCGCGCTCCGCACTGGGAGCACAGACCCGGGCAGTCTTCCCGGCACACCGGCTGCATCGGCAGTGCGAGCACCACCGCATCACGCAGCACGGGCTCGAGGTCGAACAGGCCGTCCTCGAGAAAGAGCCTGTCCTCGTCGTCCTCGGCGTCGTCGCCCGGGTCCGCGATCACGCGGCCCCGGTCGTCGGCGTCAGGGTACGAGAACATCTCCTGGAAGTCCGCTTCGAGCTCCTGCTCCAGCGGCTCCAGACACCTTACGCACTCCCCCTCGGCCTTGGCACGGGCGGTGCCTGTGACGAGCACACCTTCCATGACCGACTCGAGCCGGAGTTCGAGCTCCACCGGGGCGCCTTCCGGCACTCCGATGACCCCTGCGAGACCGAGGTCCCGGGGAGCGTCGACCGTACGGTTCAGGCGCTGCAGCGCACCAGGCCGCCGTCCCAGTTCGTGTGTGTCGAACACGAGGGGATTGCGGTGGTCGAGGCGGGCGTTCAGGGCCATTCCTGCTTCCGGTCTTCGAGCTCAGGGGCAGCGCTGCCGTACGGGCATCCCGGGCAGCGCGGATCGCGGGTGTATACGCGGACAGCGCAAGCGCACACGCGACCGAAGAGCCAGGATACTGGACCTTTCGCTCACGACCCAATCCGCCCCTACAGGCCCCGCTCGCGCTCGTAGGCACGCAGCTGTTCCGGCGTGATCATGCTGGTGTCGAAGAGGCTGTTCTCGTCCAGGGCATAGCCCTGCTGCTGCGCCTGGTGCGTCTGCTGAGGCTGCTGGTGCGCCTGGTTCGGGTCGTACGCCTGCTGCTGGGCGTCGTAGCCCTGGTACGCGGCGTAGGGGTCGGGCTGCGGGACGGGGGCGCCTCCCGCCGGGGCGTAGCCGGAGGCCGCGGCGTACTGGTCCTGCTGATCGCCGTACTGCTGCTGATAGCCGGCGTACGGGTCCGGCTGCTGCTGGATGGGGGCACCTCCCGCCGGAGCGTAGCCGGAGGTGGGGGAGTAGGCGGGCTCGGGCTGGGCGTACGGCTGCTGGGGCTCCGGCTGCGGCGGCTCGGGCTGCCTGGGCGGTGCGCCCTGGCCGGCGACCGAGGCGAGACCGGCGAGGTAGTCGGCGTCGCTGGAGTGCTGGACGGACGTGAGGTCGTCGGCGAGGGCACCGAGGTCGTCGGAGGCGAGCCGGCCGTGCAGCTTCTGCCGGCCCCGGCCGACCGCGTCCAGGGTCTTGGCGAGGACCGCCTCGAAGGCACCGAGCTTGACGTCGACGTACTCGTCGGCGCTGCGGCGCAGGGTCTCGGGGTCGTGGCTGCGCTCGGGAGCGTCCTCGTCCTCGTAGCCCTGTTCGTCGAGTCCCGGTCCCGTGCCGAGCAGTTTCTCGCGGCCGCGGCCCACGGAGCCGATCGTCTTGGTGAGGACGACCTCGAAGTTGGCGAGCTTGGAGTCGACGTAGTCGTCGGCTTCCGCGCGGACCTCCTCCGCCTCCTTGCGGGCCTCGGCGAGGATCCGGTCGGCCTCCGACCGGGAGCGGCGGGCGACCTCGGTGTCGGAGATCAGGGAGCCGCGCTGGGCGTGGGCTCCCTCGATGATCCGCTCGGCCTCCTGGCGGGCCTGCTCGACCATCTGCTCCCGGCCGCCGATCAGTTCCTGGGCCTGGGCGAGGGAGTCGGGCAGGGCCGCGCGCACCTCGTCGAGCAACGCGAGCAGGTCGGCGCGGTTGACCACGCACGAGGCCGACATGGGCATCGACCGGGCGCCGGAGACCGCGGCGACGATCTCGTCGAGCTTCTTCTGCACGTCCACCGTGTGCTCGCCACTCTCTACAGCTGTGTTGGAGACGGACGGGACGACTGTACGACCCCGGGGCGCCCGGTGGACACCGGCCGGTCGGCGGTCCGGGGACCCGTCAGTCCTTGCTGAGGCGCCCGGTGAGGGCGGTCAGGACCTCCGGCGGCACCAGGTGGGCCACGTCGCCGCCCCAGGCCGCGACTTCCTTGACGAGGGAGGAGGACAGGAAGCTGTAGGTGGGGTTGGTGGGGACGAAGAGGGTCTCCACACCCGACAGTCCGTTGTTCATCTGGGCCATCTGCAGCTCGTAGTCGAAGTCGCTCACCGCGCGCAGGCCCTTGACGATGGCGGGGATGTCGCGCTGCTTGCAGAAGTCGACCAGGAGGCCGTGGAAGGCCTCGACACGGACGTTGCCGTACTCGGCGGTGACCCGGCGGATCAGGTCGATCCGCTCCTCGATCTCGAACAGCCCTTTCTTGGACTGATTGATCATCACCGCGACGTAGACCTCGTCGTACAGCCGGGAGGCCCGGGCGATGATGTCGAGGTGTCCGTTGGTGATCGGGTCGAACGACCCGGGGCATACGGCGCGGCGCACTGCTGATCCCTCGCTCTCCGGTCCGGTCATCGTGCGTCTTCGCACGTAGAGGCGGCGCGACCGTACCAAAAGGTTCCCTCGCCGTAGCGACGGGCCCGGATCGCCTCGAAGCCGGGCGGCCAGGCGAATTCCCCGCCTCTGGTGCTGCGCTCCACGGTGACGAGGGCGTCCTCCGTGAGCCAGCCCCCCGAGCGGAGTGTGAGCAGAATCTCGCGAAGATCGTCGTCCGGGACGGCGTAGGGCGGGTCGAGGAAGACGATGTCGTACGGCTCCTGCGGGGGCGCCGCGCGGACGATCTGTTCCGCTTTGCCGGATCTGACCTCGGCGCCGGGGAGTTGGAGCGCCTTCACGTTCTCCCGGACCGTGCGGACGGCCCGGGCGTCGGCCTCGACGAGCAGGACACCTCCGGCGCCCCGGGACAGGGCCTCCAGGCCCACGGCGCCGGATCCGGCGTACAGATCGAGGACGCGTTCGCCGTCCAGCGGGCCGCCGAGCAGCGACTGCCAGGTGGAGAACAGGCCTTCGCGCGCCCGGTCGGAGGTCGGGCGGGTGCGGTTTCCCTGCGGGACGGCTAGGAGGCGTCCGCCGGCTCTGCCGGCGATCACGCGGGTCATCTGGGGTCCTTGGTCGTGGGGTGTGTGCGGTTCAGTCTGGCAGGCCGGGGCGGGGGGCGCCTCGCGTGGTGAGCGGCCGGGGGTCCGCCGCGGCCGCTCGCGCGCAGGTGGTGGAGCCGTATACGGATACGGTCCCGGGTCCCTCGGGCACCGCCGCTCAGCCCTTCTCCAGGTACTGCTCCCGTTCCTCGTCCAGCAGCGCGTCCAGGGCCGTGCGCAGGGCGGGCAGGTGCCGCAGCTCCGGGTCCGCGGCGACGACCCGCGTGGCCTCCTCGCGGGCCTCGGCGATGATCTCCTCGTCGTCGATGACGGCGAGCATGCGCAGGCTGGAACGGGTGCCGGACTGGGCCTGACCCAGCACGTCGCCCTCGCGGCGCTGCTCCAGGTCGATCCGGGAGAGTTCGAAGCCGTCGAGGGTCGAGGCGACGGCACCGAGGCGCTGCCGGGCCGGGCTCGCCTCCGGCATCTCGGTGACCAGCAGACACAGGCCGGGGGCCGAGCCCCGGCCGACGCGGCCGCGCAGCTGGTGGAGCTGGGAGACGCCGAAGCGGTCGGCGTCCATGATCACCATCGCGGTGGCGTTCGGCACGTTGACCCCGACCTCGATGACGGTCGTGGCGACCAGGACGTCCGTCTCACCGGCGGTGAAGCGGCGCATGACGGCGTCCTTGTCGTCGGGCTGCATGCGCCCGTGCAGCACCTCGACGCGGAGCCCGTGCAGCGGTCCTCTGCCGAGCTGGTCCGCGATGTCCAGGACGGCGAGCGGGGGCCGTCGCTCGGCCTCGTCCTCGGGGGGCTTCTTCCTGCCGGCCTTCTTGGGGCCGTCCTCCTCGTCGCCGATGCGCGGGCAGACCACGTACGCCTGATGGCCTTTGTCCACCTCCTCGCGGACCCGCTCCCAGGCGCGGGCCAGGAAGTGCGGCTTGTCCGCGGCCGGTACGACATGGCTGGCGATCGGCGAACGCCCCGCCGGGAGCTGGTCGAGGACGGAGGTCTCCAGATCGCCGAAGACCGTCATCGCGACCGTGCGCGGAATGGGCGTGGCGGTCATCACGAGCAGGTGCGGGGGCTGTTTGCCCTTGCCGCGCAGGGCGTCGCGCTGCTCCACCCCGAAGCGGTGCTGCTCGTCCACCACCACCAGGCCCAGGTCGTGGAACTGCACCTTGTCCTCGATCAGCGCGTGTGTGCCGATGACGACGCCGGCCTCACCGGTGGCCAGGTCGAGCAGGGCCGCGCGCCGGGCCGCGACCCCCATGGAGCCGGTGAGGAGCACCACCTTGGTGGCGTCGTCCACCCCTCCGAGCATGCCTCCCTCGGCCAGCTCGCCCATCATCTCGGTGACCGACCTGTGGTGCTGCTGGGCGAGCACCTCGGTCGGGGCCAGCATCGCCGCCTGTCCGCCCGCGTCGACGACGGCGAGCATGGCGCGCAGGGCGACCAGGGTCTTGCCCGAGCCGACCTCGCCCTGGAGCAGGCGGTGCATGGGGTGTTCGGCGGCGAGGCCGGCGAAGATCTCTTCGGAGACCTTCCGCTGGCCGTCGGTGAGGGTGAAGGGCAGACGGTCGTCGAAGGCGGTGAGAAGGCCGTCGGGCTTCGGGCGGCGGGCGACGGCGGGGAGCAGCGCGTCGGCGTGGCGGCGGCGGGCGAGGGCGGTCTGGAGGACGAAGGCCTCGTCCCACTTGAGGCGGGCCCGGGCGGCCTCGACGTCCGCCGGGGTGTGCGGGCGGTGGATCTTCAGCAAGGCCTCGGGGAGCGGAAGCAGTCCGCGGCCCTCGCGCAGGGAGTCCGGGAGCGGGTCGAGGGCCTCCTGGGCGCTGGGCAGCACCGTCTGGAGGGCCTTGCCGATCTTCCAGGACTCCATCTTGGCGGTGGCCGGATAGATCGGGATGAGGGCGCCGGCCCAGGTCTCGACCGTCTCCTCGGCATCGCCGCGCAGCAGTTCGTAGGCGGGGTGCGCGAGCTGGAGACGGCGGTTGAAGACGGAGACCTTGCCGGCGAACATCGCGCGCGTACCCGGCAGCAGTTCCTTGTGCGGCTTGTGGACACCCGCGCCGAAGAAGACCAGTTGCAGCCGGCCGCTGCCGTCCGTGATGGTCACCTCCAGTCGCTGGCCCTTGCCGCGCGGGGCCTTGGCGGAGGCGAAGGTGTGCAGACGGACGTCGGCGACCTGGGCGACCACGGTGACGTGCTCGTCCATCGGGAGGTCGGCGAGGTGGGTGAGCCGGCCGCGCTCCTCGTACCGGCGGGGGTAGTGATGGAGCAGGTCGCCGACGGTGTGCAGGCCGAGATGCTCGGCCATCACCTTGGCGGTGGCGGGGCCGAGCACTTTCTTCAGTGGTTCTTCCAGTGCGGGCACGAGATCCATTGGACACCACCGCACCGACAATGCGTGACCGCGGGACACCGGTTCCGGCCGAGCGCCCGGCCATCACCTCGGCCGACCACCCCACCCGCGCGGCACCACGGCGAGCGGCGGCACGGCCGGGGGTCTGACCGGCTCACCCCCGGCCGCGGTATGCGCACCCCCGGTCCGCATACCGGCATCCCCGGCCAGCCGGAGCCACGCTCGCCCTCCGCCGCACAGCGCTGCGACTCCCGTCCTCCGCAGCGCCGCCTGCACCCCTCACCGGTGCAC
>NZ_NEUB01000808.1 GCF_002910825.1 Streptomyces sp. SM1 | reverse complement strand
GACTCTGTTGCTGAATTGCCTGCAGGGGTGCGGGGCGGCCCGGCATGATCGTTGGTGCGGTCGTTCTGTATGCCCCGGCCGTAGGGGGTCGGTGCGGTGTCCATGCGGCCGGGGGGATTGCCGCCCGTTCCTGAGCAGACCGCCAGGACGGCTCGCGCCGCCTTCCCCGGTGGCAGCCTGCCCATGCGCCTGCGTGACCACCTTGCCGAGGTCTTCGACGACGCGTTGTTCACCGATGCGTTTCCCAGCCGTGGGGCTCCCGCCCAGTCCCCGGCGCTGCTTGCCCTGGTGACGGTGCTGCAGTTCACCGAGAACCTCACCGACCGGCAGGCCGCGGACGCGTCACGGGACCGTCTTTCGTGGAAGTACGCGCTGGGCACGGAGCTGTCCGATGCCGGCTTCGACTTCTCCGCGTTGTCGAAGTTCCGTGCCCGGCTGGTCGGGCACGGCCTGGAACGGACGCTCTTCGACAGGCTCGTCGAGCACTGCCGCGAGGCCGGGCTGATCAAGGCCGGTGGCAAGCAGCGCACCGACTCCACTCATGTGATCAGCGCGGTCCGTGACCTGAACCGGACCGAACTGGCCGGGGAGAGTGTGCGGGCCGCTCTGGAGGCCCTGGCGGTGGCGGCGCCGTCCTGGCTGGCCCGGGTAGTCGATGTCGCAGAGTTCGCCGAACGCTACGGGCCGCGCGTCGACGGCTGGACGATGCCGGGCTCGAAGACCAGGCGGGACCGGCTCGCCCAGATCTTCGGCCAGGACGCGCTGGCCTTGTGCCGGGCGGCCTGGTCGGACACTGCCCCGGTGTGGGTCCGCGAGATCGAGGCGGTGGCCCTGCTGCGGCAGGTCCTGGTGCAGACCTACAGCATCCGTACCGACACCCGGGGACGGGAGGTGATCACCAAGCGGGACGCCGACGACGAGGGCGTCCCGCCCGGCCATCTCCGCCTGGCCTCCCCCTACGAC
>NZ_NEUB01000807.1 GCF_002910825.1 Streptomyces sp. SM1 | reverse complement strand
GCCGGCGGCCCACGCGACGACGAGCTGGGGGACACCGGCGGTCGACGTGGCCGCGGGCGTGCTGGCGCAGCTCGAACGGCTCGGGGTGCGTGACCGGGAGCAGTCGCCGGTGTGCACGCTGGAGTCGGCTGATCACTTCTCGTACCGCCGAGACCGCACCACGGGACGGCTCGCGGGCTATGTGTGGCTGGACTGATGGGACATGACGGACCGTAAGGACGAAATCGCCGCGAACCTGGCGAAAGTGGAAGAGCGGATCGCCGCCGCGTGTGCGGCCGCCGGACGTGCGCGCGAGGAGGTGACCCTCGTCGTGGTCACCAAGACCTACCCCGCGAGCGATGTGCGGATCCTGTCGGAACTCGGTGCGCGTCATGTCGCCGAGAACCGGGACCAGGACGCGGCGCCCAAGGCCGCCGAGTGCGCGGATCTGCCCCTCACCTGGCACTTCGTCGGCCAGCTTCAGACCAACAAGGTGCGATCGGTGGTCGGTTACGCCGGATTTGTGCAGTCCGTGGACCGTTCCCGGCTGGTGTCGGCCCTCTCCAGGGAGGCCGTGCGGGCGGGGCGCGGGATCGGCTGTCTGATCCAGGTGGCGCTCGACGCCGGCGCGAGCGGCCGGGGTGAGCGCGGAGGCGTCTCGCCCGCCGGCGTCGCGGAGTTGGCCGACCTGGTCGCGGGCTCCGAAGGGCTGCGGCTCGGCGGGCTGATGACCGTCGCGCCGCTCAGCGGGGAGTACGCCGGGCGTGAACAGGCCGCGTTCGAGCGGTTGATGGATTTGTCGACCGACCTGCGCAGGGACCATCCGGCTGCGAACATGGTCTCGGCAGGGATGAGTGCGGACCTCGAACAGGCCGTGGCCGCCGGAGCGACACATGTGCGCGTCGGCAGCGCGGTACTCGGAGTCCGCCCCGGCCTCGGGTAACGTCGCCAGGAAGTCGGACCACAGCAGAAAATATGGTCAGTTCCGCCGAACAGCGGACGTAAAGACCTAGTGGATCGCGGGCACTTGGCGGTCGTCAGCGGATCCACCACAGAGCGGAGGACTCGGAGCATGGCCGGCGCGATGCGCAAGATGGCGGTCTACCTCGGCCTCGTGGAGGACGATGGGTACGACGGCCGCGGATTCGACCCAGACGACGACTTCGAACCCGAACTCGACCCGGAGCCCGAGCGGGACCACCACCGGCGGCACGAGCCGGTCCACCAGTCCCACGGAACACATCAGTCGCGAAGGGACGAAGAGGTACGAGTCGCGCACCCTCCCGCGCCGCGCGAACCGGTCGCCCGTTCCGCTTCGCTCCCCGCGGAATCACCACGTCCGGCGCGGATCGCGCCCGTGGCGTCCATCACACAAGAACGCGCAAGTCTGGAGAAGAACGCACCGGTGATCATGCCCAAGGTCGTGTCCGAACGAGAGCCTTACCGGATCACCACACTTCACCCCCGGACCTACAACGAGGCCCGTACCATCGGGGAACACTTCCGTGAGGGTACGCCGGTGATCATGAATCTCACTGAGATGGATGACACAGATGCGAAGCGACTTGTCGACTTTGCGGCCGGTTTGGTGTTTGGTCTCCACGGCAGCATCGAGCGGGTGACGCAGAAGGTGTTCCTGTTGTCGCCTGCTAACGTCGATGTCACGGCGGAGGACAAGGCCCGCATCGCAGAGGGCGGGTTCTTCAACCAGAGCTGAGACGCAGGACCGGAATCAAGAGCGGTACAGGGGAGAGGGAAAGCAGGCCATGAGCGTGTTCGCGCAGGTGATCTACATCGCGCTGATGGTGTTCCTCATCGTGCTGATCTTCCGTTTGGTCATGGATTACGTGTTCCAGTTCGCCCGCTCGTGGCAACCCGGCAAGGCGATGGTGGTCGTCCTGGAGGCCACCTACACTGTCACCGATCCACCGCTGAAGCTTCTGCGGCGGTTCATCCCGCCGCTGCGTCTCGGGGGCGTGGCGCTCGACCTGTCCTTCTTCGTCCTGATGATCATCGTCTACATCCTGATCTCGATCGTGGGCAATCTCGCGAGGTGACTGTGGACGATACGGTCTTGCCGACTGCCGATGACTACGTTGAGGTGAAGAGATGCCGTTGACCCCCGAGGACGTGCGGAACAAGCAGTTCACGACCGTCCGCCTCCGAGAAGGCTATGACGAGGACGAGGTCGATGCCTTCCTCGACGAGGTCGAAGCCGAACTGACGCGCCTGCTCCGCGAGAACGAGGACCTGCGCGCCAAGCTGGCCGCGGCCACACGCGCCGCCGCGCAGAACCAGCAGAACATGCGCAAGCCTCCTGAGCCCCAGGACCAGCAGCAGCAGCAACAACAACAGCAACAGCAGGGACCGCCCCAGGGGATGCCCCAGCAGGGAATGCCCCAGCAGGGGATGCCTCCGCAGGGAATGCCGCAGCAGGGGATGCCCCAGCAGGGCATGCGAGGTCCCGGCGGTCCGGTGCCCGCCGCTATATCGGGCCCGCCGCAGCAGCAGATGGGTGGCCCCATGGGTGGTCCGCCCCAGCTGCCGAGTGGTGCTCCCCAGCTGCCCGCCGGCCCCGGCGGACAGGGCGGCCCGCAGGGTCCCGGCCCCATGGGCCAGGGTCCCGGGCCGATGGGCCAGGGCGGCCCGATGCAGGGGCAGATGGGCCACGGCGGCCCGATGGGCGGTCCCATGGGCGGCCCCGGTATGCCCGGTCAGGGCGGCCCCGGCGGCGACAGCGCCGCGCGCGTGCTGTCGCTGGCTCAGCAGACCGCAGACCAGGCGATCGCGGAGGCCCGTTCCGAGGCCAACAAGATCGTGGGCGAGGCGCGTTCGCGTGCCGAGGGGCTCGAGCGGGACGCCCGGGCCAAGGCCGACGCCCTGGAGCGGGACGCGCAGGAGAAGCACCGCGTGGCGATGGGCTCCCTGGAGTCCGCCCGCGCCACGCTGGAGCGCAAGGTCGAGGACCTGCGCGGCTTCGAGCGCGAGTACCGCACGCGGCTGAAGTCCTACCTGGAGTCCCAGCTGCGTCAGCTGGAGACGCAGGCGGACGACTCGCTCGCCCCGCCGCGCCAGCCCGCCAGTGCCGCTCCGTCGCTGCCGCCGTCCCCGGCGCCCTCGATGGCCCCGGCCGGTGCCGGTGCGCCGTCCTACGGCGGGAACCAGGGCATGGGCGGCGGTCCCGGCCCGCAGGGCGGCCCGTCCTACGGCGGCGGTCAGCAGCAGATGCAGCCTGCGATGACCCAGCCCATGGCTCCGGTACGTCCGCAGGGTCCGTCGCCGATGGGTCAGGCGCCCTCGCCGATGCGCGGCTTCCTGATCGACGAGGACGACAACTGACGGCCTCATGGTCATGAGTACGGCGTAGCGGTCGGCAGCGTTCAGGGCGGGGCCCCGGGTTCACCAACCCGGGGCCCCGCCCTTTCGCTACGCGTGTTCGCGCGGCTTGCGGTGTTTGTTCGGACCTGGGTGCCGTGTCCGACGTACGCAATGCCGAAGGCCGGGGGCCACCAGTATTCTTGGTGGCCCCCGGCCTTCGATGGGGGACCCGCGCCCCGCAGGGGCGCGGGGAACTGCGCGACCGGCCACGCACCACCCGCAGTCGCAGGACGGCCTCGCGCGGCAGACGCAGCCCCCGGCCCCGCCTATGCCTTACGCAGGCGGAACGTCAGCGACAACCCCTCGTCCGTGAACGGGGCACCGTACATGTCGTCCGCCTCGCCCCGGGAGAAGTCCGTGGCGAGGACCTCGTCGGCGATCAGGGCGGAGTGCTCCGCCAGCGCGTCGTCCGTCGCCGGGTCCGTGGCCGTCCAGCGCAGGGCGATCCGGTCGGCCACGTCGAGGCCGCTGTTCTTGCGGGCCTCCTGGATCAGCCGGATCGCGTCCCGGGCGAGGCCCGCGCGGCGCAGCTCCTCGGTGATCTCCAGGTCGAGGGCGACCGTCGCACCGGCGTCGGACGCCACCGACCAGCCCTCGCGCGGGGTCTCCGTGATGATCACCTCGTCGGGGGCGAGGGTGATGGTCTCACCGTCGACCTCCACCGAGGCCGTACCCTCGCGCAGCGCCAGGGACAGCGCGGCGGCGTCCGCGTTCGCCACCGCCCTGGCCACGTCCTGGACCCGCTTGCCGAACCGCTTGCCCAGCGCGCGGAAGTTGGCCTTCGCCGTGGTGTCCACCAGCGAACCGCCCACCTCGGACAGGGACGCCAGGGTCTCGACGTTCAGCTCCTCGGTGATCTGCGCGTGCAGCTCGGGGCCGAGGCGGTCGAAGCCGCCCGCCGCGATCAGCGCCCGCCGCAGCGGCTGGCGGGTCTTCACGCCGGACTCGGCGCGCGTGGCCCGGCCCAGCTCGACCAGTCGGCGCACCAGCACCATCTGCTTCGACAGCTCCGGGTCGATCGCGGACAGGTCCGCCTCGGGCCAGGAGGACAGGTGCACCGATTCCGGCGCCCCCGGGGTGACCGGGACGATCAGGTCCTGCCAGACCCGCTCGGTGATGAACGGGGTCAGCGGGGCCATCAGCTGGGTGACCGTCTCCACGACCTCGTGCAGGGTGCGCAGCGCGGCCTTGTCACCCTGCCAGAAGCGGCGGCGCGAGCGGCGCACGTACCAGTTGGACAGGTCGTCGACGAACGCGGACAGCAGCTTGCCGGCCCGCTGGGTGTCGTAGCCGTCCAGCGCCCGGGTCACCTGGTCGGTGAGCGCGTGGAGTTCGGAAAGCAGCCAGCGGTCGAGCACGGGACGGTCGGCGGGGGCCGGGTCGGCCCCGCTCGGCGCCCAGTTCGACGTACGGGCGTACAGGGCCTGGAAGGCGACCGTGTTCCAGTACGTCAGCAGCGTCTTGCGGACGACCTCCTGGATGGTGCCGTGGCCCACGCGCCGGGCCGCCCACGGGGAACCGCCGGCCGCCATGAACCAGCGGACCGCGTCCGCGCCGTGCTGGTCCATCAGCGGGATCGGCTGCAGGATGTTGCCCAGGTGCTTGGACATCTTGCGGCCGTCCTCGGCGAGGATGTGACCGAGGCAGACGACGTTCTCGTACGACGACTTGTCGAAGACGAGGGTGCCGATCGCCATCAGCGTGTAGAACCAGCCGCGGGTCTGGTCGATGGCCTCGCAGATGAACTGCGCCGGGTAGCGGGCCTCGAACACTTCCTTGTTCTTGTACGGGTAGCCCCACTGCGCGAACGGCATGGAACCCGAGTCGTACCAGGCGTCGATGACCTCGGGCACGCGTGTGGCCGTCTTCCCGCAGCCGTCGTGGCGGCAGGCGAAGGTGACCTCGTCGATGTACGGGCGGTGCGGGTCCAGGGCCGACTGGTCGGTGCCGGTCAGCTCGGTGAGCTCCGCGCGGGAGCCGGCGACCGTGAGGTGGTCGTCCTCACAGCGCCAGATCGGCAGCGGGGTGCCCCAGTAGCGGTTGCGGGACAGCGCCCAGTCGATGTTGTTGTTCAGCCAGTCGCCGTAGCGGCCGTTCTTCACCGTGTCCGGGAACCAGTTGGTGTTCTCGTTCTCCCGCAGCAGCTCGTCCTTGACGGCCGTGGTGCGGATGTACCAGGACGGCTGCGCGTAGTAGAGCAGCGCGGTGTGGCAGCGCCAGCAGTGCGGGTAGCTGTGCTCGTACGGGATGTGCCGGAAGAGCAGGCCGCGCTGCTGGAGGTCCTCGGTGAGCTTCTCGTCGGCCTTCTTGAAGAAGACGCCGCCGACCAGGGGAACGTCCTCCTCGAAGGTGCCGTCGGGGCGGACGGGGTTCACGACGGGCAGTCCGTAGGCACGGCAGACCTTGAGGTCGTCCTCACCGAAGGCGGGGGACTGGTGGACCAGACCCGTGCCGTCCTCGGTGGTGACGTACTCGGCGTTCACCACGTAGTGCGCCTCGGCGGGGAACTCGACCAGCTCGAAGGGGCGCCGGTACGTCCAGCGCTCCATCTCGGCGCCGGTGAAGGACTCACCGGTGGTCTCCCAGCCCTCGCCGAGGGCCTTGGCGAGCAGAGGCTCGGCGACGACGAGCCTCTCCTCGCCGTCGGTGGCGACGACGTAGGTCACCTCGGGGTGGGCGGCGACGGCCGTGTTGGACACCAGGGTCCAGGGCGTGGTCGTCCAGACCAGGAGGGCGGCCTCGCCGGCCAGCGGGCCGGAGGTGAGCGGGAAGCGGACGAAGACCGACGGGTCGACGACCGTCTCGTAGCCCTGCGCCAGCTCGTGGTCGGACAGGCCGGTGCCGCAGCGGGGGCACCAGGGGGCGACGCGGTGGTCCTGGACCAGCAGGCCCTTGCCGAAGATCTCCTTCAGCGACCACCAGACGGACTCGATGTACTCCGGGTCCATCGTGCGGTACGGGTCCTGGAGGTCGGCCCAGTAGCCCATACGGGTCGTGAGCTCTTCGAAGGCGTCCGTGTGGCGGGTCACCGACTCGCGGCACCTGGCGTTGAACTCGGCGATGCCGTACGCCTCGATGTCCTGCTTGCCGGAGAAGCCGAGCTCCTTCTCCACCGCCAGCTCGACCGGGAGGCCGTGGCAGTCCCAGCCGGCCTTGCGGGCCACGTGGTAGCCGCGCATGGTGCGGAAGCGGGGAAAGACGTCCTTGAAGACGCGGGCCTCGATGTGGTGCGCGCCGGGCATGCCGTTGGCGGTGGGCGGGCCCTCGTAGAACACCCACTCGGGGCGGCCCTCGGACTGCTCCAGGCTCTTGGCGAAGATCTTCTGCTCGCGCCAGAAGTCGAGCACCGCGTGCTCGAGCGCGGGCAGGTCGACCTGGGCGGGTACCTGGCGGTACGTCGGCGATGTCATCAGCGGGCTTCCTCCGGCGGACTTGCTGCCTTCCGTCCGGAGGGACGAGAGCTGTGTCGATCCCTGCGCCGCCGTCGGCGCGCTCCCGCGGTACCACCCTCCTTGGCCCTCCGGCGCGACGCGCGCTCCGGTGAGCCCCCTCATTGGGGTCGCGATGCCGGTTCTACTCGCCGCGCCCGCGGCTTTCCTCCGGCGGCTCCGGGGTGATCTTCACGTCGCGCTCGCCCCCGGGCTCACACCGTCCCCGGGTCGCTCTGGGCTGCGTACGCCGCTACTCGTCCCCATCCACGCTTTTCGCTCCGCCCAGTGTACGGCGCGGCGCGGACAACGGCCGACCGGTTTTCCCGTGGGCATAAGATCCGACATACCCCGAATGAGGAAGTATGCGTGTTCGGATTCCGGGACGTCCGCGCGAGCGGCATACCCGGCGGGGAGCTGGGCACAACGGATGCAGGCTCACCGCGCGGCATCCGCGCGGTCGGGTAATCGGGCGGTGCGCCCTGTTGCCGCGGGACTCGGGTCGATTTATCGTCCCAGCACGATTCGCGCGCAAGATCACCATATGTGAAGGGGTCGCGGCCATGGTGGCGAAGAAGACCGCGCGGGGCACGGCGCAGGCGGACCCGGCCGTGCGGCCGGCCCCGGAGGAGACCCCGCCGGCCGGGAAGGCCACCGCCCGGAAGCAGTCGCGCTCCGCGCCCGCGAAGAAGACGGCGGCCACGAGGACGGCCGGTACGGGGACCGCGGAGAACCCGGCGGGCAGGAAGGCGGCCCCCGAGAAGGCTCCCACCGCGAAGGCCGCGAAGGCCGCGAAGGCCGCGAAGGCCGCGAAGGCGGGGAAGGCGGGGAAGACCGCGAAGGCGGGGAAGGCGGGGAAGACCGCGAAGGCGGGGAAGGCGGGGAAGACCGCGAACGCCGAGAGCCCCGCGAAGGCGTCGGGCCGGGTGGCGTCCGTGCCGGGCTCGTCCGCCGACGGGATGCCGCCGGAGAGCGCGGCCGGGAGCGCGGCGGGAAGGACGCCCGCCAAGAAGGCCGCCGCGCGGAGAGCGACCGGCGGGGAAACGGGGCAGAAGGCAGTCGGGGAGGGAACCGCCGCCGAGGCGGCGGAGCAGCGCGGGGGCGCTGTCCGGACCAGTGGGTCCACTCAGGATGTGGCCGGGCACAGCGCGGCCGATGACGCGGGCGCGGCCGACGCCGCGGCGCAGACGGGAGTGACGACAGTGGGTGCGAAGAAGACCCCTGGCCCGGCGGCCACGGCGGCGAAGACCGCCGTACCCAAGGCCCGGATCGGCCTGGTGGAGCCGGGCGAGCTCGCGGTGCGTCCCGGTGAGGAACCCTGGACGGCGGAAGAGGCCGAGGAGGCGCGGGCCGAGCTGATGTCCGAGGTGCTGCGGCTGCGCGAGGAGATCACCCACTCCGAGCAGGCGCTGGCCGGCCTGATGCGGGACTCCGGCGACGGGGCGGGCGACGACGACGCCGACACCGGCACCAAGAACATCACGCGCGAACACGAACTCTCGCTCGCCGCCAACGCGCGCGAGATGCTCAGCCAGTTCGAACGGGCCCTCCAGCGTCTCGACACCGGCACCTACGGCCTGTGCGAGAACTGCGGCAACGCGATCGGGAAGGCCAGGATGCAGGCCTTCCCGCGGGCCACCCTGTGCGTCGAGTGCAAGCAGAAACAGGAGCGCCGGTACTGATCGGCGGCCGTGCGGGCCGTGCCGTACCCTCGTCCTCAGTCAAGGACCTAGGCTGAGGGACTCACGTGGCAGAGGCGGAGCGCATCATCGGTACGCCGGACACCCCGGACGCGGACCGGGACGGACAGGACCCGGACCGGCGGGAGGGGACCGGCACCGACGGGACGGCGGCGGAGACCGAGCGGCCCCGCGGCAAGCGGCGGGTCGCCGTGCTGTTCGCCGTCGCCGTCGTCGCCTACGCCCTCGACCTGATCAGCAAGATGATCGTGGTCGCCAGGCTGGAGCATCACGAACCGATCGAGATCGTCGGGGACTGGCTGAGGTTCGAGGCGATCCGCAACGCGGGCGCGGCCTTCGGCTTCGGCGAGGCCTTCACCGTGATCTTCACGGTGATCGCCGCGGCCGTGATCGTCGTGATCATCCGCCTCGCCCGCAAGCTCTACAGCCTGCCCTGGGCGATCGCCCTCGGCCTGCTGCTCGGCGGCGCCCTCGGCAACCTCACCGACCGGATCTTCCGATCGCCGGGCGTCTTCGAGGGCGCGGTCGTCGACTTCATCGCGCCCAAGCACTTCGCCGTGTTCAACCTGGCGGACTCGGCGATCGTGTGCGGCGGCATCCTGATCGTGCTGCTGTCGTTCCGGGGCCTCGACCCGGACGGCACGGTCCACAAGGACTGAGGGGACGGCACTCTCGTACGGGAGTGCCGGGCCCGTCCGGCATACTCGACGGGTGAGCACGATTCCCGAGATCCGAACCCTGCCCGTACCCGACGGCCTGGAGGGCGAGCGCGTCGACGCCGCCATCTCCCGCATGTTCGGCTTCTCCCGCACCAAGGCCGCCGAGCTCGCCGCGGCGGGGAAGGTCATGGTCGACGGATCGGTGGTCGGCAAGTCCGAGCGGGTCAGCGGCGGCGCCTGGCTCGAGGTGGAGATGCCGGGGGCGTCCGCGCCGGTGCAGGTCGTCGCCGAGCCGGTCGAGGGCATGGAGATCGTGCACGACGACGACGACGTGGTCGTGATCGTCAAGCCGGTCGGCGTCGCCGCGCACCCCTCGCCGGGCTGGACCGGCCCGACGGTGATCGGCGGCCTGGCCGCCGCCGGGTACCGCATCTCGACCTCCGGCGCCGCCGAGCGCCAGGGCATCGTGCACCGCCTCGACGTCGGCACCTCCGGCCTGATGGTCGTCGCCAAGTCGGAGTACGCGTACACGTCGCTGAAGCGCCAGTTCAAGGAGCGCACGGTCGACAAGCGCTACCACGCGCTCGTCCAGGGCCACCCCGACCCCACCAGCGGCACCATCGACGCCCCCATCGGCCGCCACCCGCAGCACGACTACAAGTGGGCGGTCACCGCCGAGGGCAAGGCCTCCGTCACGCACTACGACCTCATCGAGGCCTTCCGCGCCGCGTCCCTGCTCGACGTCAAGCTGGAGACCGGCCGCACCCACCAGATCCGCGTCCACATGGCCGCTCACCGGCACCCCTGCGTCGGCGACCTCACCTACGGCGCCGACCCGACACTCGCCAAGCGGCTCCGCCTGACCCGCCAGTGGCTGCACGCCGTGCGGCTGGGCTTCGAGCACCCCGGCGACGGGCAGTGGGCGGAGTTCTCCTGCGACTACCCGGACGACCTGCAGCAGGCGCTGGACCAGGTTCGCGAGGAGACCTACGCGTGAGCCGGCGGTACGCCGTCCGCGTCGCGGAGGGGCCCGCCGACCGCGAGGCGTGCTTCGCCGTCCGCAAGGACGTCTTCGTCGCCGAGCAGGGCGTCCCCGAGGACATCGAGTACGACACCCATGACGCCGGCGCCGTGCACGT
>NZ_NEUB01000806.1 GCF_002910825.1 Streptomyces sp. SM1 | reverse complement strand
GCCCTGCGCGACCGGCTGCTCCGCTACGAGGTGCGCACCCCGGCCGACATCGCCGCGGAGACCGGCGCGGAGGGCGGCGCGGTCCCGGTGCCGGCACTGGCCGCGGCGGGCGGACGGCTGCTGCACCCGTCCAACAGCACGGGACTGCCGGGGCTGTTCACGGTCGGCGGCTGGTCGCATCCCGGCGGCGGACTGCCGCACGCCGGGATGTCGGGGGCGCTGGTCGCGGGGCTGATCGTGGAGGGGCCGGAGTTCCGCGGCTCCCAGTGAGCGAGCGTCAGAAGCGGTACTGCTGCTCGTCGTACCCGTTGCCGTTGTCGTTCGTCTGCCCGTCGCCCTGGTACGGGTACTGCTGCTGCTCCGGCGGGAGTTCGCCGCCGTAGGGGTCGTCGGCGCTGCGCTGCTGCGGGACCCACAGGCCGCCGGCCGGGGTCTCGCCGCCGTAGCCGCCGCCCGCGTACGGGTCCTGGGTGTAGCCCTGCTGGGCGTACTGCTGCGGATCGGCGTAGCCGGTGTCGTACGAGGTGGCGCCGTACGTCGGGTTGCCGATGTACGGGTCGGAGTACGCGGCGTACTGCTGGCCCGTGGTGTCGTAGCCCTGCTGCTGGCCGTAACCGGAGTAGTCGTAGGCGTAGTTCTGGTCGGCGCCCTGGGTGGCCGCCGCGTACTGGTCCTGGGACGGGGCCGCGTATCCGGAGTCGCCGCCGTACACGCCGTAGGAGCCGGTGTCGTCGGGCATGGGCTGCGGCTCGTAGACGGAGGTGGTCTCGGCGGCCGTCGCCTGGTCGGTGCGGCCGGCGGGGGTGAACACGTCGTCGCGGTCGTAGTCGTCGTCCGCGCCGTGGCCGGAGCGGTCGCGGCGGCTGTCGTCGCCGTAGCCTTCGTCGCCGTAACCGCCGTGGGACGGCTCCAGGTCGGAGACCTCCAGGCTGGGTTCCTCGCGGCCTCGGCCGCCGCGGCCGCCCTTGACCGCGGCCAGTTTCGGCGAGTTGACCGCCCAGCCCGCCGCGAAACCGCGGCGGAACGACAGCGTGACGTAGGTCTGGCCGACCGCGAAGGCGGCGGCGCCCAGTCCGATGACGACCACGGACGGGATCAGCACACCGAGCACCACGCCGAGGAAGCCGGCGAAGGCGAGCAGCCGCCAGCGCAGCCGCGCCTTGTACTGCAGCAGCACCTCGCCGAGCAACCACAGCGCGACGATGCCGAACGCGATGTAGAGGACCGTCCAGCCCATGTACGCCCCTCTCCCAGTGGTCGCTACGCAGTGTGTCGTATATCCGTGCGACCGGTCTAGGCCCGCGGTGGGTGGTGCAGGCCCAGGTTCTCGTAGATTTCCAACGTCGCCGTGGAGTTGTTCAGCGTGATGAAGTGCAGTCCCGGCACTCCCTCGGCCAGCAGCCGCGCGCAGAACTCCGTGGCGAAGTCGATACCGATGGAGCGTACCGCCGCCGGATCGTCCTTCGCTGCGAGGATCCGCTCTTTGAGGGCGTCGGGGAACTCGGCGTTACTGAGCTTTGGCAACCTCTCCAGCATCTTCACACTGGTCACCGGCATGACCTCGGGGATCACGGGGGTCTCGCAGCCCGCGGCGTGTACTCGGTCACGCAGGCGCAGATAGGACTCGGGCCGGAAGAACATCTGGGTGATCGCGTAGTCGGCGCCTGCCCGGCACTTGTCGACGAAGTGGGCGACGTCGGTGTCCCAGTCGGCGGAGCGCGGGTGCATCTCCGGGAAGGCGGCGACGCCGACGCAGAAGTCGCCCGACTCCTTGATGAGCCGGACGAGGTCGGCGGCGTAGGCCAGGCCCTGGGGGTGCTGCACCCAGTCACCCATGGGGTCGCCGGGCGGGTCACCGCGCACGGCGAGCATGTTGCGGATCCCGGCGTCGGCGTACTGGCCGATGATGTTGCGCAGTTCGGCGACGGAGTGGTCGACCGCGGTGAGGTGGGCGACCGGGGTGAGGGTGGTGTCGGCGGCGATCTGCTCGGTCTCCCGGACCGTCCCGGCGCGGGTGGAGCCGCCGGCTCCGTAGGTCACGGAGACGAAGTCCGGGGCGACCGCCTCGACCCTGCGCAGCGCGCTCCACAGGTTCCGCTCACCCTTGCTGGTTTTCGGCGCCGAGAACTCGAAGGAGTAGGTCGTCTTGCCTGCGGCGAGCATGTCGCGCACGGTGCGTGCGCGGTCAGTCCTGGTGGACGCGGTTCCGAGGGCCATACCGGCAGGTTAGCCAGGGGGCGGCGGTCCCCCAACCAGAAGCGGGAGATTTGTCTGATTTGCCGACTTGCCGTCCACCCCTTGGACGGATCTGAGACGCGCGGGCGTCATCCGGCGTCCGGAGCGGCCGCCTGCCGCATCCGCTCGGCGAACTGGGCGGCCGCCGCGCCCGGGTCGTCGGCGTCGGTGATCGCGCGAACGACGACGATCCGGCGGGCGCCCGCGTCCAGGACCTCGTCGAGGTTGCCGAGGTCGATGCCGCCGATGGCGAACCAGGGGCGGTCGGTGCCGAGGCCGGCGGTGTGCCGGACCAGGTCAAGGCCCGGGGCGTGGCGGCCGGGCTTGGTGGGGGTGGGCCAGCAGGGGCCGGTGCAGAAGTAGTCCACGCCGGGCTGGACGGCGGCCGCTGCGGCCTCGGAGCCGGCGTGGGTGGAGCGGCCGATCAGGATGCCGTCCCCGAGTACCGCGCGGGCGGCGGGGACGGGGAGGTCGCCCTGGCCGAGGTGGAGGACGCCGGCGCCGGCGGCGTGGGCGACGTCCGCGCGGTCGTTGACCGCGAGCAGCTTGCCGTGCCGGGCGCAGGCGTCGGCGAGGACCGCCAGGTGCTCCAGCTCCTCGGCGGCCTCCATGCCCTTGTCCCGCAGCTGCACGATGTCGACCCCGCCGGCCAACACCGCGTCCAGGAACTCCGGAAGATCCCCCTGCCGCTTGCGGGCGTCGGTGCAGAGGTAGACCCGGGCATCGGCGAGCCGGGCACGTGCGGTGTCGGTCATACGGTGTCCCCCCAGGGATCGGTGAGCGTAGGGGCCGGGCGGACCCGGCGGTCGTCTTCGGGTGTCCGCGACCCGGCAGGCCGAGCAGCCGGCACACACCGGCCCTCCGCCGGCCCCACCCTGCCACGGGCGCACGAACCGGCCGGACCCGGCGGCCCTCGCCGGCCGTCCG
>NZ_NEUB01000065.1 GCF_002910825.1 Streptomyces sp. SM1 | reverse complement strand
GCCGCGGCCACCCTGCTCGCCGAACGCGGCGCCCGCGTCACCCTCTACGAGCGGGAGGACTCCCTCGGCGGCCGGCTCTCCGGCGGGCACACCACGCTCGCGGACGGCTCGCGGGTGACCATGACCCGCGGGTTCCATGCCTTCTTCCGCCAGTACTACAACCTTCGCGGCCTGCTCCGCCGCACCGACCCCGCCCTCGCCCGGCTCACCCCGCTGCCCGACTACCCGCTGCGCCACAGCGGCGGCCTGACCGACAGCTTCGCCCGCGTCCCCAGGACCCCGCCGTTCAGCGCGCTCGGCTTCGTCGCCCTGAGCCCCACCTTCGGCTGGCGGGACCTGGCCGCCCTGGACGCCCGTGCGGCGCTGCCGCTCCTCGACGTGCGCGTGCCCGAGGTGTACGAGCGCTTCGACGAGGTCTCCGCCACCGAGTTCCTGCGGAGCGTGCGCTTCCCCGAAGCCGCGCACCATCTGGCGTTCGAGGTGTTCTCGCGCAGCTTCTTCGCCGACCCGCGCGAACTGTCCGCCGCCGAGCTTCTGCTGATGTTCCACATCTACTTCCTCGGATCGTCCGAGGGCCTGCTCTTCGACGTACCCGCCGAGCCGTTCCCCCAGGCGCTCTGGGACCCGCTCGGTGACTACCTCCGGCGTCTCGGCGCCGACGTCCGCACCGGGATCTCCGTGCACACCGTCCTCCCCCGCGACGGGGGAGGAGCGGAAGTGCACACCGACCGCGGGGCGGATCACCACCGGGCCGTGGTGCTCGCCTCCGATACCGGGGGACTGCGCCGGATCGTCGACGCGTCACCCGGCCTGGGCACCACCGCCTGGCGTGCCGGCGTCGCCGCGCTGCGCACGGCCCCGCCGTTCCTCGTCTCCCGGCTCTGGCTCGACCGTCCGGTCCGCTCCGACCGCCCCGGCTTCCTCGGGACCAGCGGCTACGGCGGCCTGGACAACATCAGCGTCCTGGAGCGGTACGAGGGCGAGGCCGCCCGCTGGTCGGCGCGGCACGGGGGGTCGGTGGTGGAACTCCACGCCTACGCCGTGGATCCCGGGGCGGAACGGAAGGAGGTGCAGGACATGCTCCTCGACCGGCTGCGCCAGGTGTACCCGGAGACCGGCGAGGCGCGCGTGGTCGACGCCCGGCACGAGTGGCGGTCGGACTGCCCGCTCTTCCCGGTCGGTTCGCACCGCCGGCGCCCCACCGTGCGCACGCCTCACCGGTGGCTGACCCTGGCCGGTGATGCGATCCGCTGCGATCTGCCGGTCGCGCTCATGGAACGGGCCGCCACCACCGGCTTCCTCGCGGCGAACGCGCTCCTCGGCGAGTGGGGCGTACGGGGCCAGGTCCTGTGGACGGTTCCCCGGGCAGGCCGCTCACCGGCGCTCCGAGCCCTCGCCGCCGTGGCGGGACACCGCCCACCCCCCTGACCACCACCCCGTCCACCCGAAGCCCTCCGACCCGCCCGGGCAACCGTCGGGCCCGGTGCCCTCGGCCGGGCCCGGACGGTCCCGGAGGCCGGGCGGTGAGCCGTCGGGCCAGGTGGATCAGCCGGGCCGGGGCGGTGGATCCCGTCCGGTCCCGGGGTGGCCGGGTGTCTCTCGCGCTTACTGGACCAGCGGGGTCCGCCGGCTCTACCGGCCGGTCGGTGCCGTCCGGCCTTGCGGAGTGCTCGGTGCCGTCTGTTCCAGGGGGTCGGTCGGGCTCCCGGTCCGGGCGTGGCTCACCGGTCCTGCCGGTGGGCGGGGAGCCGTCCGGCTCCGCGGGTCAGCCGGACCCGCCGGTCCCGCGAGGCCGGCCGGGCCCCGGCCTCGCGGGTCGCCGCGGAACTATCCCGGCCCCCGTGGGTCGGTCGTCGGGGGACTATCCCGGCCCCCGTGGGTCGCTCGTCGGGGAACCGGCCCGGCTCTGTGGGTCAGCCAGGGAAGCGGCCGGTGCTGCGCAGGGCGTAGCGGCGCTCGGCGTAGGCCAGGTCGTCGCGCCACAGGCGTCCCGCCGTGCGGCGCATGAGGGGGCGCAGCACGGGCGCGGCGGCCCGCGCCGCCGCGAAGCCGCGCCGGTCCGAGGTGGCCACGACCGCCTCGACCACAGCCGTCCGCGGATGTGCCTCGCCCATAGCCGTCAGCGGCGTCGCATGTGTCTCCACCACGGAAGTGGCTCCCTCGCCGTCGGTGATGCGCATGACGACCGTGCGCGGCTCCGGCGCGGTGAACTCGGCCCGTACCGGCACCACCAGACGCCCGCCCACCCGGAAGGAGACGTCGACGACGAAGGCGTCGTCCTCGTCCCCCCGGGGTTCCCGGGCCACCGACAGGTCGACGAACGAGTAGGGGTGGAACCACGAGCCGTGCCACGGATCGAGCCGGTTGGCCACCACGTCCTCGGGTTCGCACCGACCCACCGCCGTGTACACGGCGTCCACCCCGCTGCCGGCCGCCGGCCGTACGGGTACGACGGGGAACTCGGTGGGTTCCTCGCCACCCGGCTCGTCCAGCCGGACCCAGACCAGCACGCCGTCGTCGTGCACCGGAAACGGCCGCCAGCCGGCGAACGGTGAACCGTCCAGGGCCAGTCCGTGCCAGTGGCAGACCAGCGTGCCGCACACCACCCGGCTGTCACGCAGCGGAGCGCCGAGGTGCGGACACACACCCGAGCCCGCGTGCAGCTCACCGGTGTCCGTGCGCCACAGCACCACCTCCACACCCCCGACCGTCCGGCCGTACGGGCGATCCGCGGCGTGCATGCTCCGGGAGGAGCCGACCACGAACCAGTTGCCGGACGGACGGGCGGACGCCCGCCCGAGCGCGTCGGAAATGAGCGCCGGACGGGCCTGACGCCAGGCCGGCGGCTGCTCCGCCCAGCCCGGACCACGGCGCCGGCGCCGCACCGGTGGCGTCCAGCGGGCCCT
>NZ_NEUB01000805.1 GCF_002910825.1 Streptomyces sp. SM1 | reverse complement strand
ATCCGTGCGTGCGGTTTTCCCGCACACGGCTTACCGATGATCTTCTTGACATGGTTACGCAGCCTTCGGATAGCGAATCGTGCCACCCAGCCGATACAGGCCATGCCCGTTGAACCACTCCTCAGTCCATTCCGCCCGCTGGCCTGACCTCAGATTGCGGCCGCGCTTCTTGGCCATCAATCTGTGGAGCCGCCATACGACATATCGATCAGCGGTCTGGAACTTGTCAGCGGCGTTCCCGGTTCTGAAGTAGTTACCCCAGCCGCGCAGGATCGGATTCAGGTCCGCAATCACGTCCCGAATATCCATTCCAGTCCGACGGCGGTCGGTCCGTTCCCGGACCTTGTCCCGGAGTCTCTTCATCGCCGCTTTCGAGGGCCAGCGGTGCAGGTAGAAGCGGACGGTCCCGTACTTCTCCCACGACCTGCCCGAGAAGCGTGCTCTGAAGTGGCAGCCGAGGAAGTCGAGTCCTTCCCGGCCCTCTCTGAGGTCAACAATCTTCGTCTTGTCCGGGTGCAGTCGCAGCCCCAGCGAAGTCAGGATCTCCCCGACCGCGTCAAGAGCAGCCCTGGCCTGGCGTTCCGAACGGCACAGGACGACGCCGTCGTCCGCGTACCGCACCAGCTCACCCACTCCGCGCCGCGATAGCCCGGAGTCCAGAACGTGCAGGTAGACGTTGGCCAGCAAAGGCGAGATCACCCCGCCCTGAGGCGTCCCGGCGACCGTCCGCCGAACCTCACCGTCCACCATCACACCCGCCTGCAACCACAAACGGACCAGCTTGAGGACCCTGCGGTCCGATACCCGGCGCCCCACCTCGACGAGCAACCGATCGTGATCGATCTCATCAAAGAAGCTCCGGATATCAAACTCCACAACAAAGTGACGTCCCTTGATGAAGCCGACACGAAGCCGTTCCATCGCCTGCGTCGCCGACCGCTTCGGCCGAAATCCGTACGAGCACGGAGCAAAGTCCGCCTCGAATACCGGCTCCAAAACAATCTTCGCCGCCTGCTGGGCCACCCTGTCGCGTACCGCAGGAATACCCAGCGGTCTCACGCCACCCTGCGGCTTTGGGATATCCACGCGCCTGGCGGGCGCGGGACGATACACACCTGTACGCAGAGAATTCTGAAGCTCACCGAGAAGCCGGCCAACCCCATACTCCTTCTCCACGAATGCCAGGGTGACCCGATCCACCCCGGCACTTCCTCTGTTGGCCCGGACCCGATCCCATGCCTCCCACAGCACATCACCTCTGTGGATACGGTCAAACAGGGCATGGAAACGCCGCTCCGGTGACTGCTTGGCCGCAGCCCATAGCCCGCGTTGAAGTTTTCGCACTTTCGCCACGGACGCATGTCCGTCGACTACGACAGGGGATGCCCCGACGGGGTGGTTGAACCGGGCGGCCCCGGTCATGCCCTCGCGCTTACCTCCGCTACGGACGTGATCAAAGTGGGGGTCCTTCCCTCCCAGCGCGTTATGTTGCACGCCGATCAGCGGTACTACGGCCCCCTCGGACTCCCGCTGTCCTCCGGACGACTTCACCATCGGCTTATATGTCCGGTCTCGTGCCTGATGCCAGGCGTGGTCAGAGCGGGTCTCTCCTGTTCCGGCCCAGACTGTGCACACGTGCCGCCCTCCCTACCCCGGAAGAACCCTGAAGGCTGACCCCGGAACAGGGCCTTCAGGACATGGCCTTCGCCCTGACATGAGGGGCTCGGCTTCTTCGCTGTAGATCTGACGAGGCTGCAAGGTTCGCTTCACGCTACGGCCCGCGCGCTTGCTCCCCCCAAAGGGGCTCTTGACATCCCGCTCAGCCCGCCGGATCTCTCCGACGGACCGGGACCTGCTACCGGGCACTCCGGTGTCTACCCGGACGGGA
>NZ_NEUB01000804.1 GCF_002910825.1 Streptomyces sp. SM1 | reverse complement strand
GTCGCCGGCCCGCGGTCAGGCCGCGCCGTCCGGGTGCGGGATCACGGCGACGGGGCAGGCGGAGTGGTGCAGCAGCCCGTGGGCGACCCGGCCGAGCTGGAGCCCGAGGTGTCCCTCCCCGCGCCGGGCGCCGACGACCAGCAGGTCCGCCTGGTGCGACGCGTCCAGGAGCACGCGACGGGCGTGGCCCTCGACGGTGCGCCGACGCACCTCGATGTCCTCCGGGACGTCACGCAGCGCGGTCTCCAGTTCCTCGGCCGCACGCTCCTCGTACAGGCGCTCGGGGCCGCCCACCAGCAGGGGATGGCCGGTCGACTCGTGCGCCGGGCACCGCCAGGCCCGTACGGTCTCCAGGGCCACCCCGCGTCGCCGCGCCTCCTCGGCGGCGAATCGCACGGTCGCCGAGTTCTTCGGGTCCTCGCCGACGCCCACCACGATCCGACCGTGCACGGGTGGTGTCGCCTGGTTGTCGTGGCTGCCGCGCAGCACGATCACGGGGCAGTCCGCGTGGGCGGCGACGGCCAGGCTGACGGAGCCGAGCAGCATCTCGGCGACGCCGCTGCGGCCGCGGGTGCCGAGGACCAGCGCGGAGGCCTTGCGGCCCTCACGTACCAGGGCGTACTCCGGCTCCTCGTCCACCACGTCGGCGGTCACCCGCAGGCCGGGATGACGGGCGAGAGCACGCTCGGTGCCCGCGTCGACGACGTCCCGGGGCGACGGCGGCGCTGCCGGCGGCCGGCCGAGGCCCTGGGCGACGGCGCCACCCTCGTACCGGTCCCACAGGCAGGCGTACACCAGCCGCAGCGGCACACCGCGCAATACCGCCTCGTCCGCCGCCCAGTCGACGGCGCGCAGGCTCGGTTCGGAACCGTCCACGCCCACGACGAGGGGCTCGCCGCCGTCTCGTCCGACGCTTGCGTTCATGGTTGCTCTCCTCGGCCGGTGAGTTCAGTCGTGCGCGACGACGGCGACAGGTGCGACGGCGTGGTGCAGCACCGCGTGTGTGACGGGTCCGGTGCGGGCGCCGAACGGGCTGCGGCGGATCCGGCGGCCCACGACGACCAGCGACGCGTCACGGGCGGCGTCGACGAGGTGACGCGCGGCGCTTCCGGAGCGGGGCTCCTCGACCACCTCGACGTCCGGGTACTTCTCGCGCCAGGGGCGCAGGACGGTCGCCAGAGCGGCGGCCTCCTGCTCGCTCAGTTCGGTGCCGAGCCCGGGGTCGGCCGGCAGCGCGTAGGCGTAGTACGCCGGCAGGGTCCATCCGTGGACGGCCTTCAGCACGGCGCCACGGCGGGCCGCCTCCTCGAACGCGAACGCGATCACCGTGTCGTCGGGGTGCTCGGTGTCGACGCCGACCACGACGGGCTGATACGCGGCGGCGGCCGGCACCCCGCCGGAGGACTCCTCCGCGTCCCCGGCGCCGGTCCGGTCCACGCAGCGCACGAGGACGACGGGCGTCTCGGTGCGGGCGATCACGGAGGTGCCCACGGACCCGACGAGGAACCCCCTGAACCCGCCCAGTCCGCGAGAGCCGAGGACCAGCAGGTCGGTGCCCTTCGCCACCTCGGGCAGTACGTCCATCGGGCGTCCGGGAACGGGTTCCGCGATCACCTCCACCCCCGGGTGGCGGGAGCGGATCCCCGCAGCGGCCTCACCGGGAATCCGCTCGCTCCAGTGCTTCTGCCGCGCGGGGGCCAGCTGCACGGATTGCGCCACGGGCTCGGGGACGGGTTCCCAGACATGCACCAACCGCAGCGGCAGACCGCGCAGCTCCGCCTCCTGTGCCGCCCACTCGGCGGCAGCACGGCTCTCGGGCGAACCGTCGAGACCTACGGTGACGGTGCGGGACATGACGTCCACCTCCTGGATCGGGTTTCCGGTTCCAGGATGATGGCGGGAGCACGTCACCGGCCAGAGACCTCAGGTCCTCGTTCTGGGGACCGTTGGACCCCATCGGCCGGGCCGCTCCTGCGGTGAGGGCGGGCACGTGTCAGGAGAGGGAGAGGAAGAGCTTCTCCATCTTCCGGGTGTCCAGGCTGTCGGCTCCGCCTTCCCGGGTCAGGCATTCCTTGAGACCACCGGCGACGATGGCGAAGCCGGCGCGGTCCAGCGCGCGGCTGACCGCGGCGAGCTGGGTGACGACGTCCTCGCAGTCGCGCCCTTCCTCCAGCATGCGTACGACGCCGGTGAGCTGACCCTGGGCGCGCTTCAGCCGGTTGGCTGCCGACCGCACCTGGTCGGCGGGGAGCTGGACCATGGGGTGTTCCTCTCGACGGGCCGGCCGGGGGCCGGCCGCGGTCACTGCGCGGGAGTCCGAGCGGCGAGGGCGTCGCGCACCTCGTCCATGTCGAGTTCCCGTACGGCGGTGATGACTTCGTCCAGGGCCCGGGGCGGCAGGGCTCCGGGCCGGGAGAAGACCAGGACGCCTTCACGGAAGGCCATCAGGGTGGGGATCGAGGTGATGTCCGCCGCGGCGGCCAGGGCCTGCTCGGCCTCGGTGTCGACCTTGCCGAAGACGATGTCGGCGTTGGCCCCGGAAGCCTTCTCGTAGACGGGGGCGAACATCCGGCACGGTCCGCACCAGGAGGCCCAGAAGTCGACGAGGACGATGTCGTTCCCGGTGACGGTCTTCTCGAAGTCGGCGGCGGTGAGGGCGACAGTACTCATGGGACGGTTCCTTCCGTTTGCCGGAGCGGCGGCTTGCCGGAGCGGCGGGCTTTGATACCCCCTGGGGTACATAGCGCCGAAAGGGGCCGGGGTATTCCGCCGGCGTACGGATACCGGCCGGCCGCGGGCGTCACGGCATGCCGCTGTCCCGGCACCCCGAGGGAGAGCGGGCGCCGGGACAGTGGTGGGCCGTGGAACGCTAGGTCCGGTGCACGGCGCGTCGCAGCGGACAGCGGGCGACGAAGCCGTAGCAGACGCCCGCACCGGCGCCCAACGAGGCGAGGGCCGCCAGGAGTGGGACGGCGATGTGGGCGGGGGCCTGCTGGACCAGGACGAAGGTGCCCATGGCCAGCACGAACCAGGCGAAGAGCCGGGAGAGGACGCGGGCGGGGACGCGTCCGGCGAGCCGGGCTCCGGCGAGGCTGCCGACGACCGCGAACCCGGTGACGGCCAGGGTCAGGGTCCAGTCGATCTGGACGCTCGACAGGTAGCCGGCGAAGCCCGCGGCGGACTTCATCGCGATGACCAGCAGCGAGGTGCCGATGGCCACCGGCATGGGCAGGCCGCCGAGCAGGGCAAGGGCGGGGACGACGAGGAAGCCGCCGCCCGCGCCGACCAGGCCGGTGGCCAGGCCGACGGCCGCGCCGTCCAGCAGGACCCGCCCCACCGGGAGCTGCCGGTGGGCCTGGCCGGGGTCGACGCCCCGGCGGCCCCGGAGCATGGCGGCGGCGGTGACGATCATCATGACCGCGAAGGCGATCAGCAGGACGGCGTCGGGGATGTGGCCGCCGACGAGCCCGCCGGTGTAGGCGCCGGCCATGCCGGCCGCTCCGAACAGGACGCCGGTGCGCCAGCGGACCCGTCCGCCGCGGGCATGGTTGATCATGCCCACGGCGGAGGTGACGCCGACGACGAACAGGGAGGTGGCGATGGCCTCCTTGGCGTCCATGCCCGCGACGTAGACCAGCAGCGGCACGGTCAGGATCGACCCGCCTCCCCCGAGCAGCCCGAGGGAGACGCCGACCAGCAGCGCGAGGACGAGAACGAGGACGAGCGTCAGCGTCATACCGGTCACCTGCCGTCGGCGAGTTGGGCGACGGCCTTGCGCGGGTCGAAGGACGGGGTGCGGTTCCACGGCATCTTCGACAGCAGCACGCCCATCGCGCAGGTGTTGCTGAGGGCGGCGAAGGCCAGCCCGCCGCCGACGAACGCGGACAGCGCCTGCAGGCCGGGGACGACGAAGCTGCCCAGGGCACCGACCAGGACCAGGGAGCCGGCGACCAGCCGGACCTGGCGCTCCATGTCCCAGCGCTCCTGGCCGTAGTTGGTCGGGGCGCCGGACTTCTCCCAGGCGGTCATGCCGCCCGACAGGACGGCCAGGCCGGGGAGCCCGGCTTCGGCGAGGGCGCGTTCGGCCTGGCCGGCGCGCTGGCCGGAGCGGCACACCAGCACCACGTCGGTGTCCAGGTGCCTCGTCAGTTCCTCGCGGTGCTCGCGCAGGGTGTCCAGCGGGACGTTGTAGGAGCCGGGGATGTGCGCTCCCTCGAACTCGGCGGGGGAACGGACGTCGAGCAGCCGGGGCGGGTTGGCCGAGTCGAGCCTGTCGCGCAGTTCGTCGATGGTCAGGGCGCGGGGGGTGGTGGGGGTGGTCACGCGTTGATCTCCTGTCGATCACCGGATGCTGCCGGGGCTTCAGTGGTTTCGGGGTCCGCAGGGGTACCGGAGGTACCGGGGCCTGCGGAGGCTTCGGAGGGGAGGGCACACAGGCCCAGGTCGAGGGCGTTGTCGAAGCTGTCGTCGACGGCGACGACGTCACGGCCGCGGGCGTGGAGCAGTGCGGCGACGATCCCGGCGCGGTATCCGCCCGCGCAGTGCACCCAGACGCGGCCCGCGGGGATCTCCTCGAGACGGCCCGGCACCTCGTGGATGGGTATGTGCACCGAGCCGGGGATGTACGCCTCGTCGCGCTCCTGGCGGCGGCGCACGTCCAGGACGACGACGTCGTCGTCCCCGTCGCGGGCCGCCTCGAGGTCGCCGAAGACGGCCCGCTCGTAGGCGGCGAGCGGCTCGCCGCCGGCCCAGTCCTCCGGGCCGCCGGTGGCCATGGCGGCCGGGCGGTCGATGCCGATGCGGACCAGCTCGCGCTGGGCCTCGGCCACGTCCGCTGCGCTCTCGCCGAGCAGGGTGAGCGGGGTGCCCCACGGGATCAGCCAGCCGAGATAGGTGACGAACTGGCCGTCCAGGCCGAAGTTGAGACTGCCGGCCAGGTGCCCGGCGGCGAAGGCGGTGCGGTCGCGCAGGTCCACCACCCACTCGCCCGCCTCGATCCTGCGCCGCAGCTCGGCCGGTTCCGCCACGGACGGCGCGGACAGGTCCGGCTTGCCGGGGTCGCCGGAGTTGGCCGGGCCCATGTGGGCGTAGTAGGCCGGATAGGCGTCCAGGCCCGCCAGGAGCTGCTCGACGTAGGCCTCCTCTCCGGCGGTCAGCGCGGTGTTGGTCCGCTTCTCCTCGCCGATCGTGCTGGACAGGCCGGAGGCCTGGGCGGCGGAGCAGAACGAACCGAACCCGTGGGTGGGATAGACGGCGGTCTCGTCAGGCAGTTCCTCCGCCAGCCGGTGCGCCGAACGCCACTGGGCGCGCACCAGGGTGTCGGTGTGGTCCGGACCCAGCAGGTCCGGACGTCCGGTGGTGCCGTACAGGAGGGAGCCGCCGGTGAACACCGCGACCTGCTCTCCGTCGGCCTCGAGGGCGTAGGACAGGTGGGTGTGGGTGTGGCCCGGGGTGTGGATGACCCGCACCCGCAGGGTGTCGCCGACCTCGATCACCTGGCCGTCGCGCACCGGGGTTCGTTCGTAGGAGACCTCGTCGTCGGCGTTCACCAGGTACTGCGCGCCCACGTCGCGGGCCAGGCCCAGGCCGCCGGTGACGTAGTCGTTGTGGATGTGCGTCTCGAACACATGGGTGATCCGCACTCCGGCGGCGTCGGCCAGCGCGGTGATGCGGTCGTAGTCGCGCTGGGGGTCGACCACCAGGGCCACGGAACCGTCGTGGGCGAGGTAGGTGCGGTCCCCCAGGCCGGGGGTCTCGACGGGCAGAACGGTGATCATCGCGTCTCCTCGGAAGTGGTCGGGACGGCGCCGGTGCCGGGTTCGTCACCGGTGACCGCGGGGCGGCCGGCGTCGAGCCATGCGGCGGTGCCGCCGCTGACACTGCGGGCGTCGTAGCCCAGGTCGCGGAGCAGGGAGGCCGCCTGTGCGCTGCGGCCGCCGCTCTGGCAGATCACGTGGACCGGCCGGTCCCTGGGCAGCTCGGCGAGGGCGAGCGGCAGGTCGGGGAGCGGCGCCGACCGGGCGCCGGGGACGTGGCCGGTGCGGTACTCGCCGCTGTTGCGGACGTCGACGACGAGGGCGCCTGCCGCGTGCGCCTCGGCGAACCGCTGCTGGTCGATCTCGGGAACCATGCGGGGAACTCCTGCTCACTTGCCTTCACTGATACCTAGGGGGGTATGCCTGAGACCAACCGTAGCAGGGTCCGGGTTATGCCCCGGGGGGTATCCAGATGTGGCGTGCCTCACACGTATGGCGCTGTCGGCCGGCGCGGAACGGGCACACGGCGGGCCCCTGCACCGTCACCCCGCCGGGCCCGGCTCCCCCGGACGGGCGGTCTGCGGCGCGGGCAGCGGAAAGCCCGCCCACGAGCATGGTGAAGGAGGTCGGGACGCTGCGTTCAGGGCGCACCGGCCCGGTCACGGCACGAGGTGACGGTGCGACAGCCCACTCAGATTCGGGGGAGTTACGGCGACCCCGCGGGTCCAGGTTCGGGATCGGCTCAGGCAGGCCCGCGGAGTGCAGGTGGAGAAACGCGCGATCCCTCGGAGGGCGTGCACCCCTTCGCCGGGAAGACGCACCGGCGCACCGAGTATCGGACGGCACCCTCGGCGTCCCGACGATCACCGACGACTTCCGCGAGGAGTGCGAAGAGGTCGGCCCCGAGCGGGTCTCACGCACGACGCGGCGCATCGGCCCCACGGAAAAGGGGGGAAGCCTCGGAGTTCCGGTGCCGTTCCGGCCGAAGCTGCCCGCGGAGCTCCCCATGCGCGGGCAAACAGCCTCAGAAGACCCGGTGAACCGGAGCCGAGGGCCTGCCGCCCGGGATTCCCGCGTCGCCGGGCCGACGCGGCAGCGAATCCCGGCCCCCATGCTTCAGTACGTATGTCTGCGCAGGTCAGCGAGCCCTTCCTCGCGGCTTCAGAGGAACGTTCGGAAGCTCCGGCGCGGGGAGCGGGTCACCGTCGTACCCGTGCACCTCGCCGAACCGGGTTCCGTTCATCCAGTCGTCGCGGGCCCGGACGATGTCGTCGTGCGAACGGCCGATGAAGTTCCACCACATGACGATCTCCTCGCCGAACGGCGGCCCGCCCAGGAGCACCAGCCGGGCCGGTCCGGTCCCCCGGTTGGTGAGGGTGAGGCGCGTGCGGCCGGGGGCGATGTAGCCCAGTTCGGCGGGCCGTACGGCGGTTCCCTCGGCGAGGACATCGCCCGCGTCGACGAGGACGCCGTGCTCGAAGGCCGGGTCGAGACCGAGGGTCATCTCGGCCCCGGGGGCCACGGACAGTTCCGCGCCCAGCAGAGGAGTGAAGGTGCGTACGGGGGACGTGTCGCCGGCGAGCGAGCCGAGGAAGACGCGCACCTCGCCGCCGTCCACCGGGATCCGCTCGGGCACGTAGTGCTGGAAGTCCCGTTCCGTGTCACGGTGTTCTCCCGGCAGCGCCACCCACAACTGCACACCGTGCAGGAGCGCGGTGCCGGGCGTCGACACCTCCGAGTGACTGATGCCGTGACCGCCGGTCATGAGGTTGAGCTCGCCCGGCCGGACGTAGGCGTGGCTGCCCAGACTGTCGCGGTGCTCGATCTCTCCGCTGAACAGCCAGCTCACCGTCTGCAGGCCGGTGTGCGGGTGGGGAGCGACGTTCATGCCGCCCGTCCCGGTGACATCGTCGGGACCGTAGTGGTCCGCGAAGCACCAGGCCCCGACGAGGGACCGGGCCCGCTGGGGCAGGGTGCGCCGCACCCTCATCGCGCGCGGGCCGCCGAGCGGTACGTCACGCGGAGTGAGAACCTCGACGTCGGCCGGGCGCTCCGCCTCCGACTCGCCCCCGCACGTCAACTCCGGGGGCCGTGTCTCCGTATTGCTCATACCGCCTGCCCTCCATCCAGAAAGTTCGACTTTCAACATTTCTGGAACCGATCATAGGTCGCCGGACGAGATCGCGTGAGAAGGGTTCGGCATCCCGGCGATCGACCCCTCGGCCGGTCACACGCCCGTCGCCACCGGATGGCGCAGCAGGTAGCCGGCCGCGCTCACCACCAAGGCTCCCATGCAGGCGATGAACACAAATGCGGCGCCTTCCAGACCCATCGGTTCCGTCAGCAGACCCACCCCGATGACCGGCACCGAGATCCCCGCGTACGCCACCACGAACAGCGACGAGATCACGGCCGCGCGCCGGTCCTCCGGGGACGCCCACCCACGGCGGACAGCGCTCCGCGGAACGCCAGGCCCTGGCCGAATCCCCCGACGACCGCGCTCGGCACCACCAGCGTCAGCAGGTCCCAGTGGATCGCGCCCGCGAGCAGCGCCAGCCCGGCGAGAAGTCCGGCGCAGCCCAGCGGCAGTGACCGGCCCACACCGACCCGGTCGACGGCCAGCTGGCCGCCCGTCGAGGCGAAGAAGGCCAGCGCCACGACCACCCCGCTGACGGCGTGGTCGCTCACGTCGAGGGACTGCGCCAGGAAGGCCGGGCTGACGGAGGTGAACACGCCGAACAGGGCGAAGCCGACGAACGCGGCGGTCGCCGCAGCCCCGAACACCGGCCGCACCTGCGGGGGCACGCCGGGCCGTTGCGGCCGCACGGTGCCGAGCGGCCGGCGCCGGCCCACCGTCTCGGGCAGCCGCAGCAGAACCGCGATCGAGCACGCCACCAGGGTGAGGTGCACGGCGAACGGCAGATACAGCGGCCAGGCCGCGTACTGCGCGAGCAGTCCGGCGAGCAGCGGACCGCAACCGAGCCCGCCCATGTTGACGGCCGTGGCGACGAACGTGGCCCGGGAGCCGCCGCCCGGCGGTGCCGACTCCATGACGTACGCCGTGGCGGCGCCGGTGAACAGACCCGCGGACAGGCCCGACAGCAGCCGTCCGGCGTACAACCAGCCCAGCCCCGTGGCGGACAGGAAGCAGACTCCGCTCGCGGCCGCGCAGCCCAGACCCCACAGCAGCACCGGACGCCGGCCCACGGCGTCCGAGGCGTTGCCCGCGAGCAGCAGCACTCCGATGACCGCGAAGGCGTACACGGCGTACACGACGGTGACGGTCAGCTCGGAGAAGTCGAACTTCTCCCGGTAGAGGGGGTAGAGCGGAGTCGGCAGCGTGGTGCCGGCCATGCACACCGCGAAGACGGCACCGCCCAGCAGACACACCCGCCACCCGCGGCGATCACCGGCCATGACCCGACGCTAACCCTCACACGTCCATGGCCCCCTCCGGCACGCCATGGGCCGGTCCGGGCGCCGGAGGATTTTGCAGACAATGCATCTTTGCACAGCATGCACGACATGACAGGGAGGGACGGCGCGGGCGGCGGACTGCGGGAGCGCAAGAAGCGGGCCACACGTGCGGCCCTCACGGAAGCCGCGGTACGCCTCGCCGCCGAGCACGGGGCGGACCATGTGACCGTCGAGGCGATCAGCGCGGCCGCCGGGGTGTCCGTACGCACCTTCTTCAACTACTTCGACTCACGGGACGACGCCTTCGTCGTCATCGACGCGGACGCGAACGTCCGGGTGCGCCAGGCACTCCTCGACGCTCCGGCGGCGCTGACGCCCTTGGAGGCCCTGCGCGAGGCGCTCGCCGCCGAGCTCTCGGAGGCCGAACGCCAGCACGAACTGTGGAGTCTGCACGCCGAGGTACTGCGTGCGGCCCCTCACCTCCTCGTGCGCACTCTCGGCGCCCACATGGCCGACGAGGCGGGCCTCGCCGAGGTGATCGCCCAGCGGATCGGCTCCGGGCCACCGGGAAGCCCGGCCGCCGCCCCGCCCGGAGCCGAGACCGGTGCCGGTGCCGATGCCGATGCCGGCGAGGGGCACGGCGCGACCGGTCTGTACCCGCGGCTGCTCGCGGCCGTGGCCGGTACGGCGGTCCGGGTGAGCGTGCAGCACTGGTGCGACCGGCAGGACGAACTCGCCTTCGCCGATGTGTTCCGCGAGGTGTTCGCCCTGCTCGCGGCCGGCCTGCCGGCACCGACCCGGTAGGCGCCGACCGCCGACCGGGCGGCCCGCCCGTTATGTTTTTCGCGGTCCTGCAAGAGGGCCGCTGGCCTCCGGGCCCGGCATGACTGTGTCCCCCTGTCGAAGGCATGACCTGGGGGGTGGTGTCACCGGGCCCGGGAGGTGCCGTCGGAGACGCTGATGAGAGGTCCGGCCACCGTCCGGTCCGGCGCAATGCCGGACAGCTCGCGGGCGGCAGGTCTGCATAACGTGGATGCGCGAGTACGACACCGATGCCGAGGCCGGCACCGTCAACACCCCTTGGGGAGGGGCGCGACAGGGGAGCAGTTTTCATGTCCGCGCGCCCTTCGGCTCCTCAGTTCCCTTTCAGCGTCACCCGGATCGGGGTCACCATGCAGCGCACCACTCACCGTTCTCTCGTTCTCGCCCGCCCCGTGGTCGTGGCCTTGGCCGCCGCCGTAGCCCTGACCGTCACGTCCTGCGCCAAGTCGGAGGGCGACGCGGCGGACAGCAAGAAGTCCCCGGCGGCCGCCGACGACGCCGGTCAGAAGGTCGTCACACCGAAGCCGGGCAGCGAGACCTGCACCATCGACGCCTACGGCGGCGAGAAGATCGACCTGAAGGACGCCACGGTCGGCTTCTCCCAGTCGGAGAAGGAGGCCAACCCCTTCCGCATCGCCGAGACGCAGTCCATCAAGGACGAGGCGGCCAAGAGAGGCGTCAAGCTGCTGACGGCCAACGCCCAGTCGCAGTTCTCCAAGCAGATCAGCGATGTGCAGGACCTGCTCGCCAAGGGCGCCGACCTGCTGGTGATCGCCCCGCTCAACTCCGACGGCTGGGACCCGGTGCTGCAGGCCGCCGCCGCGAAGAAGGTGCCGATCGTCACCATCGACCGCAAGATCAACGCCACGGCCTGCAAGGACTATGTCTCCTTCATCGCCTCGGACTTCGTCGAGCAGGGCCGGCGTGCCGCCGACCAGATGATCGAGGCCACCGGCGGCAAGGGTGAGGTCGCCATCCTGCTGGGATCGGCCGGTAACAACGTCACCACCGAGCGCACCCAGGGCTTCAAGGAGCGCGTCGCCGAGAAGGCCCCCGGCCTGAAGGTCGTCTTCGAGCAGACCGGTGACTTCACGCGCGAGAAGGGCCAGCAGGTCACCGAGCAGCTCATCCAGTCCAAGCCCGGCATCAAGGGCATCTACGCGGAGAACGACGAGATGGGCCTGGGCGCGGTGGCCGCGCTCAAGGGCGCCGGCAAGAAGGCCGGCGACATAGAGATCGTCACGGTCGACGGTACGCGCAACGCCGTGCAGGGCGTCGTGGACGGCTGGATCAGCGGTGTCATCGAGTCCAACCCGAGGTTCGGCCCGCTGGCGTTCCAGACGCTGGACACCTTCACCCAGGGCAAGGAAGTCCCCCAGGACATCGTTATCCAGGACAGCGCCTACAACGCCGACAGCGCCGAGAAGGACCTCGGCAAGGCCTACTGATCCCGTTGATCCCGCCGCGGGGGCCCGGGATCCCGGGCCCCTGTCCGTCCGTCACCCCATTCTTCCTGGAGGCACAGGTGGCTCCCCCCGCCGAAGTCCTCGCCGTCCGCGGACTGAGCAAGACCTTCCCCGGCGTCCGGGCCCTGGACGGCGTGGACCTGACCCTGCACGCCGGTGAGGTGCACGCCCTGATCGGCGAGAACGGCGCCGGCAAGTCGACGCTCATCAAACTCCTCACCGGGGTCCACCGGGCCGACGCCGGTGACATCGTTTTCCAGGGCCGTACGGTCTCCTTCGGCACTCCGCTGGAGGCCCAGAAGGCCGGTATCTCCACCATCTACCAAGAGGTCAATCTCATCCCGCTGCTGAGCGTGGCCCGCAACCTCTTCCTGGGCCGTGAGCCGCGCAACCGCTTCGGGCTGCTGGACTTCGCCCGTATGAACCGCGAGGCCGAGGAGGCGCTCGGCGCCTACGGCGTGCGGGTGGACGTCCGCCGGCCGCTGCGCAGCCTCGGTGTGGGCGCGCAGCAGATGGTGGCCCTGGCCCGTGCCGTGGCGAGCGAGGCGCGGATCGTCGTCATGGACGAGCCGACCTCCTCCCTGGAACCGCGGGAGGTCGAGACGCTGTTCTCGGTCATCCGCCGGCTCCGCGACGCGGGCATCGCCGTCATCTACGTCAGTCACCGTCTCGACGAGCTGTACGCGGTGTGCGACACGGTCACCGTGCTGCGGGACGGCCGTCGCGTGCACCACGGCCGCCTCGCCGAACTCGACCGGCTCTCCCTGGTGTCCACCATGCTCGGCCGGGAACTGGGCGAGGTCCGCACGGAGGGCCTGACGAAGTTCACCGGCGACCATCACGCCACCGATGCCGAACCGGTGCTGGAGGCACGGGACCTGAAGGTCCCGCACCAGTTGCACGGCGTGTCCGTGAGCATCCGCCCCGGCGAGGTCGTCGGACTGGGCGGGCTGCTCGGTTCCGGACGCACCGAGACCGCCAAGGCCATCTCCGGCGCGCTGGCGACGAGTTCGGGCAGGGTGACGGTGGCCGGTGTGCCGCTCCGCGCCGGCTCCACCCCCGCGGCCATCCGGGCGGGCATCAGTCTGCTGCCGGAGGACCGCAAGAGCGAGGGCATCGTTCCGGGTCTGTCGGTCCGGGAGAACATCTCCCTCGCCGCGCTGCCCCGGCTCTCCCGCTTCGGACTGGTCTCCGAGGCACGCGTGGACAGCATCGTCGACACCTTCATCGAGCGGCTGCGCATCAAGGCGTCCTCACCGCACCAGAAGGTGGGCGAACTGTCCGGCGGCAACCAGCAGAAGGTGCTGCTCGCCCGCTGGCTGGCGATGAACCCGAAGGTGCTGCTGCTGGACGAGCCCACCCGGGGCATCGATGTCGGAGCCAAGGCCGAGGTGCAGAAACTGGTGGACGAACTGGCCGCGGACGGCCTGGGCGTGCTGCTCATCTCCTCCGATCTGGAGGAACTGATCGAAGGGTCCGACCGCGTGGTCGTACTGAAGGACGGTGCCGTCGTCGGCGAGCTGACCGGCGACGAGGTCACCGAGGACAAGCTGATGCGGACCATCGCCGGGCACGCCCCGGACGGCGACGTGCTGGAGGAGGCGGCCACCGATGGCTGAAGCCACCCTCAAGACCGTCCCCCTCGACAGGGCCCGCGTCCTGCAGTGGCTGCAGACGTACGGGGTCTACGCCGGCGTGGCGCTGCTGATGGCCGTCAACATCGTCATCACCCCGCACTTCCTGTCCGCGGAGAACTTCCGTACCCAGGCCGTGCAGGTCGCTCCCGTCATCATCGTGGCGCTGGGCATGGCCCTGGTCATCGGCACCGAGGGGGTCGACCTCTCGGTCGGTGCCGTGATGGCCCTCGCGGCCTCCGTGACGGCCCTCTACCTCGGCTACGGGCTTCTGCCCGCGCTGCTCGTGGTGGCGGTGTTCGCCGCGGGTATCGGGCTCGCCAACGGGGCGCTGGTCGCGTTCGTCGGGGTGCAGCCGATCGTGGCGACCCTGGCGCTCATGGTGGGCGGCCGGGGTCTCGCCCTGGTGCTGCTGCCGCAGCTGGAGGACCTGCGCAACCCCGCGCTGGCCTCCCTGGGCTCCGGGGACGTGCTGGGCATCCCGTATCTGATCCTGATCGCCGCCGTGCCGGCGCTGCTGGTGGCCTTCACCGTCCGTCGCACCACGTTCGGGCGGCAGCTCCTCGCGATCGGTGACAGCCGGCCCGCGGCGCAGCTCGCCGGGCTGCCGGTACGCCGGGTACTGATCGTGGTGTACGTCGTCTGCGCACTGCTCGCCGCGGTGGCGGGCGTGCTGGCCACGGCACGGCTGGGGGCCAGCGACCCGACCTCGCTGGGCAATCTGATGGAGCTGTCCGCCATCACCGCCGTCGTGGTCGGCGGGACACCGCTGACCGGTGGCCGGGTGAACATCGCCGGCACGGTGGCAGGAGCCGTGCTCATCCAGCTGCTCACCGCCACCCTCATCGAGCACGATCTGCCGCCCTCCTGGACACAGATCGCGCAGGCCGTAGTGATCGTGTGCGCGGTGTACGCGGCACGGGGACGGGGGAAGCGATGACCGCCACGAAGACGGACGCCCCGGTGAGCGCGACGCGTGACAAGCGGCCGGCGCCGGCCGGCGAGCCGCCGGGTTCCGCCCGCTCCGAGCGGGTGAGCGCGCTGGTCCAGCAGCACGGTGCGCTGGCGGTGCTGCTGGTCGTCTCCCTGGTGGCGTCGTTCAGCTTCGACTCCTTCGCCACCGGTGACAACATCAGCAACATGGCGACGAGTTCGGCGTTCCTGGCCATCGTCGCGCTCGGCATGACCTTCGTCATCATCACCGGGGGCATCGACCTGTCGGTCGGTTCGCTCTTCGCGCTCGGCGGGGTCCTGGCGGCCTGGGGGTCCCGGCACGGCACCCTGGTGGCCCTGCTGCTGCCGCTGGTGGTGTGCGGGGCGGTCGGTGTGGTCAACGGCCTGCTCGTGGCCCGTTCCCGGCTGGCGCCCTTCATCGTGACCCTGGCGGCCATGCTGGGTGCGCGCGGTCTGATGCTGGCGCTCACCGACGAGGGCGCCAACACCTATCTGATCGGCAAGGGTTCCTTCCTCGCCGAGCTCGGCCAGGGCAGCACCCTGGGTCTGGGCAACCCCGTGTGGATCACGCTGGCGCTGTTCGTCGCCGGGGCCGTCGTACTGCGCCGCACCCGGTTCGGGCAGCATGTGTACGCCGTCGGCGGCAACGAGGACGCGGCGGCGCTGATGGGTGCCCCGGTGGCCCGTACGAAGATCCTCGTCTACACCCTGTCCGGAGTGACGGCCGGGCTGGCGGGCGCTCTCAACGCGGCCTGGCTCGCCTCGGGGGTGACCATTCTCGGCAACGGCATGGAGCTGGAGGCCATCGCCGCCGTCGTCATCGGAGGCACCCTGCTCACCGGCGGACTCGGCTACGTCAGCGGCGCCCTGGTCGGTGTGCTGCTGCTCAAGGTGATCCAGAACGTCATCAACCAGATCGGCTCCCTCGACTCCTCCTACCAGCAGGTCGTCAGCGGTGCCTTCCTGGCCGTCGTGGTCGTCGCCCAGACCTGGCTGGGCCGGCGTCGGCAGCTGATGTAGAACCGCGGGCGCGGCGGCGGACCCGCTGAGGGATCCCGCCGCCGCGTCCGGCACCGGGCGGCCGGCCACGTTCCGACGTGCACCGGCCGCTTCTCGCACGCGCACGGCTCCCACCCCCACTTCCCCAGGAGTGACGATGCGTCGAGTACTCGCCCCGCCCGCCCGCCTCCTCCGGTTCAGACGCCGGTCGTGGCGGCTCACCGCCCTGTCCGGCGTGCTGGCCGTGCTGGTCGTGCTGGCCGGCACGGCTCTCACCGGTTCCGGCACCGCGACCGCGGCGCCCCGGGCCTGGACCCCCAAGCCCGCGCCGATGACGACGCCCTGGACCGGCCAGGTCTCCGTCGACAACCCGCTGCCCGAATACCCCCGGCCGCAGCTCACCCGCCCCGACTGGGCCAATCTCAACGGTATCTGGGACTTCGCCGTCACCGCGGCGGGCGCCGGCCGGCCCGCGTCGTTCACCGAGCAGATCCGGGCCCCGTTCGTCGCGGAGTCGGCACTGTCCGGCATCCAGCGCAGGATCACACAGAACGACAAGCTCTGGTACAAGCGCGCCTTCACCGTCCCGTCGGGCTGGGACGGCCGCCGGGTGCAGCTCCATTTCGGCGCCAGTGACTGGCGTACCACCGTGTGGGTCAACGACCGGCAGGCCGGCGCCGCCCACAGCGGCGGCTTCGACTCCTTCTCGTACGACGTCACCGACCTGCTGAACCGGGGCGGCGCCAACACCATCGTCGTCTCCGTGTGGGACCCCACCCAGAACGGCACCCAGGCGGTCGGCAAGCAGCGGCTGAACGACGTCACCCCGCACCCGGGTGGGGGCATCTTCTACACGACCGCGTCCGGCATCTGGCAGACGGTGTGGCTGGAGCCCACGTCGGCGGCGCACATCACCCGGCTCGACATGGTGCCCGACCTCACCAACAGCCGGCTCAAGGTGACCGTGCGGGGCGCCGGGACGAGCGGACACCAGGCCCGCGTGACCGTCTCCTCCGGCGGCACCACGGTCGGCACGGCCACCGGTCCCGTCGGCTCGGAATTCACCGTCCCGGTGCCGAACGCCCACCGGTGGACACCCGACGATCCCTTCCTCTACGACGTGCGCGCCGACCTGCTGTCCGGTTCGACGACGGTCGACACGGTCGGCAGCTACACCGGCATGCGTACCGTCGGTCTCGCCCGGGTGGACGGTGTGCTGCGGCCCGTGCTCAACGGCCGGTTCGTGTTCCAGACCGGCACCCTGGACCAGGGCTACTGGCCGGACGGCATCTACACCGCGCCGACCGACGCGGCCCTGCGGTTCGATCTGCAGAAGCACAAGGACCTGGGCTTCAACATGGTGCGCAAGCACATCAAGGTGGAGCCGCAGCGCTGGTTCTACTGGGCCGACCGGCTCGGGCTGCTGGTCTGGCAGGACATGCCGTCCATGGAGCGCACCCCGGACGCCGCGGCGCGCGTGCAGTGGGAGGCCGAGTACGACCGCGTCATCGACCAGCACCGCAGCTCCCCCGCGCTGGTCATGTGGGTCAACCAGAACGAGGGCTGGGGCCAGTACGACCAGGCGCGCATCGCGAACGAGGTGAAGGCGTACGACCCGTCGCGCCTGGTGGACAACATGAGCGGGATGAACTGCTGCGGTGCCGTCGACGGCGGGAACGGCGACGTCGTCGACCACCACGTCCACGTCGGACCCGGCACGACGGTGCCCAGCTCCACCCGGGCCGCGGTGCTCGGCGAGTACGGCGGGCTCGGCTTCGAGGTCGCGGGTCACGAGTAGTACCCGGGCGGCGGCTTCAGCTACGAGGACCAGCCGGACCTCACCCATCTGAACAACCGGTTCGTCGGGCTCCTCGACGGCATCCGCGAGGTGCGCCTGCCCCGGGGCCTGTCCGCCGCGGTCTACACCGAGATCGCCGATGTGGAGAACGAGGCGAACGGCCTCCTCACCTACGACCGCCAGGTGGTCAAGGTGGACGAGGCACGGGTCCGGGCGGCCAACCGGGCGCTGATCGACGCGTCCCGCTCGCCGGCCGCGCCGGTGACGCTGCCGGCCGGGCAGTACGCGTCCCTGCGCGTGACGACTCCGGGCCACACCGACCGCTACGTCCGGCACCAGGACGGCGCGGTGTTCACGGAGGTCGTCACCGGGGGCAGTGACTCGCTGCTGAAGAACGACGCCACCTGGCGGATCGTCCCCGGCCTCGCCGACAGCTCGTGCTACTCCTTCGAGTCGCGGAACTACGCCGGCGAGTATCTGCGCCACCGCAACTCCCGTGTGTACAAGGAGGGCGGGAGCGGCGACCTGTTCCGCGCGGACGCCACCTTCTGCCCCGTCCGGGGCGCGAACGGCGGTGTCAGACTGTCCGCCTACAACTTCCCCGGGCAGTATCTGCGCCACTACGACGCCGAGTTGTGGCTGGCCGTACCGGGCGGGTCCCGCGCCTGGGACAACTCCGCCCACTTCACTGAGGACACCACCTGGGCCGTTCAAGCGCCCTGGGCCCCGTGACCGCGGTGACGCCGGCCGCGTGAGAAGAGCGGTGGCGGCCGTACGCGGCCGCCACCGCACCCGTTCCCCACGACCTTTGGAGTTCCTGGACGATGACTGCCACAAGGACCGGACTCGCCGCCAAGTGCTGCGCCACCCTGCTTGCCGTGGCGCTTGACCGCGTCGGTGACGTCGGCGCTGAAGGCGTTGTAGCCGCCGGTGTGTTCGGCGACCTTCTTGCCGTTGACCCAGACGCGGGCCTGGTAGTCCACCGCACCGAAGTGGAGCTTCAGCCGGTTGCCGTCGCCGCCCCTGCCGACCTTCCAGCTTCTCGGCACGTCGACGAGCTTGCGGTAGAACATGTGGTCCTCGTGCCGTTCCAGCCCGGAGAGCTGAGACTCGACCGGGAACGGCACGATGATCTTCTCGTCCAGGTTCTTGCCGAAGACCGGCTCCTCACCGGCTTCGGCGCCGCCGAACTGCCAGGGGCCGTTGAGGTTCTTCCACTTGGAGCGGACCTGCTGCGGGCGGGGGTACTCCGGAAGCGGGTTCTTCCTGTCGACCTTGTCGCCCCACGGGGTGGTGATCCGGTGGGTGGAGGTGTTCACGGCGTAGCGGACGATCCGGGGCACGGTCTCGCCGCCGGCCTCGAGGCCCCCTTCGCCGTCTTAGGTGACCCGGACCTGCTGGTCCTTCTGGATCGGCTCCGAGAGCGTGACGACCAGGGAGTCGCGGTCACCGCGTGCGGGCGCCACCGACTTGACCGGCATGGCGGTCGTGTCGGCCTCGATCTTGAGGTGGTCCGCCACCTGCGCCAGGTCGCTCACCCGGTCCTCGAACCGGGCGAGCAGCCTGCGTCCGTCCTCGCCGACGGTCAGCTCCACGGGGAAGACCTCGAAGCCGGCGGGCGGGGTGAACGCGGAGGTCGGGACGAGCTGCTTGGGCATCGTCGGCGTCGACCAGCGCAGGAACATGTTCGCCCCGCCGATGTCCTGGAACATCTCCATCGGGAAGTCGTGCTTCTCGCCGGCCTTCAGGGTGATGGGCGCACTGGTCTGCTCCCGGTCCCAGTCCGGCTCCCAGTGGCCGATGACCGGCTCGCCGTCGATGAGGAGCCGGAAGCCGTTGTCGCCGATGGCGTAGAACGTGTAGTCGCCGTCCTGGGATGCCTCGATCTGTCCGGTCCAGCGGGCTGTGGTGTGTTCCGTGCGCCCGGTCAGCTCCTCGAAGGTGCCGGTCAGCCCGGAGAAGTTGATCTGCGGCTCCAGGAGGGTGCCGCCCAGCTCGGCGAAGTCCCGGGCGCCCGGCGCCGACATGCTGAAGTACTCGCCCTTCAGGCCGTGACCTGAACGTCGGCGTCGGCGGCCGCGCGGGCGGACGTGACGGTCTCCGGCGCCGCGGCCGTCGCCGAGGGGGCCAGGGCGCCGGTGGACAGGGCCAGTGCCGTGACGGTCAGCAGAGCCCACCATCGGGACCGCGGGCGGGTGTGTTGTCTTGTCATCGAACCTTTCCTCGCGCAGGGGGCATGGGGCCAGGACGAAGCGGGCACGGCCGTCGGCTCGGTCAGGCATTGCTTCCAACGTTGGAAATCCGCCGTGCAGCGGAATGACAACACGCCGCCCGGCGGCTGTCCAGGCTTCGCGCACAGCTGACGCTCCATCAGCAGGGCTGTGTCCGGGCGAGGATGAGTGTGCGCACGTGAACGCCCCGGCGGTGGGCGATCTCTTTGGCATGTACGGAACCACTCGC
>NZ_NEUB01000803.1 GCF_002910825.1 Streptomyces sp. SM1 | reverse complement strand
CCGCAGGTGCGGGAGCTGCTGGAGGACTTGGGCGACCAGGTGCTCGGTAGACCTCGTCCGCGGCCTGACCGGACTCGCCGCCCTCCTGCTCTCCCGACAACCGCCCGCGCCCCGGCTGCCCGACGTGCTCACCTGCCTCGTCGCGCTCGCCCAGCCCGCCCATGGTGACGGCCGGACAGTGCCCGGGTGGTGGTCGCCGGTCGGCCCCGACGGGGAGGAGATGGCCGGCGGGCACGGCAATAACGGCATGGCCCATGGCATCGCCGGGCCCCTTGCCGTGCTCTCTCTCGCACTGCGCGACGGCATCAGCGTGCCTGGTCAGGAGGAAGCCGTCGACACCTTCGCGACCTGGCTCGACCGGTACGGCGCCCATTACTGGTCCACCGCAGCCCACCTGGACGCCGACCAGCCGCCCGCGCCTGAGCCGACCCGCCAGTCCTGGTGCTACGGCCAGCCCGGCATCGCCCGCGCCCAGCAGCTCGCTGCGCTCGCCCTCGGCGACCCCGCCCGTCGCCGGGCGGCCGAGGACACCATCGAGACCACCCTGACCGACCCGCTGCACCTCGCCCGCATCACCGACTCCACGCTCTGCCACGGCTGGGCTGGGTTGCTGACGCTCACCCGCGCGGTCGCCGCCGACAGCCCCGCACCTGACCGCTTCAGCCCGATAATCCAGGACCTGCACCGACGGCTGGCCACCAGTTGGGAGCGCCTGCCCAAGCTCGGCTTCATGGAAGGTCGCGCCGGAGCCCAACTCGCCCTGCAGGCCCCCGATGCCGCCGGCTGGAGCCGCGCCCTCCTGCTCACCTGATCCCCGAACCTGCCGACGTGCAAGGAGTTGCCTCCCATGGCCTTCGACGACGAGAACCTGCCGATCCCCCCGGCCACGTCCTGGTGGCACGCATCCGTGGCCTTCGCCGATCCGCGGGTGGACGCTGCTCGGGCCCTGGCGTCCGCGCTGGCCAAACGCCGCTTTCACTTCCTGCGCAAGGACGCCGGCGTGCGCCTGCGCACCGAACAGCCCGCCACCGGCCTGCTGGACCAGCTCGTCGCCGACCGCGTCATCACCGGGTGGACGGGCGGGATCTACGAGCCGGAGACATATGCCTTCGGCGGCCTGGAGGGTATGGCGGTCGCGCACGAGGTGTTCTGCGCCGACAGCCCGGCCGCGCTCGCCGAGACCGGCGTCCCCGGCGCCCGCGAGCACAGCGTGCTGCTGCTGTCAGCCATGATCCGCGCGGCCGGGCTGGACCCGTTCGAAGCCGGAGACGTCTACGCCCAATGGGCTGCCCTGCGGCCTCCCGTCACCCCGCCCCAGGGCCCCGCGCTGGAGCAGGCCGTCTCCGCCATGCGGCGGCTGATGAACGCGGATGCCGCTCTGCGCCCCGACGCGGAAGCCGGCTGGGTCGAGCGCGTCGCCGCGTTCGAGGACGCCGGCCGTCGGCTGCGCCGGCTCGCCGCCGACGGCCGCCTGATACGCGGAATCCGGGGCGTCATCGCCCATCACGCGATTTTCGCGTTCAACCGTGCGGGCGTGCCTGCCGACGCGCAGGCCGCCACCGCGTGGCTCGGCCGTCACGTCGCCTTCTCCACCGGAGAAGGAGCCGACGTGTCTACCCGCAAGTCCGCCTCCGCGGACCCTAGCCTCCCCCGAATGGAGACCACCGTGACACCCGCCACCGACCCCCACCAGTTGAGCGAAGCCCTCGCCCAACGGCTCGTCGACAGCGGCCACCTGCACAGCAAGGCGGCCATCGACGCCTTCCGCACCACCGACCGGCACGCCTTCCTGCCCGGCGTCGACCTGGAGAGCGCGTACAAGGAGGACGCGGTCCCGATCAAGCACGACGAGCACGGGGAGATGATCTCCTGCATCTCCGCGCCGTCCATCGTCGCCACCCAGCTCGAACAGCTCGGCGCCCAGCCCGGCCACAAGGTCCTGGAAGCCGGGGCCGCCACCGGCTACAACGCCGCCCTCCTCGGCAAAATCGTCTCCCCCGGCGGGCAGGTGTGGACCCTCGACGTCGACCAGGACCTCGTCGCCGGCACGAGCAAGCACCTCGCCGAGGCCGGCGTCGACAACGCCACCGCGGTGATGGCCGACGGCGCGGCCGGGCTGCCCGAGCACGCCCCCTACGACCGGATCATCTTCACCGTCGGCGCCGGCGACGTCCCCGTGAAGATCCTCGACCAGCTCGCCCCCGGCGGACGCCTGGTCCTGCCGATGCGCATCCGCGGCAGCATCTCCCGCTCCTTCGCCTTCGAACGCGACGGCGAGACGTGGAAGACCGTCTCCTGCGAGATGGCCACCTTCATCCCGCTGCGCAAGGGCGTCTGCGACGACGTGTACACGCTGGTGCCGATGTCCGGCGAGGGCAACGTGCGCCTGGAGACGTTCAGCGAGCAGGACGTCGACCGCGACGCCCTGCGTACCGTCCTGGACCAGCAGCAGACCAAGATTTACACCGGGGTGAAGTTCCGCCAGGGCTCCGCCTGGGAGTGGCTGTACCTGTACCTGACCTGCGTGCTCCCCAACGGACTGTCCCGCCTGCCGGGCCAGCGCCCCGGATTCACCCCGCACTTCGGGTGGGGCTCCATGGCCGCCCTCGACGCCGGGTCGCTCGCGTACCTGACCATCCGCGAGGGCGAGGACGAGAAGGGCCGGTACTGGGAGGTCGGCGTGGTCGGCCACGGCGAGGGCGGCGCCGACCTCGCCGAGCGCGTGGTGAGCGAGATCCGCGCCTGGGACGCGACCGGCGGCAACGACGCCCCCGAGCCGGGCTTCCGGATGGCCGTCGCCGACTCGCGCGAACGGCTGACGACCAACGACCCGCGCTTCGTCGTCGACAAGCCTTACAGCCGACTGGTCGTCGACTGGGCGCGCAAGGGCTGAGCCGATGATCCCCGCGATAGCCAGCCGCATCCCCCTGGTCCGCCGCACCAAGGCGCCCGCGCTCCCCCTGGAGGAGCGCATCAACCACCTCACCGGGCTGACCGTCGCGCCCGCGGGTGCGAGCCACCACGACCTGGTGGCCCGCGCCTGCGGGGTCCTCAACTACGCGGCTCTCATCGCCTCCGACGTCGGCCTGCCCGACCTGGCCGAGGATCTGTGCTGGCGCCAGCACCAAGTCTTCTCCAACGCCGGACGCCTCCGGGGACGGGTCGCCGTCATGTCACTGATGCCACTGGTCAACCTCGCCCGGCTGCAGACCCGCGCCGGCCACGGCCACCTCGCCTACAGCTTGTTGCACTGCCTCAACGACGCAGCCCGACACCGCAACAAGACCGACATCGACGGCCGCACCGTCGACCTCTCGACCCTGACCGGCACAGACGAGGACCACCGCACGGTGTGCCAGGAGCTGTACGTCACGCTGCTCGTGGATGGGGCCCGCGCCCTCGCCCAGATCGGGCGGTGGATCGAGGCCGCCGACGCCATGGCCCGGCACCGCGGCATCGGCAACCGCCTCCTCGATGGTCGCCAGATCAAGATCATGGCCCTGATGGAGCAGGGGTTGGACCAGCAGGCCCGCGACTTGATCGACACCACTCAGCCCACCGAGCCCTGGGAGAAAGCCGTCGCGCTCCTCCTGCACGCGCACTGCTGGCCCGCCGAGGCCCCCGTCCCCGGAGACGATCTCGACCGCACAGTGGAGGAAGCCGTCCAGCTCCTTGCCCATCCCGATCCGCCGACCGCCGTCTTCCAGGCCCGAACGGGCCTGTCGGCCCTGGAAGTGGACCGCGCCGGCCGCCATCATGCCCGGATACTCGACTCCCTCGTCAGCGTCGCCCGACTCGACGCCTACGCCGCACGAGAGACTCTGCACCACCCCGTCGCCGCGTCAGCCCTGGCCGAGCAGGCGACCGGAGCGCTGACCGCGGTGATCGCCGCGGCCGGACTGGGAGCCGGCGCTCTGTCCGCCCACGACCACGAGGCCCTGACGGCCGCGGTCGGCCACGCCGAGAGGGAGCTGGAAAAGCTGCTGCAGGCCGATTCCCATACCGGTTAGGAGGGGGCGACCTTCTCTGCCGAGGCGTACTGCCCACGTGGTGTGGCGGTGTCGGCGTTTCGGCCATTTCCTGCCCGCAGCCGCTCCAAGCCAGACCAGGGACAGGACGCCTGCAGGTTCCACGGACGCAGGGAATCACGGGCTTTCCAGCACGACCGAATGACGTGTGTTCGATATCGCAACCGCGTCGTTAGACCTCACGACCTTGCCGCAGCGACCGTCCCAGGGGGAACGATGACCTCGGCCATTACACAGGACCAGCCGCCACAACCACCCAAGGGGACCGCGCCGGCCAGCGAACATCAGGACGCCGGTGTTCGAGAAGAGGAATACCTCTACCGCGACGAGTCCAGGCTCCAGGCCGGCTCCCTGCTGACCTCCCGCACCATGGCGCGGCGCCTGCCCTCGCTGGTGCGGCGCTCGGTGCGGATGGCCTGGCGCGTGGACCGCGGCGCGACCGTCGGCCTGTTGATGTGCCAGATCGGGACGGGCGTCCTCGCGGCCCTCGGCCTCCTGGCCGTCACGGGCACGATCACCGCGCTGGTCTCCTCGGGCGACATCACCGAGCGGCTGTGGGACGCCGCCCCGCAGCTCGCCGTGATCGCCGCCGCCGCCGGCCTGCGCGCGCTGATGGGTATCGCCGTCGTCTGGCTCACCGGGCGTCTGCGTCCGGTGCTCGGCCGGGCGGCGGAGCTGACGATGATCGAGGCCGCGCTCGGTGCGGAACTGGCCGCCAACAACAAGCCCGGCTACAACGACGCGTACGACATCGCCGACCGCGGCGCCCAGGTCACCCCCGACCTCGTCGAAGAAGCACAGGACGTGCTGGCGGCCACCGCCACGCTGGCGGCCGGCGCCACCGTCCTGACCGTCCTGCACCCCCTGCTCCTCCCCCTGCTCTTCCTCGCCTGTCTGCCGCAGGCCGCCGCGTACGTGCGCTCCGCACGGGTGCTCTACCTCGCCGGGCTGGAGACCTCCGGGCGGCGCCGGATGCTGAGCAAGCTCCGCTGGCACATGGCCTATCAGGAGTCCAGCGAGGAGATGCGTGCCTGCCTCGCCGGTCCCTTCCTGATCGGGCGGTACCGGCGGCTGGCCGCCTCGGTCAACGCCGCCGAGCGCAAGGCCGCGAACACCGGTGCGTGGATGGGGCTGGCCGGAGCCGTGGCCGGCGGGATCGCCTCGGCCGCGGTGTGGGCGGCGCTGTTGTGGCTCCTGGCCTCCGGGCGGATGAGCCTGGCGGCCGGCGGCGGCGCCGTCTTCGCCCTTCAGACCGCCACCGGCTCAGTGCGCGGCATCATCAACGGCGGGGCCCGCCTGGTACGCACCGGCTGGTACGTGCAGGACTGGCAGAACTTCCTCGACAACGCCCACGGCCAGGCCATGACCGACTCCCGCGGCACCACACCCGTGATCGCGGCCCCGGAACGCTTTGAGGTCCGTGACGTCACCTACCGCTACGACGGCGCCCTCAAGGGCAGTTTGAGCAACGTCTCCCTCCACGTGAAGCGCGGCGAGATCGTGGCGCTGGTCGGGGAAAACGGCTCCGGCAAGACGACCCTCTCACGTCTGCTGTGCGGGTTGCTGCTGCCCACCGAGGGCGACGTGGCCTGGGACCACACCTCCACCACGGACCTGGACCCGTGGAGGTCGTGGGAGCACGTCGCGCTGGTCCCGCAGAAGTTCACCTACCTGCCACTGACGATGCGCGACAACATCACCTTCGGGCAGGGCGACACCAGCGACGCCGCCCTGCTCGCCGCGTGCGAGGCGTCCGGCGCCGCGGAGATGCTTCCCAAGCTCCGCTCGGGCCTCAACACCCTCCTGACCAGCGAGTGGTTCGGAGGACAGCAGCTCTCCGGCGGGCAGTGGCAGCGCCTGGTCCTCACCCGCGCGTTCCATCGGCAGGCAGCGCTGCTGGTGATGGACGAACCCACGGCCGCCCTCGACGCCCGCGCCGAGCACCGGATCTTCGCCGGTCTGCGCGAACTGGCCAAGGACCGCGCCGTCCTGCTGATCACGCACCGCCTCACCAACGTGGCCGTCGCCGACCGGATCGTGGTCCTGGACCAGGGGCGGATCGTCCAGGAGGGCACCTACGCCCAGCTCACGCGGCAGCCGGGGCTGTTCCGGTCCCTGTGGGAGCTGCAGCGCCGGATGAGCGGCGACGCCCCCTGATCACCGGGCCGTGCCGGGCCACCGGTCCGCCGGACAGAGACACCAGCCCGTTCCCGATGCTCCCTCCGCCCCACGTCCCTGCGAGGTAGTCCCCATGTCGTTGTCGCACCACCACATCCGCACCACCGTCGATACCTACCTCGCCCGTCACCCTCACGAGCGCGAGCAGCTCAGCGCCCTCCTGGACGCCCTCGACCGGCCTGGCGAGGACATCGCCAGCCGCTCGACCTTCACCGGGCACGTCACCTGCGGCGCGATCGTCGTCGACCAGCTCGGCCGCATCCTGCACGTGCTGCACCTGGCCAGCGGGAAGGTCCTCGTCCCTGGCGGACACACTGAGCCCACCGACGACTCCCTGGCAGCGGCGGCTCTGCGCGAACTGCACGAGGAGACCGGGATCCCGGCTCGGGCCGTCACGCCGTGGCCGGGCTACGAGACCGTGCCGGACTGGGGAAGAGTCGGTGTTCCAACCCTGCAGTATTCGAGGGGCGAGGTGACGTGATCGACTCTGTAGTCCTGTCCGGCTTCCGCAGGCAAGTGAGGGAGGCCGTCGGGAAGGGGCGCCGATGCATGGAGCTAGGCCAAGACGTCGATGCGTCCAGCACACGCTTTCAGGATGGCATGCAGGTTCTTACGCGTCGAGGCAGCGTCCGTGGGACCGGCGGCTTCGATCTCAGCCAGCACCTCTCTCTCCAACTCGTCCACCTCACCCTTGGTAAGGAGCGGCAGCCCGAACAGGCGGTAGCCGCTGTCTACGGTGGTACAGAGGTCGAGCTTGAGAGTGTGCCAGCTCTGGTGAGCCGCCATCTGCTTATCAGCGTGCTTTGCGCCCGTCGCCTGACGGCTGCGTCGCCAGCGCCGCCAATCTGTCAGTCCGCTCGCCGGCTTGTCCCGCCTTTTCGCATCATCGAGCTCTTCCATTGCCCAAAGCAGAGCCTGCACGTCAATACAAGTCTGCGTGCAGAGCTTCCGTGCCCGCGCAAAAGTCTTATGCGTGACCACAAACATGGTGACCGTGAGAGTCAAGACGGTAGAAATAAGCGGCGCCGGATAGGTAGCGATAAAGCGTGCACCAAGGAACGCCCCGACTGCGCCAATACCAGCCGCGTTGGCGACGGTGCGAAAGAACGTGGCTCGCCCAATACGACTGGTGAGCCGCACAAAGGTGTAGTCCTTCGGCTCAGCCCACCGCACGATCAATGGAAGCATGAGGTAGATCAGGCCCAGCGATGTTGCGGCAGTGCGGTAGTTGCCCGCATGGGCCGCTCCGACGACAGCCTTGAAAGCAACATGGGCAGGTCCCGCCAGGAATAGGATCAGAAAGAAGACCACCCAGACATATCTCTCATACCCCGCACGAAGTGGGTCCTCATCCACAAACCGCTTCCAGGCTGGCATACCGCTGACTGTGATAACCCAGCCAGCGAGAAATAGAACCCAACCGAGACGCTGATTTGGGCCGCCATAAAGAGAGTTCCCATACACGATCATCGAGAAGCCCACAGGAACTAGAGCGAGTTTCCAGCGGGCAAGCAAGCGACCGACACTCCATTGTGAAGATGCCATAGACCAGATCATGCAGGCACACGCTGAACGCTGGGCGCGATTTGAGGAAGACCTGAGAGTGCAACGCCACACTCGCACACGCACTCGGAATAGTCAGTTTGGCTGGAGAAGGGACCAGATGCCTGCACTAATCGTGGAGCGCGAGGTAGTCGGTCCAGTTCTGTTGGGCGAACTTGGCCCACTGGAAGGTCGTGGCGGCCGAGAGGCCGAAGAGGTCGCTGACCACGATCGGCGGCAGCTCGGTGATGGCGGTGATCATTGCCGTGTTGCGTGCCGCACGGGTGGGGAGATCGTGGTTCCGCAGCCGTTTGATGAGGTGGCCGGCGCTCAGGGGGCGACCTGCGTGTCGACCAGGGAGAAGGTAGTCGGGTCCGGAGGACGCGCGGGGCTTGAGCATCGAGCTGGCCTGCGGGCTGGCTATGTGGGCCTTGATGAGCCGGGCCAGCGTCGGAGGCAGCAGCACAGGGTGGCGATCGATGGTGAGGAAGGCGCCGGCGTCGTTCAGTTGGAACTGGGAGGTGGTGATCTCTTTGATGCGCGAGATGGGGAGTGCGTAGAGGCGGATCAGGGCTCCCACGATGCGGAGTTCTCGGGGCAGAGCCTCGTCTGTGAGGCATCTCCGCAGCTGTTGCTCGTGCTCGTCGTCCGTCTGGAAGTTCGCAGGGAATCCCTTGCGGGCGAGTTGTGTATCGAGCGGTCGGGTCAGCTTTCGCTTCGTGAGCCATCGGACGAAGGAGTGGACGGCTTGCCGTCGGGTGGGGTTCTGCGTGAGCCACAGATCCAGGTCCTCTTGGTGCAGGTCCGGGAGGGTGAGCTGGTGCTGGTCGAGCCAGTTCAGCAAGAGGATTGCGGCTCGGATGTTGCCACGGTCGGCCTTCGCGGCGCCGGGAGTGTAGCGTCCGCGCTCCGCTCGGCGGCGTGCGTCCTTGATGACGTGCCATTCCGCGAAGGGGCTGACGATCCGGGACTGGTGTGGGGGCAGGGCTTCGAGGGTGGCTCTCGCCCAGAGCTCGAGCCGGGCGAAGGTCTCGTGGCGTTCGGGGAGGGCTCCGGTCATGACGAGGTGGTGCCGGACGTTGCGGGTGACCGTGCTCTGAGGCAGCCGGTCGAGGAGCCCATGACTGATCTCGGTGTGCTCCGTGGTGAGTTCGTCGAGGAGTCCGGCCGCGGCGCTGGTCCGCAACCAGCTCATGACCGACCAGGGCTTCTCCGCCTGGGTGAGCGCGTCGGCAAGGGGCTGGAACGGTGGGGCGATCGTGCCATCGGGGCCGGCGAGGAGTTGGGTGACTCGGTCGGTGATGGCACAACGGGTGCATCGGCCGTTGGCGTAGATGTCTCCGGGGTAGTCACATTGTCTGCAGGTCGTGTGCAGGTCGGGGCGTCCGCTGCAGGGGCCGCAGAGGTCCCCGTCCTCCGAGGTGCGTCCCGCGGCTATGCGGGTGTTGCCGCATTCGACGCAGGTTCGGGGGTTGCGTCGGCGGTGGTGGTAGCAGGTGCTACAGAGGGCGCCGACCGGGTAGGTCGCGGTCACAGACTTGGATTTGCCGCAGTCAGCGCAGGTCCTTGGCGTCCGTGGCTGGCAGCTGTGGCAGAGGAAGGTGCCGCCTCTGCGAACAGCGCCTCGGCGTTGATGGCCGCACGCCTCACAGGTCGCGATGTGGTGGCGCGAGCACGGCTCGCAGATGTCGGGGCTCGTGTCCGTTGCGCGGATCTTGATGGTGGTGGTCTGTCCGCAGATGCCGCATGGGCGCGTCGGCCGTTCGTAGCAGCGGGGGCAGATCGGGCCGGCATCTGTGATGGTGCTGGCGCGGGCGACGGTGCCGCAGTGGATGCAGGAGCGTTTGGGGCGGGGGCTGCAGGAGGAACAGAGGTTCGTGCCGTCCGGGCGCCGGCTGGTGGGGCGAAGTCGCTGGCAGCGGTCGCACTGACGGTGGTTGACGGGGTCCTTCTGGAAGCAGGAGCGGCAGACCGGGCCGTCTGCCGTACGGCTGTGGATGCGCGTTTGGCGTTCGCATCGGGTGCACTGCTGAAGGCGGTCACGTTCGACGCACCAGTTGCAGAGACGCCCGACGGGCGAGTTGCGAGGCAACGGGTCGTCAGTGCGTCCGCAGCGTGCGCAGGCGAGCCTGGTGACGGCGAAGCCTGCCGCGGCCAGTTCCAGCAGGAGCCTGGGAAGAGCTGCCGGGCTGTGAGATATCGGTGCGGTGAGCGCGTCGGGGCGTTCGGCCAGGTGGGCGGCCAGAGCTCGGGCGGGCCGAGGCTCCCAGGCGTTGGCTGCTTCCAGGATGCGCTGAGCGTCGCTGGAGGTGAGTTGTGATCCGGCAACGGCCTGGACGTGGCGTACCAAGTCAGCTCTGTAGCTTGCAAGTTCGGATCGGCTGTGGCGCACCCGCGTGTTGGCCCGGCTGGGCCGGCTCACTGGAGCGCTCACGTGCCCGGGCGGCGGACGACCGTCCGGCGCGGTTGCGTGGGCGGGGCGACGTCGGAGTCACCGCCAGCGGTCTTGCGGACCTGAACGTTGACGACTTCGGGCTTGATGAGGTCGTTGGGTGTGCAGTCGAGGATGTCGCAGAGGGCTACCAGGGTGTCCATGCTCATGCGCTGCGGGGCCTGGGTGACCAGGCGGTAGACCTGCTCGCGCGAGAGCTGGATGCCGCGTTCGGCGAGCAGGGGAACCAGGTCGGTGGTTTGGAACATGCCGCGTTCGGCCATCAGCTGACGCAGGTGCCAGTGGTATCCCATCTTCTTGATCACGCGGTCACGTCCCAGACGTCGCCCAGCCGATTCTTCAACGCGGCCTCCAGCAGGTTGTTGCGGTACTCGTTCGACACTCCTAATGGTGGAGTCGGGTATTGGAACTCACCGAATGCCTAGCCCTCACGGGCTGAGATCACGTGTAGAAGAAGAAGCGGTCGAACCAGCTCCTGGCGTGAGAGCGGAGCTCCAACGCGCCGTCGTAGTCGGCCCAAGTCAAGTGTTCGGGGACGGTGACGTATCCGAGTTCGCTGAGTATCCCGATGAGACGGCTGAGGTCGGTGGAATCGAGCAGGTAACTGGTCTCCTCCTCGTCGTAGCTCATGGGGTTGCCGAGAGTGACGATAGCCAGATCACCGAAGTTGCTGACGATTACCGTGATGAAGTCGGCACTCGCTGTGGCCGCGACGGGGATAGTGATCCTTCCGTGGTAGCTGGCCTCCTGAACGTCCCGTTCGACAGTGCAGGTGCAGGCGAACTCCCTGTCGATGTCGGCAGCAAGCTTGTTGAACCGCGTTCGGGTAGCAGATCGGTCGAAGTTGCGCGGGAACTCCGCGTCTCCGGAGGTGTCGAGCTTCCTCAGGAGGGTCCAAAGGTGCTGCTGGTCGGTGGTCATCGTCCGTTCCTGATCGGGTCGGGTTGGCTGTTCCGGCGGCTGACCTCGGCTGCGTAGGCGCCCCAGTCTCCGGCGGCGGCTCGTTGCCATTTGACGGCGACGGTGATGTCGATGCCGAGAGTGCGGGCGAGGACCGCGGCGGGCAGCTCGGTGGCGAGTTGGAACAGGGCAGTTGAGCGGGTCTCGGCGAGCCGGATGCCGAGTTTGCGGAGTCGTTCGCCCATGGCCCAGACGCTGATCGGGCGCCCGGGCTGACCGCCGGGGAAGAGCCAGGGGGAATCCGTCCGGGCGAGAACGGCATGGCTGCGGCGGACCGCGACCTGGTGGAGGGCGAGTTCAGCGACGGGTGCGGGCAGCTCGACGGGGACGGCGCCGAGGCGGAGATGGACGGCTCCGTCGGTCTCCTCGATGTGGTCGACGGTGAGACGGGAGATCGCCGCGGGCCACTGGGCATAGAGGAGCAACAGCAGGCCGGCGAATCGGTCTTCGGACTTGAGGGTGTCGTCGTGCAGCAGACGGCGAGCGGTGGCCCAGCGGGCCTCGTCGTCCATTGCCTGGGACGGGCCGTTCCATCGGACGGCCGGGAAGCTGAGATCGCGGGCGATCTTCTGGGCGAGAGCCCAGCGCACGAAGTGGCCCGCCTCCCGGCGGTGACGGACATCGTCGCTGGTCATCCAGCGTTCGAGGTCGGCCTGACGGCAGGTCACAAGTGTCAGGCCCTGGACCTCGATCCAGTTGAGGAGATGGATGGCTGCCCGCAGATGCTGGCGGACGACGGTGAGCTGGGTGTGCGTGATGTCGTTGCCGCGGCTGCGGCGGCGGAGCCGTCGCAGGAGATGCCAGGTCGCGTACCGGTGCAGGATTTTCCGTCCCTCGGCAGTGGCGTGGGAGGTGACGAGATCGTTCACGTGCCGTTCCAGGCGGACCATCTGCTCGTCCCGCTGGGGCAGCGTGCCGGTGGCCACGAGCACGCTGCGGAGGTGCTCGACGACCTTGCCCGCCGGGAGTTCGTCCAGGGCCTCGTGTGTCAGGGGCCGATGGCCGGAGCCGAGATCGGACAGGACGGTGGAGACGATGCCACCGGCCAGCCAGCGCATCGCCGTGCCGACCCGTTCCGTCTTGGCCAGGGCGTCGTTGAGGGCCTGCAGCTTCGGGGGTATGGAGCCCGAGTCGTCGGCGAGAAGCTCGTGGAGCCGCTGCTTGAGAATGCAACGACGACATGGCCCCGGTGAACGCAGCCGCTCGGCCTGCCCGCAGGTGGGGCAGGGGTGCCAGAGCTCGGCGTCCGGCTTGGTGCAGGGGCCGCAGACCGGAGCGTCCGCGGTGCCGGAATGGATGCCACGGACGCGTCCGCAGGTGGTGCAGCGGGCTTGGCGCTGGAAGCAGCCGCGACAGCGGGGCAGGCCGGTGAGCTTCGAGTGGTTGCCGGGAGCGGTGAGGCCGCAGATGGAGCAGACCAGGACCGGCAGGGGGCAGCAGTTGGGGCAGAGCGGGCCCTCGGCGGTGCGCGTGTGTACTCGCCGCCGTTCCTTGCATCCGATGCAGACCTCGGCGTTCGCAGGGTCGGTGACCAGGCAGTTCGGACACAGCGGTCGCCCTTGCTCGTCGCGGGTGGCCGGCTCGCGTCGGGCTCCGCAGCGTACGCATTCTTCGATGCGGGACTTGGCGATGCAGTTGCGGCAGACCCGCTGCCCGTCGAGCGGCTTGTCGATGCGAACCACTCGGTGGCAACGAGGGCAGGACGGCCGGACGATCCCGGCGACACCGGCCTCGTGCAGAAGGTCGATGAACCTCAAGATGGCGCGGTGCGGGGCGATATGGGCCTCGCCGGTCAGCAGGCGGGGGTTCTCCTCCAGGGCCCAGACCACTCGCTGGCGATAGTGGGGACGGTGGGGCGCCGACCGGCGCAGAGCCTCGGCGACCACGTCGGGGTCGGCGCCCGGGGCGATCGTGTTGATCACCGTGTGGACGACCGTGGCCGGGTCGCGGTCATCGTGGTCGGGACACATCGAACAGCGGGGCAGGCCCTTGCGGTCCCGGAAGGTGACGCGCCGGGTGTTGCCGCAGGCGGCGCACTCGGTGGTCTCCTTGATGCAGACCGAGCAGTACCAGTCCTGGCCCTGCCGCTGGAGGCTTCGCAGCCCCTTCCCACAGTCCGCGCAGACCGGTGGCGAGATCGCCGAGGCGCCGGCCCTGCGAAGGGCGATGAGGAGATCGCCGACGGCCCGTGGCGCCGGGGACCGGCCATCGGTCAGAGCGGCGGGGCGCGTCGCCAGGAACTTGGCCAGGTTCCGTGACTTCGCGCGGCCGCCCGCGATCGCGGTGACCACGGTCCGGATGGTCTCGGAGCCGAGTTCGCTCTCGGCATCCGCGACCAGGTCCGTGATCAGGCCGATCGGGTCCGTGACGGAGCGGTCGAGAGAGCCGGTGGTAGTCACGGCCGGTCAATACCCTTGATCCGGGCTCGCTTTGGCCGCAGTCCGCCGAGCCCTTCCGTGTCGGGGGCCGTGCCGCCGGCGGCGGCCTTCTTCGGCTTCTTCACGGCTCCGGCCACCGCTATGGGCTCGATGAGGTCGTCCATGGTGCAGTCCAGGATGTCGAGCAGGGCCATGAGGATCTTCAGGCTCAGTCGCTCCGGTCGCTCGACGACGAGCCGGTAGACCTGGCTGGAGGACAGCGTGATACCGCGCTCGGCGAGCGGCGGGATGAGGTCGGTGGTGGAGAACATCCCGCGGTCGGCCATGACTTTGCGCAGGTGCCAGTGGTAATCAAGCTTGGCGGCCATCGCCGGGTCCCTCCTGTCAGACCCCGGTGAACGCCGGGGCCAGTGCCTTGTGCAGGGAAGTGTTCATGAAGTCGTCGCTGACGTGCGTGTAGATGGCCAGGGAGCTGTCGCTCTCGTGGCCGACCTGCTGCTGGATGAAGCGGCGGTCCACCCCGTCCTCGGTCAGATGCGTGACGTACGAATGCCGCAAGGAGTGCGGGACCAGCTCTTTCGGCAGGCCCAGGGCGTCGCGGTATGCCTCGAACCGGTCGTTGATCGAGCCGGGCCGCAGGCGTCCACCACGTTCGGTGATCCACAGAGCGGGGTGGTCGGGGAATCCGAAGCGCGGACGGACGTTCTCGACGTAGTCGGCAACTGCCTCGACGGCCCAGTCCATCACCGACAAGACGTTCCGGCGCCGGGGCGGCTGGCCCTTCTTGGCCTTGCCGTAGCGGACGTTGAGCGTGCCGTACCGGCCGAACTGCCGGGCCTGCGGGTTGCGCCCGAAGTCGACCACGTCGAGCTTGGAGGTCTCGGTCCGGCGAAGTCCCCACCCGTAGATCACCTTGAAGAGGGTGGCGTCACGGTAGGCCGCCAGGGCGCCCTTGCGTCTCGCCCGCAGGGCTCGTTCGACTTGGTCGTCGGCGTAGTCGAGGAAGAGCTGCAGCTGTTCCCGGGTGAAGGGCTTGGCCTCCGGGTCGCCCTCGTAATCGTTGAGGTGGGCAATGGTGTTCCACTCGTGACAGACCGCCACCGGGAAGGTGCCGAAGGCTTCCTCGCAGGCAGGGCCCCATCCGTAGCGGCTATCGATGAGGAACTCGCTGAACAGCCGCACGGTGCCCTGGTAGCTGCGGATCGTCGACGGTGCCAGGTGCTTCTCACTGGTCAATGAGACCGACCACTCGTCCACGTGGGCCGGCGTCCACTGCCACGGGTAGTCGTTCGCGAACTCCAGGAACCGGCGTATGAGTCGTTCCCGCGGATCGATCGTGTCGTCCTTCAACCCCCGCGACTTCTGCTGAGCACGCCAGCCCCTCAGCATCGCGTCGAACATCGCGTCCTCAGGACGCAGTTGGACCACCCCGGAGACGAGCTCCAGTTGAGCCGCCCCGGCCAGGGCCACCTTGCGCTGATGCACCACTCCAGACCATCCCTTCTGGAGGGAGGATCATGCATCAGAAGGGATACGATCGGCAACATGCCTGGTCAGGCAGCTAGGTCGTAGTAGCCTCGGAGTCCTTCAAGCTCTCGCCGTGACCTGGCGACCTGCGACTTCTCGCCCGTCTGATGCAATTCCCGAGGGTT